>NZ_JAKJSL010000054.1:0-49013 GCF_050336815.1 Photobacterium nomapromontoriensis
GATATAAACCGCCGTTTAGTCACATACGAATGACAGGCTGGAGAAGCTCTGCGAGTCCGTTATCGAGCTACGCTATGACAAATCAATGGTTCAATGAACTTGGTTTAGTCAATATTGAACATGTTGTGACAGGGCATGTGTTCAGCACTTACGCTGAATGGAAATGTACATGAGCCGTATACGAGGTCCGTACGTACGGTTCTGTGAGAGGGATGAGGCGGCGACGCCTCACCCTACTCGATGTTCACCGTTAAGATCTGATAAGCTAATACCCTGATTTCACCAGTTTAAGCGTTATGGATACCAATCTCTCAGGCCAAGAAAATCCGTTGATCTGGCCGTTATTAAGCTTGCTTCAACGACAGCCATGCGGCTGGAAAATCCACACCCTCGCAACGGCATTAACTGAGCAAAATATACTCAAAACACTCAGCGCAGAGCCCAGCCAGGATCTCTTCAAGAAAAACTTTTTACTGATGAATGGGTTATACCAGCTTCAAGCAATGCTATTACCTGAACAATGGTTAAACGTTGTCGCGATGGATATCAGGTTAATTAACAACCACAATGGGTTAGTGCAGATTACTTGTGAAGACCCACTGCGTGACTACTATCTTGATTGGCAGCACTTTAGCACTAAAGCATCGGAAATCGACGCACTCTTAACAGCGTTTTGGCAACGCTATCGCGGCATTATCGGAAATAGCAGCCAAGAATATTCTACCCGTGCAGAAGATCTCGCCCTGTTCGGGCTCAACACAGAAGCTTCTCCATCTGCTATTCGACGCCAATGGCGACAATTAGCCCTGCGTTGGCACCCAGATCGGCCAAAGGGTAATGCCGATCGTTTCCATCTCTTGTGTAATGCGTGGCAACGCCTGAAACCGTAATCCACTTTTTAAACACGGCGATGAACAGCCCCTAAGCAGACTTAATACAGGGATGATTCACCTTCTGGCCGAGTTTTAAAGCGTCGATGTAACCACATGTATTGCTCTGGCGCTTCCATTATCGAGCGCTCGATGGCTTTATTAACATAACGGGCTGCTGCGTCAGGGTCATTGTGTGGAAACGCATCCAATGGAGGGAAAACCTTTAACGTGTATTGACCTGAATCTGTGTTGCGGACCATCGCAAACGGCACAACCGCACAGTCAGATGCATCGACCAGCAAGCTGGTTCCTGTCGTGGTACACGCCTTTTCAACGGCAAATAACGGCGCAAATGTTGATCGTCTACGACCATAATCATGATCAGGGGCGTACCATACCAGCTCCCCTTTACGTAACGCACGTAGCATGCCTTTTACATCTTTACGATCAATCATATACCTGTTCGAACGGATACGGCCATTAAATTGGAAATAATCAAAACATGGATTATTATTCGGACGATACACGCCCACACCCGGTGTCTTTATACCGAATGCCCTTGCACCAAGCTCTAAATTTAAAGAGTGAATGGCAACAAGCAAAACGCCTTTTCCCTCCTCCTCTAGACGCTTAATATGCTCAAATCCCTCATACTGAACATGACGCTCCACACGAAGATCTGGCCAAAACCACGCCATACTGGTCTCAAACAGCGCAAGTCCGGTATTGTCGATATTCTTCTTGGTGATACGATCACGCTCCTCCTGCGTCAAATCAGGGAAACATAATTTAAGATTGCGAATAATTGTCAGCTTACGCTTTTTAACAATAGACATGCCTAAACGGCCAAATAACTGCCCCAATCTGAACTGAATAAAATAGGGAAGCCAACTGATCAGATACATCAATCCAACCATCAGCAGTGTCAGCCAATAGCGCGGGTGCAAGAGAGACTTAGTGAAAGTCGGCGCAGTGAATTTACTCATACGTATTAGTATCCCGTAACATTACTATTCCGTTTTTAATTCTTTTTTCAATGCGTTACACGCAAATTTTGATCTACAAAATTTATTTTGAACAGTGCATTCTATTGCCAGAAAAACAGTGAATCAAGCGCTGTGGTCGCCGTCTTGTCAAAATTCAGCATACATTAAGCCTGTGATGAGATATTCAGCAAATAATGAGACGATTATTGTAAGCACTGATCAAGTAAAGCAATTAGGCAATATACATGCTATTTGAGTATAGTAATGTATAGCTAAGCTATCTCAAAATGCATGATTCGGCATTGATGGTAGGGAAAGCGAGGAGTAGTTGAAGAATTGGCTTGCTGGTAAATAAAAATGGCGCTAATGCTTTCATTAACGCCACCTTAACACTACGCCGTGTGTGTTGTTAGATCAGCTTGCTTTGCATACAGCGAAGCTTCACCGTCTGGACGAGTCTTAAATCGACGGTGCAACCACATGTATTGGTCAGGCGCTGCCATAATCGACGTTTCTACCACTTTATTGACAAACGCGGCAGCTTGTTCAGGATCATTACGTGGGAAATCCTTATACGGTGGTGTGATACGAATTACATATTGACCAGAATCAGATTCTCTTATCATCGAAAAAGCCAACACCTCACAGTCACTGTTATCAACCAACAAGCTGGTTCCTGTTGTTGTACAAGCCTTCTCTACAGCAAAAAGAGGGGCAAATGTTGAACGACGCTTACCATAGTCGTGATCAGGGGCATACCAAACACGACCACCAGTACGCAATGTATGAAGCATCCCTTTTACGTCTTTACGATCGATCAATGTTCGATTTGAACGAGAGCGTCCCTTATACTGAACATAATCAAAACAGGGGTTGTTATTCGGACGATAAACACCACAACCTGACTTATGAATACCAAATGCCCTTGCACCCAGTTCCAAATTCAGCGAGTGGACAGCAATAAATAATCCACCTTTCCCCTCACGCTCAAGCTGTTCAATATGCTCTAAACCTTCAATTCGCACGTGACGCTTAACCCTGGCATCAGACCAAAACCACGCCATACCGGTTTCAAACAGGGCGAGGCCGCAGTTATCAATATTGCTGACAATCATCGCATCCCTTTCTTTAGCATCCATTTTTGGAAAACAAAGTTCAAGATTACGTTCTATAGTAAACCGTCTCTTTTTCATCAACCCTAAGGTTAAGCGGCCTATCCCTTTTCCCAGTAAACGCTGGACAACGTATGGAAGCCAACTAAGCAAGTACATTACACCGATCAGCAATAATGTTGGCCAGTAACGAGGGGTAAGAAACTTCCAAGAGAAGCGCGGTGCAATTATTTTGCTCATAAAAAAAGAGGATCACTCATTGAAGTCAACATTTTCTAGCACGTTGAAACGTAGGAATACGAAGCAGAATCATACGCCGAGAACCGCCAAAAAAATAGCTAATTTACTGTCAAAAGTTTTTTTTCTGACGATAAAGCTACAAATAGAATAATTATCAAATAACCACCTGAAAATAGAGACTTTTACTCCAGCGCCGTTCACAGCAAAAGAGACAATATTGACCCTATATTCACCGCGCAGTTTCATTTCATTATTAAAATCCAAATAAATCGCGAACAAACCAACTCAAAAATGAACATTATGATCAAAATACAAGCAATAAGTTGAGCGCCGCCTAGAACAAAATGTGATATTTAATGCATATCATAGTGAAAACAAAAGGCGTAATTATTATCGTATTGTGGATTGAGAGGCGATCAACAGAACGTGGATCGCCGATAAGCAAATAACATTAATCAATTGCTGAATTACTCATAATCCAGCAATAGCGGAGATGAATTATTTTTTCTTATCCATCATTGCCTTGAGGTCCGCAAACGGATTAAAGGTCGCTGCTTTATGGTCATTTTCACCCGCTTTCACCACGCTACCAAGCTGGTTGTCGTGCTCAGTGTATTTTTCATGTTCATGATCGTGACAAAACAAACACAATAACTCCCAGTTACTACCGTCAGCGGGATTATTTGTATGATCATGATCGACATGGTGGACCGTCAGCTCACGCAAGTTCGAATAGACAAATTCTCGAGAACAGCGGCCACATACCCAAGGGTAAATTTTCAAGGCTTTTTCTCGATAACCTTGCTCTTGACGGGCATAGGCCGCACTGGTTCCGTTGTAATCTGATGACATTTTCACACCTAAATAAACAGTATTGATCTCGGCGAGTGTAACCAATTTCTCGGCGGTTCGCCCTAACCTTGCAATAATTTCATGAATAATCTCACCAAACCAGCAAAGTTGCGCTAAAAATGAAAGACACCGTTGTAAAATCACGAGGATAACAAACGATCGTAGTTTCCTATTCATGATCCCACAATCGTCTTACGACAGCTCTGTGTCAGGCCTATGACAGAGTCATGTCAGACTTGGTTGCCTGATAATTAACCGACAAGAAAGTTAAATGCTTCAATTCGGGCAAAAAAATGGGAGGCTTAGGTGTAAAGCAATTTGATTATGATAATATTCGACATAATTTGTGAATAAATATCTCACTGGTATAGAGAAGACGGAATATGGCGTTTGATTTTTCTAAATTGACTGTAGATTTATCGGCGGTGCCGACAACGATTGACATGGGGCATGCGTGGCTTGGCGGTTTACTGCTTATCATGCTTGTGCTTTATGTCACGAAAAAAGGCAAACCGGTAGAAATCGAAAAAGTTGTCGAGAAAGAAGTCGAGAAAATTGTCGAGGTTGAAAAACCTGTCGAGAAAATCATCGAAGTTGAAAAGGTTGTTGAAGTCGAAAAAATCGTCGAGAAGATCGTTGAAGTTGAACCAAAGCTGAAAACATCAACGCCAGACTCTGCGCTTCAATTGCTTTCATTGCTTCAGCAAGAAGCTCGCTTTATTGACTTCATGCAAGAAGATCTCAAAGGCTTCGCTGATGCCGAAATTGGTGCTGCTGCCCGTGTAATCCATGAGGGAGGCCATAAAGTGCTAAACGAGTACTTCGCCTTTGCACCAATACGTAGCGAAGAAGAAGAAACCCGTATCACTTTGCCACAAGGCTTTAATCCATCGGAAGTACGCCTTACTGGTAATGTCGTGGGTGAAGCACCTTTTACCGGAACCCTAATTCACCGTGGCTGGAAAGTAACAGACGTTAAGCTACCTAAGTTAGCTGACGGTCATGATACACGAATTGTTGCGGCCGCTGAGGTTGAACTGTAATGCAAGAGACACAAGAACATCGCTACAGTGTTGGTATCGATTTAGGTACTACTCACTGCGTTTTATCCTACGTTGATCTACAAGACGAAACGACACAAGTTACCGTCATGCCCATTGCACAGCTAACAACGCCTGGCAATGTGGAAGAGAGAGATCAGCTACCGTCATTCATGTACCAAGCTCATGAATCTGAGCTAGCAGAAGGTGATACCGCTCTACCTTGGAGCAGCAAGCCGAATGCTATCGTTGGTGCTCTGGCCCGTAACTTGGGAAGCAAAACCCCTATCCGGCTTATTTCGAGTGCGAAAAGCTGGTTATGCCACGGTGGTGTCAACCGCCGCGACGCGTTTTTGCCGTTAAACAGCCCAGAAGAAGTTGCAAAGGTTTCACCTGTTGAAGCCACTCGTCAATACTTAGCACACCTTGCTAACGCTTGGGATTTCCAGCACCCTGACACACCGCTTTTCGAACAAGATGTTACCATCACGGTACCAGCCTCTTTCGATCCAGCGGCACGTGAACTGACAGCTGAAGCCGCACGAGAAGTCGGCTTCAAACACATGACCCTGCTTGAAGAGCCACAGGCGGCTGTCTACAGCTGGCTAAAGAACAACGAAGAGACCTGGCGCGATCAAGTTACCCTTGGTGACGTGATCCTTGTGGTGGATATCGGTGGTGGTACCACTGACCTCTCTTTGGTGGCGGTCACTGAGGAAGACGGCAACCTGACACTGAACCGTGTCGCGGTTGGCGATCATATCCTACTTGGTGGCGACAACATGGACTTGGCTCTAGCCTACCGTCTGAAGATGAAGCTAGCCCAAGAAGGTAAGCAACTTCAACCTTGGCAGATCCAAGCTATCACTCATGCCTGCCGTGATGCGAAAGAAGCACTACTTAGTGATTCAGAATTGCAAGCAGTGCCGATTGTTGTACCAAGCCGTGGCTCGAAGCTATTAGGTGGCACGCTACAAACAGAGCTGACTCAAGACGAAGTCCAGCAGACACTGGTTGAAGGTTTCTTCCCTCGCACTAGTGTCGAACAACACCCTGTTGAAATGCAGCGCGGTGCCCTAACACAAATGGGTCTGCCATATGCACAAGATGCCGCTGTGTCACGCCATGTCGCAGGTTTCTTAAGCCGTCAGTCTTCTGCTGTTGACGAGCTATTTGAAAAATACGACCAATTGCATGAGGGCTTTATTCGCCCGACTGCAATCTTGTTCAACGGTGGTGTTCTGAAATCAGATCTGCTGTCTGAACGTCTGCTTTCTATCATTAATAGCTGGCTGACAACAGCAGGAAGCCCTGAAGCGAAACGTCTGCAAGGACTGGATCTTGATCTAGCAGTTGCCAGCGGTGCTTCTTACTATGGTTCGGTCCGTAAAGGTAAAGGCGTGCGTATCCGCGGTGGTATCGCAAGCAGTTACTACGTGGGCATCGAAAGTTCTATGCCCGCTATTCCAGGTATGGAACCACCGATGGAAGCCCTGTGTGTGGCACCATTTGGTATGGAAGAAGGCACACACGCTGACGTTCCAAGCCGTGAATTCGGTTTGATCATTGGCCAGCCTGTGCAGTTTAAATTCTTCGGTTCAACGGTTCGCCGCGAAGATCCAGCGGGTACCCACCTAGATTGGTGGCAACCTGAAGAACTGGAAGAATTACCGGCTATTCAGGTTACCCTACCGGTTGCTGAAGGTCGTCAAGCCGGTCAAGTTGTTCCGGTACGCCTAGCCTCACGCGTCACAGAGCTTGGCACTCTTTGCTTAGAAGCCATTCCAACAGATGGTGGCGAAAAATGGCAAGTTGAATTTGATGTCCGTGACAATTAATTCATCTTCAAACGGCGCTTTATAGCGCCGTTTTTATATCCACCTGACTGAAATTAAATTCAACCAGCACAAGCCAATCTTGTGATGGTTCTCTTAATCAAAAACAAAATACGATCTGCACTGGAGTAATGCATGTCTTCCCCTCGCTATCTTGTCGGCATTGACCTCGGGACTACCCACACTGTTGTTGCCTATACCCCTATATCCGATGATCTCGAATCAAGCCCGATCAAGATATTTGACATTGACCAGCTCATCGCCCCCGGTGAAGTTGCTCGTAAGCCCCTACTCCCCTCTTTTCGCTATCACCCATCTGAAGGTGAAATAGATCCATCGCAGCTGGTTCTCCCTTGGGAGATAAAACCAGTTAATGGCGACATAGAACATGCCATTATTGGTACATTGGCCCGTGAACTTGGCGCAAAAGTCGAAGGTCGCCAAGTGGTCAGCGCCAAAAGCTGGCTCTCACATACTGGGGTAGACCGCAGCGAAGCGATTCTGCCATGGTCTGCCACTGGCAATGTCAGTAAAGTGTCTCCCGTTGTCGCCAGTGCCAGTTATCTCAATCATGTTCATCAAGCATGGGATTATCACCACCCCAGTGACAAACTTAATGATCAAGAAGTGGTTATCACTGTCCCTGCATCATTTGACGAAGCAGCACGCGCACTGACACTAGAAGCGGCCGCACTGGCAGGGCTTGATAACATCTTACTGCTAGAAGAGCCACAAGCCGTTTGCTATGACTGGTATGCCAATAATAAAGACCACGCCGAAGCATTACTAAAAGACATTCCCCTACTGATGGTTTGTGATGTCGGTGGCGGCACCACTGATTTAAGTTTGATTAAAGTCGGTACTCAAGACGAGAAACTGACTCTGGATCGTATCGGTGTCGGTGACCACCTTATGCTTGGTGGCGATAATATCGATTTAGCCTTAGCGCATGTAGCAGAACAACGCTTACATGGTAGCACGAAGAAACTCAGTGCGTCCGGTTTATCAAAACTTATTCAGCAAACCCGTAAAGTCAAAGAACAGCTATTATCAGGCAATGCACCTGACACCGCGAAAGTCACTATGCTTGGCGGCGGATCACGACTAATTGGTGGTGCAAAAAGTATCGACTTAACCCGTGACGAAGTACATAACATTGCACTTAATGGCTTTTTTCCACAAACCGCGTTTGATGACCAACCCAATCAGCGTCAGGCTGCCGTGGTCGAGTTTGGCTTGCCCTATGCGGCTGACCCAGCAATCACTAAACACATGGCTCAGTTCATTGAACTGCATGACAGCGTGTGTCGAGAGTCTTTTGCTGCACAGGGAATTACCTTATCTCCGAAGCAGCCCGCGATACCCGTTGCTGTACTGCTGAACGGTGGTGTATTTAACAGCCCATTACTCTCTGATCGCGTTCTGTCTACCTTTACACAGTGGCGAGGTGACACGGTCACAAATCTGCTTAATCCACACCCAGACCTAGCAGTTGCCTTTGGTGCCGTAGCGTATGCCAAAGCGCGTCATGGTGCCCAACTTAAAATCGGGGGTGGTTCTGCACGCTCATTCTTCTTGATGCTAGAAGACAAAAAGAAAAACCAGCAAGGCCTTTGTATTCTGCCCAAAGGCATTGATGAAGGAACTGAAATCCGCCTCAAAGACCGGAAATTCGCCCTCACTCTTGGCGAACCTGTTCGGTTCAATCTTGTCTCATCAACCGATGATAACCATACTCAAGCCGGTGAGCTATTTAGCCTTGATAATGACTGTTTTATTTCTTTGCCTCCATTTATCGCAACGCTAGATAGTGAACGAGATCGCGCTGAGCTTGCCGCAAACCAAAAAGATCGAGAAGAAGTCACTCTAGCCTGTCAACTCACAGAAGTCGGTACCTTACAAATAGAGTGCGTAAGTGTGAATGATGAGTCAAAACGCTGGAAAGTCGAATTTGCTATTCGCAAAGACTTAGCCAAACTCAATCAAAACAACGGATCTACGTTGGCAGAATCCGCATTGCCTAGCCGGATGGATGATGCTATCGCTCTGATTAAACAAGCGTATGGTGGCAGCACAAAGCATACCGACCCAACCACAATCAAAACCCTACGTAATACATTGGATAAAATGTTAGGCAAGCGTGATAACTGGGAGACTCCTTGTCTACGTGAACTCGCTAACTCGCTGCTAGACAGTAAAAAACGCCGACGTCGCTCCGACATCCACGAGCGTAACTGGCTGAAGTTAACAGGGTTTACCCTACGTCCAGGTTTTGGTTATCCATCCGATGAATGGCGAATGGAACAAGTTTGGGCACTCTATCAACACGGTATCCAATTTGATAACAATATCCAAACCTGGAGTGATTGGTGGACATTCTGGCGTCGTATCGCAGGAGGGTTAAACCAGCAGCAACAGTTAGTGATCTACAAAGACATCGCTAAGTATATCAATCCAAGCGCAAGCCGTGACAGCAAGCTGGCTAAAGAAATGCAGGAACGAAGCTACGAAGATATGGTACGTCTGGCGGCATCATTAGAAAATCTGCCGTTTGACAAGAAACTACAGTTGATCGAATGGATTTTCGGTCGACTGCAGAAAACACAGTTCTCACAGGCACACTGGTGGGCAATAGGCCGCATTGCTACCCGCTCGCCATTTTACGGTAGCGCACATAACCTATTAACACCGCAGCATGTGGCATTTTGCTTACCTGAACTCATGACATTTGATTGGCGAAAAGATCCCAATATTGCGTTTGCCGCCGTGATGATGAGCCGAATGACAGGCGATCGAACTCTTGATCTTGATGATACCAATAGAGCAATTGTCTTAGATAAACTGAAAGCCAGTAAGGTGCCGGAAAGTTGGATAGAAATGGTCGCTACCGTAAAAGTACTCACAGAGAGTGAAACGAAACGTGTCTTTGGGGATGCACTACCAACGGGATTACGCTTGCTTGATTAAGGTTCTGTTAGGGTTCAACTGGTAATCTTTTTAGTATCAATGATAACGAGTATTTATTCCTTTATGGCCTCATTCGGGAATACTTTGCCTAGCGAGAATTTACATATGAACCAGTCACAATATCAAATTATTGCGCAGCGGATTTTCAAATCTGATAACCAGCGGGTAGCAGTGGAAGCCGTTATCTTTGAAGGTCTGTCAAGTTACGAAGCCGAAAAACGTTTTGAAGTGCCCAAAGGCACCCTTTCGCGCAATGTTCGTAAGTACAAACGTGAAATTGAATACCTTCAATCAGTCGCAGCCGCATAACACGGTTTGATATTGACGAGAAATGAAAACGGAGAGTCTTGGAACTCTCCGTTTTGCTATCATGCGCCAATAATCGCAGTGCTATATCATTCTTGATGCGTCGTCACGGCCTCTCAGCCAACAGCTAAACAAATACATTAAGACACCGATGGTTAATAAGCTTACATTCGATAACAGACCAAAACTCAAGTAGACCACCATTGGCGATGATCCCGTCAGAATAGAGACAGGTAACCAATAAATATCAGAGAACATGCTCCCCGCGGCTCCTGCCCCTGTCGCTTGGAATAGAGCAATCTTAATGAGTACAACACCCATAATCACGGTCAATAATGGGTAACGCACTAACTGCGAGATAACTAAGAGAATGCAAGCCAGAGGAAAGAGTGCCAAACTCATGATTGATAAACGACCGATAAATTCAACCCAATGCACCATAATACCTGACAATGAAATCCCCATGGATGCCATCATGTCACCATGCAACCAGAATGACGCCATTAACCAGACTATAAAATCCGAAAATAAGAGTAATAATGATGCAATAAATGGCACTATCACTAAAACAAAGAGCAATTTAGCGAAAATCATTAAATGATCGGATACCGGAGCAGAACGCCAAAACAATAAGGTTCCCTCTTGTTTTTCCTTACGCAACGTCTTGGGTACATATATCAGAAACAGAGTCAGAGACAAAATACCAGCAACTATCTCATTCAGTTTGCCAATCAGCCCTGCGAACTGATCTGAGTTACCCCCCCAGTCAATCACCCCATTACCTGTTGACTGAATAGAAACTGATACGTTATCGCCACTCATTACAAGCATAAAATTAACGACAGCAAACAAGGCTAGAAATAACGGTAGTTTGATAACGATGCGGTATTCAATGAATTCTTTTTCAAGTAAAGTCAGTAACGTTTTCATTATGCCCCCTGCTGTAGCGCAACAAATACTTCTGCCAATGTGGGGGTTGATACCTTACCTAACGCCGCTAACTTTGTTACATCAATGTTATCGTAATATCCCACCATTTCGTTCACTCCAGATTGGACATACAGTGGTTTTGTTGCTTCAGCCGATTTTCGTTGCTCCGGTGCAATAGTGACTTTGCTAAATCGTGTTTGTACCTTTTCTATCTTGCCATCAAACACAGGCTTACCTTTTTTAAGGATAAGCACATCGGTTAGCAGATGAGCGATCTCATCGACTTCATGGCTAGCAATAATCAACGCTCTGTCACCTTGCTGAAACCATGCCATTAATTGCTGGTAAAATGTTTCTCTAAACATCAGATCCAGCCCCAATGTGGGTTCATCAAGGATCAAAATCCGCGCATCAGTTGACATGATCAATGCGAGATGAAGCTGCACTTTCATCCCCTTTGATAAACGAGATATTTTTGTTTGCTGTTTGATATCCGTCTGAGATAGGAATTTCGCCATTCGCTCATCATTAAATCCAGAATGAACACCTGCACTATACTTAATAATCTGCTTCACTGTCATCCATTCAGGAAGTACAGCAGCATCAGAAATATACGCTAAATCACGAACAATATTGACCCGATTTTTTTGTGGTTCTAATCCGAATATCGATAACTCACCATCATAGTCATGCATGCCGAGCAAGCATTTGATCAGTGTTGACTTACCTGCACCATTATGACCAAGCAAACCGAGAACTTGACCCGATTCTAATTGAAGATTGACCTCCATCAGCGCGCGAAAGCGACCATAAGATTTCCCTAGCTGATGCGATTGAACCAAGGTTTCCACTATTTTAAGCCTTTTAATTTTATGAACTGAAACAAGGAGGCATATTCTGGCCAATTAAAACTTATGACCTGCAATATCACACACTGAGGCCTACATTGCTCGTCAGTTTAGCCAAGCAGCCACAAAGAACCAAACTATACCATATCAAGCTTTAACGAATGGGGAGAGAGTGAGAAAATGATCGCTCAATTTCATATTAATTTAACAATAAGAAAGTACGCCAGATATTTCTAGCGCACTAAAGAGGCAGGATAATTACACTCTGTACTAATATAGAGTGATTTTCAGTAAAAACTGATTATTACAACCGAATACGACGATGCTCAATGTACAATCGACTTCATTTCTCAATTCAGCCTCGTATCAACAACCAGCATGCATACGTTTTAGATTATTCACTTTGTTCCATTAAATCTTCAGGGTGAACACCGTCTTTTTCCATTAGGGCTAGAATCTCGGTCATTCGAACCTGACGCGCTTCATCTTTAAATTCATGAAGTACTGCGATCAAATTATTAATCTTATGCAATGGCATACGCTTGATAACAGCCTTCTGACGACCTGGCACTTCATCAGCAAAATCAATTAGAATCTGACGATAATCAACACGCTCTTCTTTCACTGAACCTGTTTTTGTATCAACACTTTTTAGCATTGCTGATAACGCTTTTTCAGCAGCTGCAAAATTATCCATGAATATTACCTCTTAAACCGAATATCATGATTCGAGGTGCGATAAGTACGAATGACTAATAGTTGCAGTCTCTCGGTCATGATATGCGAAAATGAACAACGAATTTAAATATCTCAATGAAGAGATAAAATCTCTGTAATATTGAACCACATACGATGCAGATCACTGATTCGTTTTAAAGCAAAGATAGTGGCAATAGCTGAAGACTACATAAGGCAGTTGCGCTGATAATACCTCTTGTTCCTGATTATGTGAACTTAAATTTAACTGTAATTCGCACTTATTACGCATTTTTTGGGGAATGAGCACCTTACAATCAGTTTGGTTCAGAGTGAACAGTTTCGCAACTATCAAAACATTGCTTTTCTATTTTATAGTCAATCCAGCTTAAAACGGTTTTTCTGTGTAAACTACTGGCATTAATCAGGCCGCGTTTCAATAACATAGTTGTTCAGCATTTTGCAGCGGCACGATCAAAGCTCCTCATACAACGCGCCTCTGAGTGCACACAAACACCCTCAGCTCCCACATAGCGAGACAACGTGGGGATAAACGCCAGTCATTATTCCAACGCTTGTTTTTCATGGCTTGCCAGTATATAAGGGGGAATCTTATTCCTTTTTATCAACGCTTATGCCATTTCACAGAATACGCCGAATATCTGCCTATCTGCTACTCACAGCATGCTTACTCACCTCTCTTCACAGCGTTGCAGCCGTCAAGATAGAAGGAACATTTATCGCCACGCAATCCTGCCCGGCTTTCCAATCCATAAAAAAGAAAAGTAATCCAGGGCAACATAAAACAACTGTCGGCGAAAAATATCAAGCACGACTGTTAAACAAACCTAATGGCGATTGGGTACAACTGTCTATTCCTAATGCAAAACCATCATTGCGCTGGGTGAATATTCAGTGTGGTAAACAACCGTTATCACTGCACTCTACCACCGTCCCTACACCAAAGAAACAAACAGACAGCAAGCAGTGCCAAACTGCAGGTTTGTATGATTCATACGTTCTCGCGGTCAGTTGGCAACCTGGTTTTTGTGAACACGGTAAGTTTAAAACTAACAAACCGGAATGTGCAGCCATAAAAAACGCGCAACGTCCTGTTCATAACCTAACCTTACATGGCCTGTGGCCAAACCGACGCCAATGCGGTATCCAATATGGTTATTGTCGACCAGATAATAAGATGGAGCTATCCCAATCAACCATTGAAACTATCGCACCATGGATGCCCAATTTTTACTATCAGACAGATTTCGGCCAATACCAATGGAAAAAACACGGTTCTTGTCAATCTCGCCCAGATGACGAATATTTCCTTCTGGCGACAAACCTTGTTAAGCAAGTAGATAGCTCCCCGATTGGTGACTATATTAAAGGCCATATCGGCCGTACTATCTCCATTGCTAATTTCGAAAAAAATATGGTTCAAGCACTGGGTCAACAAGCAACTAAACGAATTCAATTGTCGTGCTTAAAAGGGCGATACTTACAGGAAATTCGATTTAACCTTGCAGAGGATTTTGAGAAATCCCCATCTTTGCGAGCAAAACTCGAAGCTGGTCCTCAAAGTCGATCATTCAAAGGCAATTGTAAGGCCTCGATACACATAGAAGATTGATTACTTTTTCAGCGTTTGAGTGCAGCAAATGTGTGAATATGGGATCGCACTAAAACTTCTGCTCTTTTGCTACTTGTTTTCTTCTCTAACTTTTGTAAACTGGCTTTGCATTCATAGTTAACATAATGAATACAAAGCTTTTTGGCGGACATTAGCGCAGTTTGGTAGCGCACTACTCTGGGGGAGTAGGGGTCGCTGGTTCAAATCCAGTATGTCCGACCAAAAGGTTTTAGTAATCCTCTGCTTTTCACTTCGATGTGCCACCTCCCTGGAATGAATATCAAACAATATCAGTGTTGTAGTTGGTAAATATTGACGTTATTTTTACATAACATTATCAATTAATTAAGGTATTATACTTTAGCTTGAATTACTTATTGTCTGCTTTTAGGTCTGTATGAAACTGCTGAATTTTTTCCGTATAAGCGCAGTTGTCTGTATCGTGATAATCTCATCCATCCTGCTGCTCGACCGCTGGTTGTCTGCGCAGGCAGCCTCCCGTATCTTTGATACGGCATCAGCGATACCACCACGTTCAATTGGGTTGGTGCTTGGCACCAGTAAATACATCGCAAAATCCCTCAATCCGTTTTATCAATACCGTATGGATGCAGCACTTACGTTATATCAGCAAGGTAAAATTGATGTGTTGCTACTCAGTGGTGATAACGCTCACCGCTCCTACAATGAACCCTGGACGATGAAGCGGGATTTGCTTAAAGCTGGACTACCAGAGCAAGACATTGTTTTAGATTATGCAGGGTTTCGCACGCTTGACTCTGTCGTTCGTGCGAAAAAGGTATTCGCGGCCGATCACTTTGTCATCATCACCCAACGCTTTCATTGTGAGCGAGCACTGTTTATTGCCGATCGCAATGATATTGATGCCATTTGTCTCGCGGTTCCCTCCCCCAAAGGGCTGTCTGGTTTAAAAATCAGAGCCAGAGAAGTACTCGCTCGCGTAAAGGCCATACTCGATCTCTATATTCTAAATATGCAGCCTAAATTTTCTGGCCCTAAAGAGCCGATCAGTCATGAATATCATGAATTAGAGGGCCCTAAGCGCCCTCATTAATCTATGCCCATTTTAACCATCCCCTGCCCCTCAGCTCAAGCATGCGCCCCTGCTGACAGATAAAAAATCGCAGTTAATGTCGGCTCATTCAAGCTTATTAAAACACGTGCTGACTACGTTATGACTTTTAATGTTTAACAGCTAGTTATCGAAAAATGTCACCTTTGTCTCGAGCCTTTTTCTTACGCTATTTATGATCACTTACTAACGGTGATTAGTATGAAGCGAACATCTTGAGGTTGCTTAGGTACCAGTTTACACGCCTGATAATTCGCCCATTTAAAGAAGATTCTGTGAGCTCGTCGATATTAACAAAAACAAAACAACTGTTAACATTGGCGCAAAGTTAGTGCTCAACTGACTGGAATATAACTAGAATCAAATTAAAGGAATGAATATGGCAGCCTTATCAATGACTCTGAGAAAGTGGCTTCTAGATCGAAACAGTCTAATTCTACTGGCCGACATTGCGCTTTTTACCCTTCTTCTAAATACCTTACCTTTTGAGAATGATGTTGTTATTGGTTTAAGCATACTGATTTTTGTCGCGGTTCTGTGGTTAACGGAAGCCCTTCATGTCAGTATTACCGCACTGCTTGTGCCAATTATCGCAGTAGGATTTGGTGTATTTGAAACGCCTCAAGCACTCAGCAGTTTTTCTAATCCCATTATTTTCTTATTTCTCGGCGGCTTTGCACTAGCGGCTGCATTACATAGACAAGAACTCGATAAGGCAATTGCAGATAAAGTCCTGCTCATTGCACAGGGGCGCATGTCTGTGGCTGTGTTTATGCTGTTTGGCGTCACAGCAGCGCTATCAATGTGGATCAGTAATACCGCAACAACAGCGATGATGTTGCCGCTTGTGCTGGGCGTGCTTAATAAAGTCAACGCAAAAAAAGAACGAGGTACATTTGTTTTTGTCTTACTCGGTATCGCTTATTGCGCCAGTATCGGAGGAATAGCAACGATTGTTGGCAGCCCGCCAAATGCGATTGCGGCGGCGGAAGTGGGCTTGAGTTTCACTGAATGGATGGCATTTGGCCTCCCTATTTCGCTGACTTTGCTCCCGATAACGGTTGGCTTACTCTACGTCATGCTTAAGCCTAATCTAAAACATACCTTTGAGTTAGACCATCAACCTGTTGAATGGAGTAATGGTAAGCTGATCACTCTGATGATCTTTGCTGTAACCGTATTACTCTGGATATTCAGCAAACCCATTAATGCCTACATCGGCGGATTCAGCAAATTTGATAGCTTAGTAGCATTAGCCGCAATCGTAATGCTTGGCGCTTCTCGTGTCGTTGAATGGAAGGATATTCAAAAATCCACCGACTGGGGCGTACTGTTACTATTTGGTGGTGGAATATGCTTAAGTAACATCCTAAAGGCAACGGGAACCAGTGTATTCCTTGCACATAGCTTAAGTGGTTTTCTTGAACAAGCGGGACTCTTTTTTACTATCTTGGTCATCGCGGCCTTCGTCGTGTTCCTCACAGAATTTGCCAGTAACACAGCCAGTGCTGCGCTCTTAGTGCCCGTTTTTGCAACGGTTGCTGAAGCGCTCGGTGTATCCCCGGTACTCTTGTCGGCACTGATTGCCGTCGCCGCATCTTGTGCCTTTATGCTTCCTGTTGCCACGCCGCCAAATGCGATTGTTTTTGGCTCTGGTCATATTGAGCAATCTGAAATGATGAAAGCGGGTATTTACTTAAACATGACATGTATCGGTGTACTAACCGTTTTCGCATACCTGTTTTGGTGATTCTAATTATCTCATTTCCATAAAAAAGGTGATCATCATGATCACCTTTCTACAAATCTACTCTGTGAGTTTCATCTTTAAACGAATACCCGGTTAGTGTTGGTCTGCCGGATAACGGACACCAATAATTTCACGGGCTTGGGTAATAATGGCACTCACAACACGCGTTCTATGCAACCCACCATATGCCGTATTGCTGGTTATAATAAGATCCGCAAACATGTCGGCCTCATAACGCATCGTGTTTTCATCTTGATCAACAGTTAGATCAACCACAGGCTCATCCCGACGATAAAGCCTAACCCCGCGACACTCTGAAATAAAATCAATCAGTAGTGTCCCCTGCTCACCTTGTATTTCACTCGGGATCACGCCATCACTTACTTTTGAATGGCTAATTGTGACATCAAAATCACGATAGTGGAGAACCAAGGTTCCATGGGCATCGACCCCCGAGTCAAGTAATACGCCCTGAGCAGTCATACTGTTCGGCTCACCGAACAGTGAGATTGCACAACTCAATGGATATATGCCGATATCCATCAATGACCCATTTGAAAACTCAGGATTAAAGGTATTAGGGTTGTCTCCATCAAGGTATTTCTGGTAGCGAGATGAATACTGACAATAGGTAAAATGTACTTTGCGTAATCGCCCCAGCTTGTCTAATGCGCGTTTTACTATGGCGAAATTAGGGGTATAAACCGTTTTCATCGCTTCAAACAATATCAGCTGCTTTTGCTGTGCCAATTCAATAAGTTCTTCAACTTCTGTATAGTTTGAAGCTAATGGTTTTTCACCAATCACATGCTTGCCTTGCAGCATAAACAATTTAGCTTGGCTGGCATGTAAAGAGTTTGGACTCGCAATATAGATCGCATCAAGCTCATCAGCCCGAGCCATTTCCTCGAGGGAATCGTAGCAATGACGTACCTGATACTTGGCAGCAAACCGCTCTGCGGTATCCAACTGCCGAGAATACACTGCAGTCAACTGATATTTTCCCGTTGACAACGCAGCGGCAATAAATCGGTCGGTAATCCAATTGGTCCCAATAACACCCAAGCGAATCATATTTTTATCCTTATTGAATTTTAGATTCAATCTCTACCCGATTACGCCCTGATCGTTTAGCTTTGTACAAAGCACTGTCCGCTCGCTGAATAAAAGAGTCAATACTTTCATCAGGCTGATATTCTGCCACACCGATACTACAGGTGATGGCTAAATTATTCCGCCACTGATAACTTTCAATGATCTCTCGAATCAGTTCTGCAAACTCTCTCGCACCACGCAAATCAGTGGCAGGACAAAAGATAATAAACTCTTCGCCCCCCCAACGCACAACGACATCTGTTTTACGGGAACGCAAATTTAAAACGCGAGCAAACTCTTTTAGTACCTCATCGCCCCCATGGTGACCTAAGGTATCGTTAATTTTTTTAAAGAAATCAATATCAAGATATACCATGGAAAACGCATGACAGTTCAATCGTGAGAACGAAATAATATCATTAAGCCAACTGTCTACCGCATGGCGATTTTGCGCTCCCGTCAAACTGTCTGTATAAGCCATTTCTTCGAACACTAATGACTGCTGATAAAGACTATCATTCACATCTTTTAAGTATTCGGCCTTAGCAACCACTTCCTGTAGCTGGTGATCTAATCGGCGTCGCTCTATCACAAGAAAGAAAACCGCCGCTAACATCCAAAGCATCATATTAATACGTAGCAGCATAGATTCCGTCATCCACTGCCCGTAGAATACTAACTTATTCAATCGCATGGAATATTTTGCATGCTTAACATAACTGCCTGTCGCAATTTCGATTTGCAAAATATTGTCTAACTGTGGCCCAGCCTTTTCTACTGGCAATTTATATTCAGCAATCCACCATGATAAAACCTGAAAAGACTTCAGGGGTATAATATGTAAACCATCACCTGGCGCATACTCTATAGCATTAAATTTAAGTGAAACAGGATCATCAGAACTAGAGTAGCTTGGGTCAAAGTTCCGTAGATAAATACGAAGGCGTTCACCCTCAACAGGGCTGAAGTAGTCAATGTCAATACCAACTGAATGGTAATTTGTCAGATCTAACCCCTTCATTTTTTTACTTAAATCAATAGCTATTTCGCAAAATGGCCAGCGTCCTTTATCTTTAAGCTCACAATTGAGAACAATAGAATGACCACTGATATCAATTTCAGATACAGAGTTGCCACCTTGAGAACTGTCATCGATACTGGAAAAATATGCATTTTTAGCATCAATAGTATATTCAGTATTAAACCCACCTAACGCATAACATAAATAAGAAACAAACGAAAAAGATAATAATGCGTATGCGGTATATCGTAACCGTCGCCTCAATTGATCCACGAAAACACCTATGAATAATAAAAACAAATCACACCGAATAGCTTTTGCTATAAAATTCAATTTATTCGATTGAAACCAGCGCCTTAGATACATTTTGAAACATTATCAGAATGCTATTCTAAGACCAAGCTGTATTTTATTAATGAAAAAGCCAGTTTATAAATCCATTTAACCTATCACATTTTCTGCAAATTAACGCAAATTTAATGTTAAGCATCATTATCAATGATGCTTAACATTTGTATTCAAATTGTCGCTAACTACGTCGTCCTCGGTTCTTATGTATTTTATGTTTTGCTTTAGCCCGACGTTTTTCACTAGAACGTCCACGTCGCAAATGATCTGGAGGGGCAATGGTTGGATCAGGCTCATACCCTTCCAACCATTGTTGAGGCAATTTTTTATCCAGTAAATCCTCAATCGCTTTTAATGCCCACTCTTCGTCGATACTCATCAACGAAATAGCATGACCCGTAAGACCAGCACGACCTGTTCGACCAATACGGTGAACATAATCTTCCGCTTTAAATGGCATGTCAAAATTCACGACATACTCTAGCTGTTCAATATCTAAACCACGTGCAGCAACGTCAGTAGCCACTAAGACGCGTACCTTACCTGATTTAAAATCATCCAGAGCGCGTTGACGAGCACCTTGACTTTTATCACCATTAATAGAGGCAGCTTTGATACCATCTTTACCCAGCTCTTTAGCTAATTCGTCAGATCCTTGCTTCGTTTTGGTAAAAACTAAAACCTGCTGCCAGTTTCTTGAACCAATTAAATAAGCCAGTAGTTCACGTTTACGATGCTTATCAACCGGATACACCATCTGTTCAACCGTAACTGCCGTTGTGTTAGCGGGCGTAACTTCAATTAACTTTGGTTCAGTCAAAATATCATAAGCCAGCTTCTTCACCTGCTTACCAAACGTTGCAGAAAAAAACAGGGTTTGGCGCGTTGTTTTCATCCGACGCATAATACGCTTTATATCATCGATAAAGCCCATATCAAGCATACGATCAGCTTCATCTAAGACCAAAAACTCAACATTTCGTAAATCCACCGTGCCAACATGGGCATGATCAAGTAAACGCCCCGGTGTAGCAACTAAGATATCCGCACCGTCACGAATGGCTTTAACCTGCACATTCATGCTAGTACCGCCATATGCTACCGCGGGTTTTATATCTAAATCTTTGCTGTAACTGCAAAGGGTATCAAACACTTGCTGAGCCAGCTCACGAGTTGGGGTCAGAATAAGCGCCCGAATCTGCTTATTACTTCGCTCTGCTAATGGCTTTTCAAGTAGCTGCTGGATAACAGGAAGGCCAAATGCAGCTGTTTTACCGGTTCCCGTCTGAGCCCCAGCCAGCACGTCATGGCCAGCAAGTATCATAGGAATCGCCTGTTGCTGAACAGGGGTTGGCTCTTTAAATCCCAAATCGGATACAATATCAACGAGTTGGCTTTGTAAGCCTAAAGAGAGGAAAGACATGAATGGTTCCGGCATTATATTAAGAGCCCGGATTCTATCAAATTTATCTATATCCAAGCTAGCTCAAGATTAACGTGCGTCTTGCGGTCGCTGAGGTATATTCATGAAAAAGAAAAAGCACCGCACAATGGCAGTGCTTTTCATCATAAACGCTATTATTGCTTAGTGATATTGAGGAATGCCGCGCCGCGTACCCCTCCCGCATCACCGTGTTTGGCTTTTAATATTTTTGGCACACGAGCAACAGAAAGCAAATGCTTAGGCAAGCGTTTTGGTAACTCACTGTAAATAAGCTCAAAATTTGATAGACCACCGCCTAACACTACAGCGTGAGGGTCAAGACCCGTTAGCAAGTTCGCTAAACAAATGGCTAATAGCTCCATAAAGCGATCAACATGCTCAACCGCTTTGGCTTCACCTTCTGCATGTCGCTTAATGATTTCAATGGCTTTCAGCTTCTCACCATAGTAGTGCGCATATAACTGCTCAAAACCACGACCGGATAAATAGTTGTCAATACACCCTTTCTGCGAACAGCCACAATCAAATAACGGTGCATTCTCACCTAAGTGAAACCATGCATCAATCGGTAGTCGCGCATGACCGAGTTCACCAGCAACGTGATTTTTACCAGAGAAAACTTGCCCATCAAACACAAGGCCACCACCAAATCCTGTACCAAGAATGAGCCCTAGTACCGATTTTTCACCTTGAAGACTCTCATCCCACGCTTCAGATAACGCAAAACAGTTGGCATCATTATCAATTTCAACACGGCGGCCTAATCGAGCTTCAAGATCTTTACGAAGGGTTCGTCCCATACCCGCAGGAATATTAGACGTCAGCAACGTACCATCTTCCGCATCTTCAATGCCAGGGATGCCGATACCAACATGACCCTCACAAGAAAACGCTTGATCCGCTTTTTCAATAATAGAGACTAATACATCGACTAACTGGTCGTAATCATCACCCGGAGTAGGAACACGCTCCGTCGCTACTCGCTCCAGTTTCTCATTAAACGCACCAAATTCAATCTTGGTGCCTCCTACATCAAAGCCGTAGTACATCCTGCACTCTCCGAAAATCAAACAAAAACAAAACTGAAAAAATTATCCACACATCTACACCTACAGACTGTGATGCAAGGCCAATTTAAAAGGGTTTAGCTGATGAATATTCGAGTTTGTTGAAATAGCCACCAAAATACGATGAAATATTACGTATCAAGGTGGTCTGTATCTACTATTAAAGCCAATATTTGCTTAATAATTAACCATGTACGTACGAAGTTGTTCTATTGAACTCTCTTCCGGCAATAACCGGTTCATTTTGCCTGTAATGTAATTTTCACGAAACACGTCAAACCACAAATCAAGCACATCTGCATTTTTCTGCTCACCATAAAGATCGATAATACGTGCGGCCACTTCGGCTGTACCCAGCTGATTTTCTTTCGAGGCTTCACGTACTTTATAGCGTGATGGTTTCTCAGGATTGATTGATAACACAGGGAAATGGTTAATATATGGGCTCTTGCGAAACATTTTCTTTGCTTCTGCCCAGCTACCATCAAGCATAATAAATAGCGGTCGCTTACCACTTTCAACTTTAACCTCTGCCGCAACACGCTCTGGCTCTGCATATTCGGCAGGAAAGACAACATAGGGCTGCCATTGAGGATCCGCTAATAATGTCAGCATTTCGGCATTGGGCTCAGTTCGAGACCAAATGTAGGCGTACGTATCTTTGAAGAGATCGGCGATTAACCGGCCTGTGTTACTCGGTTTCAGCACTTCATCATCGTACATCACCAGCAAAAAGGCAGCATTTGAATCGATGTCAGGTTTATTGGCACAGATGCACAAATGTGTTCGCAACATGCAGTACCCACAGCGCTCAACTTTCCCCCCGCGCGCAAGAAAAGGACGGGTAGAACGAGCTAAACGCTCATCGTATAATGTATGAACAGCATGAATACGCATAACAACTATAACCTAATAACAAAAACGCCAGCATTGTACTGGCGTCATGACTGGTTGCAATCATTATCGATAAACGTGTTCAATTGATCTGCAATCAGAGGGCGTTATTGAATATGTTGACTAATCGCACTATCAAACAGGTTTTTAACCAATCCTACATAATCTTCTAGAAAAACAACTTGTTCATTTGTTGGGCTACGTGTCCATGCACTCGCCAGCACTTCGTTCAGATCATCCATCACAGAATCCGCTTCTTGCAACAACTTAAAACGGAAATCGGAATCTAAATCAGGGTTTTGAGAAAACACCGCCATCAAATTAGTTGCAATCATATCTGTTACAACGTCTTCAACCGTTTCGTTACAGCTTTCTGTCGCTGCCTTCTCAAACAGAGATAGATGCTCAGTAAAATACTCGATTAGGGCGTGATAACCTTCAGACTCTACAACCATAATGTTATTAACTCGTATTGAATATAAAAAATCAATCGGGTTCTGGCAACCATGCCAAGCAAACCCTCAAGGTATATACCTTGATATCCATGATCCCAACATTCTAAAATAAATCGCTAAAATTACAATGCTCTATCGTGTCTATACCAAATTATCATCTACACCAACTCGTTATCATGCTGATTTTATATACCAGAATGGATGGGCTGATATACGGTGCATCGATTGCGTCCTTTTTGTTTTGATTGATACAGCGCATGATCAGTACATTCGAGCCACTGCTCATAGCTCTTCATCCAGGGCGCCCACTCACAAATTCCAAGGCTAATTGTCACAGTAACCGGCTTGGTATCTACTGTGACTATCGATGCTTCGACCCTTGTACGTAACCTGTCCGTAAAGTATTGAGCATGATCTGAGGAGGTGGCAGGTAAAATGACACCAAATTCTTCACCGCCATACCGTCCAGCCATATCACTGTGCCGCTTGGTTTTGCGCAGTATGTTGGAAATATTTCTGATCACTGCATCTCCTATCATGTGACCATGAGTATCATTCACTTTCTTAAAATGATCGATATCTAACATCACCAGGCTGGATGGCTGAGAAGTCTGGCGACAGTGATCAAAACCGTCTGAAAGACAACACTCCCAATGACCTCGGTTATATAATTGCGTGAGGCGATCCATCATGCTCAAATGAGTCAACTGCGCATTTGATTCACGCAGGTGGGTCTTATTTTTTGCTATATCTGACACATCAGTTAACGTTAAACATATATGGCTATAATCACCATTAAGAGATTTCAATGGTGTCAAAATTAAGTTCTGGTACATATTTGTTGAGCCACCCGTTACAGGGCTAAAATTAGTAAAATTAAAGATATTTGGCCGATCTTCCCAGCAACTAAATGATCGCATCCCTAATTTAAATGTTGACTCTATTTTACTCTTCAGCCATTCAGCAGGTAGTTCAGGGATGACTTCAAACAGGTTTTTACCCATAATTTGATCAACTCGAATCCCACTGTATGCCTGCATAAATGTATTCCATGACATTACCTGATAATTCCTATCAAGCATCACAACACCGGCATCAATATTATCAATGACCTGCATAGTTAAATGAAAATCCGTTAAATTCTCAGGGCTATTCAATACAAGGTCTCCATAATACGTTTTAGTACCAGTGTTGAGTTATTATCCATCATAAACAACACATCACAATCAACATCCAGTAATTCAGATTTATAACGATACTCAACGGTAAACAGCGCCTCTTGCTCACATTCACGCTCTTTCAGTACCATATAGTCTTCCATTAAAATAGGTTGGCGAACTGAAAATGGAATATTCATTTGTTCTGATAATGAGACAAGAAACGACGAAACCATGAGATTGGCAATATCAATCACAACTTCACTTTTTTGTTCATCCACTTCGCTAAAACCAAGTCGGTGTCCAAACGTTTTAATATCTTCACCATGCAGGCATACTAACGCTTCGCCATGAATACCACCGCCAACAAAACGCTGAGCTATCGCGGCTGAATTGTTTTTTTCTTTAATCGCATTAATTGCCATCGCTAACTCACCCGCTGTAAGCATCGCTACATTGGGTAATGGCATTTTAATAAATTCACCGAAGTGATCAGAGATAATGGCGGCTCCGCGCCCTAGGGCGACATTCGCTATTTCCTTAAACGCTGTCAGATAATGATCACGATCTGAATGAACAAAGAGCTCATCGCTATCATTGAACAAATCAATGCTATTTACCTCTTTTTGATAAATACCAAAATGTTCTAGCGTATTAAGTAATTGACTTTGATTAAAAGGCTTCGGCAGGAAGTGATTAGCACCGTATGAAATACAACGCTCTATTGCTTGTTTCTGAACATCAGCTGATAAAACAATCACTTCCGTTGAATGGGCATTCTCCGGAATCTGCTGCAATACTTCAAAACCATCCATAACTGGCATGGTAAGGTCTAAAAAAAGCACATCTATTTTTCTTGCTCTCAAGAAATCTATAGCTTGCATACCATTTTCAGCAAAATACAACGTTGCGCCATCAAGGCATGCAAGGTACTTGGACATTGCTTTGTGGACTAACGGTGAATCATCACAAATTAGAATGGCTTTGTTTTCCAGCACGGCCTAATGCCTTTTCAGTCAATAAATCGCATCAATGATAATGAATTTGCAGAATATTTACATTGAGAGTCACTCGAAATTACTGACTAAGTGAAGTAGATCGTCTTTTTAATAAATAGTTGCATTGCTATTACCGCCATCCCATACCCTTGCAACAACCAAGGTCCGATTATCTATTAGTACTCAACATTATTATGCCATATACCCAAGTTAGCTTGAGATCTCTTGGTCAGCTAAATTCGCAATATCAAAGCGTTTAAGGTATTTTGTGAATAAAATCACTATAAGGAAGTCTCAATATGACGTTTATCCGACTGGTACTTGGAAAGCTGATCTTACTTCTCAATGCTCTTTTTTCACCTAAGGCACTTCAGCGGGAAGCTCAAGAACAACAGCGGGTCAATCAAGCACTACAAGCCATCACACTCTACCAGTTTGAATCATGCCCATTTTGCGTAAAAGTCCGTCGAGCCGCAAAACGACTCAACCTGCCTTTATCGACTGTCGATGCGAAGCAAAATGAACATGGAAAAGCCCTAGTTGAAGGAGGGGGTAAACGTAAAGTCCCTTGTCTTCGTATTCAGCAAACATCAGGCGAAGTAACATGGATGTACGAATCCAATGATATTATTGCCTACCTCGAAGAGCGATTTTCACATTAACTATTCTAAATCTCCTCGAATAGATTACAGCTAGTATCGATGCATTAAATATCGGAGTGTGGTGTCGCATCACACCTCCATTACCATCATACCGCATCAAACGCTATGCATTGTTTCTTACCTGTACATCAAAAATACTCATATCCCCACATTCACCATTTCCGACGAATGTGATCTCTCTTTCAAACAATGACATATATCACTTTATCTATATCAAGTTAACACTGTCCCTTATTTTTTCATTTTCATGCTGCAGCGACGAAAATCACCTTTTATCATCGACTCTAGGCCTGCTTGATAGAGCTCGCTGAGTAATTTTGTTCGCTGTCACATTTTGTAAAAACTTAATTTGAAAATATTCTCCATAGAAATAATAATCATGATGAAGATTTTCTTCACATGGAATAAAAATTAGTTTCAACCATGGAATTCCGGTATAGAACGACAAAAGGGATGAATATGAAAACTATCAATAAAATAACCATCGCTATACTGACTGTCGGATTTACTCTGTCATCGCAAGCTGAAACAACGCTAAAAATGGGCCTTCAAGCTTCCGTTGGTTCCGTTGAGTATACCTCTGCCAAATTACTTGCTGATACAGTGGCAGAAATGAGTAACGGCGAAATGAATGTCGCTATTTACCCAAGTGCACAATTGGGCGATGACCGTGCAATGATGCAGCAATTAACAATGGGAGATTTAGATCTGACCTATACCGAATTTGGTCGATTGGGGCTTTGGATCCCTCGAGCAGAAGCGGTCGCACTTCCCTACGTTGTTAAAGATTACGAACACATTACGCGTATTTTTAATTCACAATTCGGCCAAGATATTCGCGAGGAAATGTTAGCCAAATTTAACTGGCGTGCATTTGATACCTGGTACAACGGGACTCGTCAAACCACCTCTAACCGCGCACTTGAAACCATCAGCGACTTTAAAGGCCTAAAACTTCGCGTACCTAACGCCAAGCCCAATTTGAATTATGCAAAACTGTCTGGTGCATCACCGACGCCCATGGCATTTTCAGAGGTATACCTAGCCTTGCAAACCAATGCGGTTGATGGTCAAGAAAACCCATTGCCGACCATCAAAACGATGAAATTCTACGAAGTACAAGACAATCTCGCCCTCACTAACCATATCGTGAATGATCAAATGGTGCTGATAGCGGAAACAACCTGGCAAAAACTGACACCAGAGCAACGCGATATCGTTACTCACGCCGTCAATAAAGCGGGGGCAGCCCATACTGCATCAGTCAAGAAACAAGAAGCGGAATTAGTCGCCTTCTTTGAAGCTGAAGGTATCACGGTAACAAAACCGGAACTGACCCCATTCCGTCAAGCTATGGAGCCTTTATACCGTGATTTTGATAAGAAAGTCGGCACGCCTTTGGTGAACAAACTCGCGAATATGTAACCTGAATATGGCTGGCCATTTTGTGCCAGCCTTGGAGCCTCATTATGCTGCGTAAGATTATTGATAATATCGAAGAGATCATTACTGTACCGTTAATGGCAATATTGCTGGCTATTTTAACCTGGCAAATTGGCACGCGCTGGCTGTTAAATGATCCCTCACTGTGGAGTGAAGAACTCGCTCGTATCCTTTTTTTGTATATGTCACTCATTGGTTGTGCCATTGCAATCAAGAAAGGATCGCACGTCAACATTACATTTTTCTCCGACAAGCTACCTGTAAAAATCCGAATTGCATTGGTATTTGCCTTAGAGTGTGCAGTATTAATTTCTATATTCGCTATCATTATTCTCGGATATCAACATGTTCAACGAACCGCTTTTTTTGAATTAATCACACTTGGCATCTCCAATAAATGGATGACTTACGCCTTACCGATAGGTGGCATATTCATGATGTTCCGTCAGCTTCAAAAACTATTCAGTATTGCTAATGAGTTCCGTCAGTGTAATGAGGAAACGACAACTCAAAGCCCTCAAACTATTGAAAGGTAGGATTCGTTATGACAGGGTCAATTTTTGGCTGGTTAGCACTTCTCTTTGCGGGAATGCCCGTTGGTTTCTCTTTAATTTTTGTTGCATTGGTCTTTTTATTAATCACAGGAAGTACCGGGATTAACTTTGCTGCTCAGCAAATGATTGGCGGTCTGGATAACTTTACGTTGCTGGCGGTGCCTTTTTTCGTCTTAACTGGGCATTTGATGAATAGTGCGGGGATCACTGAGCGTATATTTAATTTTGCTAAAGCTATGGTAGGCCATATCACGGGGAGCCTTGGTCATGTAAATATCATGGCAAGTTTGCTCTTTTCTGGCATGTCAGGATCTGCGCTCGCGGATGCAGGTGGTTTAGGCCAGTTAGAAATTAAATCCATGCGTGATGCAAAATACGATGATGATTTCGCTGGAGGCTTAACCGCGGCATCTTGCATCATTGGCCCACTGGTTCCTCCCTCTGTTCCATTGGTCATTTATGGCGTGGTGTCGAATACGTCGATTGGTGCGCTATTTTTGGCAGGGGCCATTCCCGGTCTATTATGCTGTGTCGCATTGATGATCATGAGTTATTTCATTTGTAAAAAACGGGGCTACATGACTTTGCCCCGCGCAAGTCGACGTGAACAACTTAAATCTCTCAAAGAAGCATTTTTGTCGCTTTTAACCCCGGTAATCATCATTGGTGGTATTTTCTCTGGAAAATTCACCCCGACTGAAGCGGCTGTCGTCTCCTCTCTTTATGCACTATTTTTAGGCACCATCGTCTATAAGCAGCTGACATTTTCGGGGTTTGTTGAAATCTTAAAAGAGACCGTAAATACCACTGCCGTTGTCGCATTGATGGTCATGGGAGTGACGGTTTTCGGCTGGATTGTCGCCCGAGAGCAACTCCCTCAAATGCTGGCTGACTACTTCCTGACTATCAGTGATAACCCTCTGATCCTTTTGCTGCTGATTAACTTACTGCTGCTTTTTTTAGGCACCTTTATTGAATCTCTGGCCCTTTTACTCTTATTGGTTCCATTCTTGGTTCCCGTCGCTGCGGCAGTTGGTATTGATCCGGTTCATTTTGGTGTGATGGCCATTCTTAACTTGATGATCGGTATCTTAACCCCCCCTATGGGGATGGCCTTATATGTTGTCTCTCGAGTGGGTGATATTCCATTCCATGTACTCACACGCGGGGTGTTGCCATTACTCGTACCACTCTTTATCGTGCTTGCCCTGATTGCCATTTTCCCGCAATTCACTCTGTTCCTACCACAAATGCTGTTAGGTTATGGTCTGTAATGCATCTTTGTCAGCCAGTGCATCATGTTCTGGCTGACAACATCACAATGTGGTAGCGCAGGGCCGTTAATCGTATTTGCTTCAAGTAACTGTAAATATTACTGCAATCGCAGGTAAATGTGTAAAAACTACACCGACTTTGATATTTTTGATCCAGCATAGAAAAATGAGATGAGGCTGTATATGGGCTCGCCAAACAATCTACTGGTAAGATTACGTTCGAATATCGAACCACTCAGTAAAAAATTACAAATTGTTGCAAACTATATCCTTGAAAATGCACATGAAGTGCAATTTCAAACCATTACTGATCTGGCTAGAAAAACAGAGACCAGCGAAGCAACCGTCATTCGGTTATGCCGAGATATGGGTTACAAAGGGTACTCTGATTTTCGTATGGCGCTTGCCATTGAGCTGAGCCAAACAGCCAGTGTAGAACGTGATGTTACTGAAGGTGATATTTGCGACATCTCTGCTCACAATGCGATAGCCAGTTTGCAAGACACCGCAAAACTGATTGACCGTAAGTCACTGGAGCGGATCTGTACCTTGGTACATGAGGCTAAGTTTATAAGCTGTGTTGGAGTTGGGGCATCAAGTATCGTTGGGCGCTATCTTGCCTTCAGATTGATCCGTATTGGCAAGAAAGTCACCATGTACGAAGACACGCACCTTGCCGCTATGAATGCCGTGCGTGGTGGAGACGGTGATTTGTGGTTTCCTGTCTCCAGCTCAGGATCAACAAAGGAAGTCATTCATGCGGCGAAACAGGCTTTTCGCCGCAATATTCCAGTGGTCTCACTAACAAACATTAGCCACAGCCCGTTATCGGCCATTTCAACGGAAATGCTAGTCGCTGCAAGGCCAGAAGGCCCGCTAACCGGTGGAGCATTTTCATCGAAAGTTGGGGCGTTGTTACTCGTTGATGTATTAATCAATCGCCTACTTGAGCGCTACCCTGAATATTCTGAATCAGTATTAGAAACAGCGGAAGTTGTTATGCCACTACTGACTAATTAAGACTGACAACATGGCAATAAATGACCCACCACGGCGTGGGTTTTTTAAACAACACCCATGAAGATTATTTTCACCAACAATATATTTTAGGAGAATTTTATTTTTTTGCTGTGTCATACATAAATGGCGATTCTCAGCCATTCATTTATATAAAGGAATAACAATGATGTCTAAGAAATATGTCAATAAACTCATTACACCGATAATGACGGCCTCTTTGATTTTAAGTGCTTCCGTATATGCCCAGACTCAATGGCCAGATTTACCCGTAGGATTAAAAAATGGCGTCAGTGCTCAAATCGGCGACACTTTATTTGTTGGATTAGGCTCAACAGGCAATGACTTCTATATGCTTGACTTAAATGCCCTTGATAAAGGGTGGCAGAAGAAAGCCGACTTCATTGGTCAAGCACGTGATGGTGCGACAGCATCTGTCATCAACGATGACATTTATATTTTTGGTGGGTCTGGCAAAAAGTCATCTACAGACCTCTCCCCAATCGTATTTGATTCAGTATACCGATATAGCGCATCATCGAATAAATGGGCGGAGTTACGCACAACCTCACCCGTCGGATTACTGGGGGCCGCCTCCTATTCACCCAATAAAGATGTCATTGTTTTCTTTGGTGGCTATAACAAAGCCTATTTTGATCAATATCTCTCAGATATCATCACGACAGATCAAAAAGCACAGCCCGAAAAATGGCAAAAAATTGTTGATGATTATATGGGAATGAAGCCTCTTGATTATAAATGGAACCGTGATGTTATTCGTTATAACCCTGAAAAAAATCAATGGGATATTATCGATTCATCACCTTATATACCCAATTGTGGTGCTACGTTAGTATCAACAGGGACTGATGCAACATTGATCAGCGGTGAGATCAAACCAGGATTGAGAACCGCAGAAGTCAAACAATATCAATATGGTCAACCTCAACCATGGCAAAGTTTACATGATCTGCCAGCCCCTAAATCCTCATCGATTCAAGAAGGCGTTGCAGGGGCATTTTCTGGTCTATCAAATGGCGTTATTATCGTCACTGGCGGAGCTAATTTCCACGGTGCAAAGGGCGCATTTGAGCAAGGCAATATGTTCGCGCATAATGGATTTAATAAATCATCCAATGCGGAAACCTATGTATTAAAAGATGGGTTGTGGTCGCAATCGACCTCGCTGTCTGAAGGTCTCGCATACGGAGCTTCCTTTACAACCCCACAAGGGGTATTAATCGTAGGCGGAGAAGACAATCAACGCCAAGCGCGTAATGGCGTATACATGTTGACGTGGAATGGCAAAACTGTCGACATTATCGATTAACAAGAAAAATAATATAACCACGCCCAAGCGATCTCAAAATACCAGTATTTACGATACGATTGAGATCACTTGGGCAAATACACATCAATTCATCGATAAAGTGAGCCACATCGACTCCCAGCCCGATCTTTTGTGCATTTTAGATCATTTAATGACACACTATGTAATTCCATAAATAGAAATCAGAACATCATGAAAAAAACCAAAACAATCACGACTGACGATATTCTCCTCAAGCTGTGCCAATCACTCTCGTCCGTACTCTCCACAGCGACAGGCAGCAATGTGGCTTATTCTGCGATGGTACAAAAAATCAACAAAACCAGTCTAAAGCCGGACATTGGTTGCTTTGTTCTGTTTGATGGCGGTTTTACTGGCCTAGTGGTGACAAATTTCTCTCAACAAGCCGCTTTAGAGCTCTACCAAGATTACATGTTAAAAATGGGTATATCCCAGGATGAATTAGCCATTCACCATACTTCTGATGAAGTTGCCGACATTCTGGGTGAGCTCATGAATCAGGTTGTTGGTGATTTCACCCGCAAGATTCGCCGAGAATTACAAGTTTCAATCACCCAAAACCAACCTAAAATGCTTGCTTTAAACAAGCAGATTTTATTATCTGTTGATACTAACCTTGATCGCCCACAAGCGCGTCGAGTCAGCTTTACCACCGCAAAAAACAATATCTTCTACCTTGAATTAGCCATGGATAAAACTGAATTTATTCAAATTGAAGAATTTGAGCAGCATGATGATGTCGACCCTGATAGCATCATTGAAAATACCCGTCGAGAGCAAGCACAACAGGTACAAAAATCTGCCGCAGCACCTGAAGTGGATCTTGACCTTCTGGATCAGCTCGGTCTGTAACTCACAGGCTCTGCCTTCATAGTTAGCTATCAACAGACACCAAACCTCGCTTGGTGTCTGTTGAACATATTCGTACACTCATTGATGAAACATCACCCTAAATAGGTTTTTGCTAAACTTCGAACATCCATGGTTCAACGAGGCGAAAACTATGTGCTGTCAGCCAAAGATCTCTTTATCTGCACTAGGAACACTCCTGCTATTGCTCCCTACCCTCTCTCTGGCTGATAAGATCGCCTACAGCGAGCTCAAACAAGGTGATACCATCACCGTTCCGCTTGATCTACTCCTACCGACACAGGCCGTCTTAGACTACGACGCGGAATATGCTAATTTGCAGCGTTATGCTGAAAATACCAAACAGATATACAACGACTTGTGCCGACTCAATGGCGCTAAAGGCGTCAAAAAATGGAATGATAAATCGACACCGACAGATCCAAAAAGTTATACCTGCCTCGCTAAAGCAGGTAAACACACCGATGCCCTGAGCAGTGTCGTGATCGCCCCGGAAGAAAATACCCTCTACTTAACCAGTAACTTAACCATACTTTCAAGCTTTTGGGATATGCCTAATGGCGGCACCAGCGTACCTGTCATGGTAAAAGTCAGTCACAACTTATCAAACAGCGGTGACGACTTTTGGACAGAGATGAAGAACAACCGAGATGTGTGGCTAGTGAACGCAAAAGGCGAAGACATAGAGTCTGATGATTTACCGGAATATATCGGGTTAAAGCAACTTAAGGCAGATAAATACCTGTCACTGGTTCATCTTCTTAATGGAATTAGCTACGCCCCCCCTACCACCAAAGACAATGAACATGCCCCCATCCCTCAATTTGCCTTAAACTGGGCACTTGAACTGCGCACTCGTATGAAGATTAAGGATTATAACCTTAATGATACGGAAGAGTACGCCACCGCCCTGACTGAAGCCGCCACCATCATGACGGATTTGCCGGATGACGAGATTATTGGTAATTCTGATCTCAGCGCAAAAGCAATGGGACAATTGGATCAAGTAAACAGCAAAAAACTTGAAAAACTATTAACGACGAAAAACTCACCGTTCGGACTTGCGATGGCTTATCGGATAGCCAAAAAAGAGAAAACCACCCCCAAAGCATTATTAGATAATGACAAAGCAAGTGATAAAGTAGAGGATAAAAAAGAAGCCAACGAAAAACAGAAAGAGAAGCAAAAGGATCAACCCAATGCAATTAATGAAAGCCTTAAGCCAGAATAAACCAATATAGCCAGCACCGTCTGCTGACTATATTGCTGAGACCATTAAAGGGCTCACTTTTTGTGATGGCGCGCGATAAACGTATCAAGTTTATTGGCAAAATTCTGTCGGTCGGCTTGGCTTAGTGGTGCAGGGCCGCCGGTTTGAATTCCGCTGCTGCGCATGGTTTCCATAAAAACAAGATAAAATACATAAATTCAACAACTTAATCACTTATTTGCTAATGCCGTTCTAGTTATAACTTATTGAATTTTAACCACATGAAATCGTAGTATTAGCAAAATTTCAGGCTATGCTAAACGCTCTCTGTTTTAAGAGCTTGTCCAATTTACAACTAGAACAAGCCAAAGCTGTTAAAACAAGCACTTATTACTGATTCGGTGATTTATGGAAATTATCATATCAGCACTATCAATAGAAAAGGCCCCAAACAGGACCTTTTTATCTGAATTGAGATTAGTTGCTCACAGGTAAATCACTCTGACACTTAGGACACTTGACGGCTTTGGTACTGATAGAGCTATCGCAGTAAGGACATTTCTTTTGAACCAAAAACGAAACCATCCAAGTAGATAGGAGATAAACGAGAATACCAACAAGCACGCTACCCCATAGAACTCGAACACCATTAGAGCACCGAAAATGAGTGCAATAACGATAAACTGGCTAGGTTATGAAACCAAGTATCTAATACATTGTTTTTAAAGGTTAACTTTCATATCAAATCATCGCAGGACACATCCTAAGATTTAGGTTGTTGATTTATCAAATTTAACAGCACGAAACATAACAAATATGGCTCTATTGACTTATTCAAAATACTGCCGACTTATCAGGCATTACGTTTATATCAACAAAGCCATTAACATTAATTAAAACTGCTCTCCCATTTCCCACTCTGACACTTTATAGAAAACGATAGTATCCACCTTATGTGCATTAAAAATATCTACTATTTTTTGATGAACAAAAACTTCTTCAACATCGGCACCTGATGGAATAAAAATCAAACGCTCTTCTTCAGGAATAGCATCAAGAACCTCATTTGAAAGAGAATATTTATCAACTGAGTGTTCTTCATTAGATGGGTCATAATCATCAATTACACTATTTTCAAAATCAATCGCAGGTAATCTATCATAATAATTAAAAAACCAATAACCATCATGGTGGTTCTCATCATCGTCTATTATTACTGATGGATATAATTGGAAATTACGAATATCAAATTGCACTAAATCCCTATATAATTCAGTGTTAACAATTATTCGTCCAAGGTTCATATGTGCTTTTGATGGTAATATCTTGACACCTTCTAATTTATCGTCATTTTTATATGCATTTTGGAAAAATAAAGGCTCATCACCAAATGTTAATTTAACTCTACCAGGGCGACGTAATGTTGATTTTCTTAAAGTCTTAAGATACAGGGTTTCATTGTCGTAGTTATTAAAAGCAATATAATATTGCTCATCATATTTTCTCATTTCTTAACCTCCGGAACCCATGTCCCTATAAATGTTATTGTTTTCTCATTTCCTGTAACATCTGAATCTTGATATCGTTTATCAATCCCCAATCGCTGTGATGTTCTATAATGTTTTCTCTTTGATTTGCACTTATATCCAGATAGTTCAGAGTCATTAACATCAAAATGATTACCACAGCCGATCACACTGTCAGGATGAAAGTTTTTATAAATTTTCGTTATTGGTAATTTAAACTTGTTTATTTTTTCTAGTATTGCTACAGACATAGGGTCTAACAGTTTATGAATCTCGGTATTTTTCTCTCTTACTTTTGTCCTACCATAACAGTTAAGAATATTATCTTCCTTTTTTAATAATAATTTTGCCACATGTTCATGGTATGGTCTTTCTTTTGGCCGAGCATATGTATGATCACCTCGATGTAATTGACACTGAAGTTGACATGCTGCAGGCAGTGTAGCGGGTAAACCAACTAGATTTTCTAATAAATTAATGTTGTAACCCTTCCTTATTAAATCATCACCAAGATCTGATTGATTAACAGCTTCGGCAGAAATAATATGGTGAGTATCCATGTGGATACCATGATTAAAAGGGTGTTCTGCATTTTTTGCTTTTTTTACTTCACGAACCCAACGTTGACGGTACCCTTTTTTTTCAATTGTTCCATCGATAACGTCGCTCTCATCTCTATCTTGACTTGAAATAACTCCTGATTTTGTCTTAAACATAATTCACTTCCCCCATTAAACTTCGAGGCGTAGCATGATCTGCCTGACACAATCTACAATGCTTGTCTCTCTTTATATTATCCTTTCGTATATCAAGAGTATCATCACTTGGTGAAGTGAATTTTCCTATTGGTCGCTTAGCCATTAACACACCGACATTTTTTAATTTTTTATTTGATTTGTTAATTGCTTCTATTATTGAAATAAACACATTTAGCGCACGCGCAGAATTTGGTATTGACTTAACTTTACTTGCTGTCGTTGCCATTCTTGAAAACTTAGCTGACCAATTTGCAGCTTGAGCTGCTGCGCCTACACCAAGTGTTAAAAATGATAAAATCAAAGTTAAAATTAATTCTATACAAATATATGCCCCCCCTTTACCGGCATAATAAACATAGAAACTAGGAGGAATTCCCTCAATAATAAGATCGATATACGCAATATAGGTTAATGAGACATTATGATCTTGTAATAATTGCATAATGATTGGGTAGTTTTCATTTTCCTTAACTTCTTTCGACCAATCAGGATCAATATCAAATAGAACAGTATCAATAAACCTTTCAATTCCATCTATATCTCTGCTAGTAATTAGATTTGGAAGATTTAAAATTTCTTTTTGATATTTTATAATTATTGCAGTTTTTTCTCCCAAGTCTGAAAGATCATCAAATTTATCGTCTATATATCCATTCGCATTAAGAATTTCTTGACGTATGTCTGCACTCAGTTTATTTAATAGCCAAGAAGGTGTTTGTAATCTCCCCTCACTATCAAGGATATATTCATTAAGATCATCGAATCTATCTTTTGCATAGTTATGCAAAAAATCAACACTCTCATCAAGGGCACTGTCGAGAATATTACCGATATTTTCCCAAGTTTCTAAGTCAAATAGATCTTTCGTATCAGATGCCCAAGCTTCGCCTCCGGCTTCAATACCATCGACAAATGAAAGAACCCCCCTCTCGTCCCAAAGTTCTTGAAAGCCTGTCATGCTATCAACTACATCTCTATACAACCCATCCATATCCGCTTGAAGAGAGGCCACTTCTGCTTGAATTTGTTGCTCGATACCACTTTGCCCATTTACTATTACAACAACTTTCGATGCGCTTGGAGGCAAATCTGGAATATAATATGTCCCAGCTTCGTGAGTTGTATTAGCAGCATCATCACGTGAGGAAGAATAACTACTTTTACTAACCCCTTTTTCAAGATTAATATCTTTTTTGAATGTATCCCCATCGACCATAATTTCTACGCCTTCAGCGTATATGGGGGTATCCCATAAGTCGCGATGACATGCACGCAATTTTATCCACTTAATTTCCTGCTTTACTTCATCTTCAGCGCACTGACCAACTGAATTTTGAGCTTCAGTACGCGCACTATCTTCTGCAATAGTATTCGCTGATAAGTTATCTGATTTAATGGAAGGTATAGCTATTGCTGCCATTTTAGTGGAACCTGAGGCAGAACTTGTTGCCATTTTAGCAGGGGCTGAGGTTATAGGAGCGGCATCACCAATAAGTACGGTCCCATTTCCAGAAATGATGATCCCCCCCATGCTCTGTAGAATCTCCCATTCGTGCAGCCGGTTTACCATTTATAAATACTGTTGCTGAACCACTTGCAATTTTATCCGGTGGCCCAATACAGACTAGCGTATCCCCAACTCGAGCAGCCGGCAGGCCACCAATAGTAACGTTTGGTGATCCTGTAATGATAGGGCCACCTACGTGAGGAACTTTTGACGTCACCTTTGGACACACATGATTGTCTGACACTCTTGCTGCTGGTTTTCCCATCTCCCCCCCCCCTAATAAGCCACACTATCTAATCTGGATTAATGTTCTTATTTATATTCGAAATCAATTAATAAATAACAATGCCATATGCTGATTTCCTATCATATAGCCGAAGAATTTCATGCGCACTTGAACTTTTTCACTTTCAGAATCCATTTCATATCTTTGTGCAAAATGTAGCTATGACTAAACACTATTACGGAGTCGGATTCAGAGGTTATTAAGCACGCACAATTTATTTAAAATACACGTATGCACAATTCTCATAATTTAGTTCAATCAATTGTTACGCATAACGCTCTACCCCTCCACCAGCGGGAACTAGGTAATTCGCCAAGCCCGGTGGTGGTGACCAAGGCGACCAAAAAATTTTTATTCCCCGTGGGTTACCCTCGTTTGCAAACTTTTAGCACTCAGAAGAACCTAACATCATGACATGAAGACAATTTTGCTGTTGATGCTGATTTGCTATTCATTTGTAATCTCACCTTCCTTTACCAGATAAACAAAAGGCCTGCCACAGACAGACCTTTTGTTATGGAGTATAGAGCAGGCATGTAATGGCAAGCTTACTCACCCCCTCCCTTAATCCTACGATAAATCGACCTTAACAGCTCAGAGATTACCAAAAAGCTTCCCCAAGCAAACATGGCGTATGTAGGAGCTCCTTCGAAAAAATAATTTGCTCCGAAGATCACCACAGCAGCCAATATAGCGACAGCTATCAACGCCAATCTATCTTTAATCCACTCCATTAATTATTCGCTCTCAACATTTGCTCATTCTGCCGATAAGCATCATCTATCCAGCTCCCATCTAACCCCACCGAGTTAGCCACTTCCTTCAACTCTGGAATAGTGCATCGAGTCGCTCGCTTAGTCGCCATCACGGCAGAACCCAACACAGCACCCGCCCATCCAGCAGCCAAAACACCACCTGCGATGGTTGTTCCTCTGCTAATCGCAGACATAGGAGCAGTGGCCCCTTTCAATGCAATTGCTGAGTCTACCGCTTTCAACGCAGCAGTCACAGTCGCTGTCGCACCATATACCGATGTGATAGATGGAAATCCCATCGCTTCTAGGTTTGAATCTATGTTGTAACGAAAAGTCTCAAAGTGAAATGAGCAGCCCATAACTAGTCCTATGATAAATATACAAATTGTATCAAACTCTAAAATATTTCGCTTTAGGCAATTGGCAGGAATTACTAAGCATAACGACGTATTTCATTAAATATGAGCATCATGCGCCGAGTTTTAAATAATGAAACTCGATCCCTCCATTGAGCTGCGCCTTATCTGTTCTTTGCAAATAGCATTTTCCGGACAAGCAGCGAAGATTGGTACTTACCCAACTTGGTGACAGCTTACATCGCTCTGCTACCTGTCGAGCAGTCACCATCTCACCATCTTCTATAGCTGTTAATATTTTCAACTGTGTCTTACTCAACTTAACCAGGCCAACCTGATGTGGAACAGCACGTGCTGCATTTACCAAATGCGGGTCAATGAGGCCGCTTTGAGCCAAATTATTCATATTTTCTCTCATCCTCTGAGGTTTAGGATCGGATCAGCAAAGGATCCAGTGGTGACAAGGCTTAATGATGGGTTGGCTTTTCAATTGAGATAGGTAATAGCCAGTTGTACCAGCACGATTTTAGCCATTCATGGTAGGTATTGAGGGCATCTTTCTTCTGCAGTTCCATATGGGTGTGAATGTAGGCCTGATCAAGCTTGTCTCGGGCATGGTTCAGCAATGCTTCACAGACAATATAGTCTATACCCAGCTCAAGCCAGATTGTCCTCGCCCGCTTCCTAAGATCGTGAGCAGACCATTTTCTGGCTGAGAGTTCCCTCACCCATGCGCTAGCCGTTGTGCTGTGGATAGGCTTTCTGGTGTGTTTCGACAATGGGAAAAGCATGCCTGTTTGATACCCTGCCATAACTTGCCATGCCTGGTATGACCGTAACAATTCAACCATGCCGTCTGTCAGCGGATAGACGACAGCCTTACCGTTCTTGGCGTCTTCTGCAGGGATGGTCCAGCGTTTCTGGATTAGATCGATGTATTCCCACTTCGCTTTTCGTGTTTCACCAATTCGGGTACCGTGCGCAATGATCATTGTCAGCAATAATCGCTTTGCAGGATCGGCCTTTTGAATAGCAGCCAATCAAGGCTCTGATCTTTTCAACTGAATCATGGGCGCCGTATTGCAACCATTTTCAGCTAATATCGATGGTTTCAAGCGATCGCCCAGTCCTTTCAGACCGAGTATTGTCTATCAGAAACGCGCCAGGCGACGTGCGCTCAAACTTGGTTATAGGCGTTTTATCCCCCACCGAAAATACGAATTCACCAATCACTAAATGATGTATAAATTACCTCTAACTATCTCGGTCAATGGCGGCATAGCCTAATTGGGTTGTCAGCGGGTTCTCACCCATCATGTCGGGATCGCTACATCACAGACAAGGCAAAACAGGGAAAGAGCAGATCAAGATGTGGTCCCCTCGCCTTCGCGCGGCCATTGCTTTGTCAAAGAGTCTCAGCGAAACGCCTGCAATCTACGTGGTTTGCAATACGTTAGGAAAAAAATTCATGAACGTTCACTACAAGATTACTGGCAAGCAGCCAAGGATGCCGCCGTTGCCAATTTGGTATAGAAGCTGATTTCACATTCCACGATTTGAAGGCGAAAGGGATCTCTGATTACGAAGGAACCATAGCTGATAAGTAACACTTTTTTGGTCATAAAGAAATGAGACAAGTAAATACATATGACCGTAAACCTGACATCGTTCCGACAATCGGATCAAAGAGTATTAGCAATCGGTTAGCAAGCAAATTTGAGTTTGTTTGAATTTTAGATTTTTAGGGATTAAATTGCTGTGAAAAACAAGGGTGACAGCGAACACCGTCACCCTCATAAGCTATTGCTTTTTATGGTTTTTTGCAATAAACGTATCAAGTTTATTGGCAAAATTCTGTCGGTCGGCTTGGCTCAATGGTGCAGGGCCGCCGGTTTGAATTCCGCTGCTGCGCATGGTTTCCATAAAATCACGCATCTGCAAGCGCTGTTTAATCGTATCTTTGGTGTACATTTCACCACGCGGGTTCAGAGCATGTGCACCCTTAGTGATCAGCTCATCCGCCAACGGGATATCCGCCGTGATCACCAAATCACCGGCTTCTGACTGCTGCACAATATAATTGTCCGCTACATCGAAACCTGATTCTACCTGAATAGAACGAATATGCGGTGACGGTGGAGTACGAATATACTGATTCGCCACTAACGTTACCTGCACCCCAACCCGATCTGCGACACGGAATAAAATGTCCTTAACGACATTCGGGCACGCATCAGCATCAACCCAAATTTTCATGCATCCTCTCTTATTATCCCACTGCCTATTGCACTGAATCATCAACGCTGGTTTAGAGGGATACAAACATGTCCTAGAAAAAAGCCGCCTTAACGGCGGCTTTCATAATAATCAGCTTAAGCTAAAAGGCAATTAACCTTCTAAACCTTTCTTCGCTAGGTACTCTTCGTAAGTGCCGTGGAAGTCTTCCACGCCATCTTTGGTGATTTCGAGGATACGCGTCGCAATAGATGATACAAACTGACGGTCGTGAGAAACGAACATCAATGTACCTTTATAGTTTTCTAGTGCAAGGTTCAACGATTCAATCGATTCCATGTCCATGTGGTTGGTTGGTTCATCCATCAACAAAATGTTTGGACGTTGCATGATCAGCTTACCAAACAGCATGCGACCTTGCTCACCACCAGACAGTACTTGAACTGACTTTTTAATATCATGCTGAGAGAACAGCATACGGCCAAGGATACCACGAACAACCTGCTCGTCATCACCTTCACGCTTCCACTGGCTCATCCAATCAACAAGGTTCATGTCAGTATCGAAATCAGCGCTGTGATCCTGAGCATAGAAACCAATATTGTTGTTTTCTGACCACTTGATCATACCGTCCATTGGGTTCATCTGTCCCGCTAGCGTGTTAAGCAGCGTCGATTTACCAATACCGTTGGCACCGATAATAGCAACACGCTCACCCACTTCAACCAACATTTTTACACCATTGATCAAAATGTTATCGCCGTAACCTTGCTTCAGACCTTCTACTTCCAATGCATTACGGAACAGTTCTTTTTCCTGTTCGAAGCGGATAAATGGGTTCTGGCGGCTTGACGCCTTCACTTCATCAAGCTGGATCTTATCAAGCTGCTTCTGACGAGATGTAGCCTGCTTCGCTTTTGATGCGTTCGCAGAGAAACGGCTTACGAACGTTTGCAGTTCGGCCATCTGCGCTTTCTTCTTCGCGTTATCCGCTAGCAGACGCTCACGAGACGCTTCAGCCGCTGTCATGTATTCGTCGTAGTTACCTGGGAATAGGCGGAGTGCACCGTAATCCAAATCAGCCATATGAGTACATACGCTGTTTAGGAAGTGACGGTCGTGCGAGATGATGATCATGGTACAGTTACGTTCAAGAAGAACGCGCTCAAGCCATGCAATGGTATGAATGTCCAAGTTGTTCGTTGGTTCGTCAAGTAGCATGATTTCCGGATCAGCAAACAGAACCTGAGCCAATAGTACACGTACCTTCAAACCCGGAGCAACCGCACTCATTAGGCCAAAGTGCAGGTCTTCAGGAAGACCTAGACCAAGTAGCAATTCGCCCGCACGCGCTTCTGCTGAGTAGCCGTCCATTTCTGCAAATTCAACTTCAAGGTCAGCCACACGCATGCCGTCATCTTCAGACATATCAGGCATTGCATAAATGCGGTCACGCTCTTCTTTGATTTTCCACAGTTCTTTATGACCCATAATAACGGTGTCAATAACAGTGTATTGCTCAAAGGCAAATTGATCCTGACCCAGTTTCGCCATACGCTCATTAGGATCTTTTGAAACAGTACCAGAGGACTGCTCTAGCTCACCGCCAAGGATTTTCATGAATGTTGACTTACCGCAACCATTCGCCCCGATCAGGCCGTAACGGTTACCGTCGCCAAACTTAACTGAAATGTTCTCAAACAGAGGCTTTGCGCCAAACTGCATTGTGATATTAGCTGTTGAAATCAATGTACTGTTCCAATAATGATGACTATCAAGCAATAAAAAAGCCGCCATGAAGGGCGACTTCTTCGTGATGAAGGCCAAGTATAACAGTTTCTGTGAACTTCATCACCATTAGTTTATTCCACAACCTAACGTATGTGCTGGCTAAAGTAAGCCAAAGAAAGTGGCAACGCTGGAATACGCCAAGAAAAGGTTAAAAACCTCTTTCTCGGAACACCAAATCGGGTCATGTCGGATAGAAAAACTAATCATTAATGCCATTGCCGTTTGTTAACTCACGTTACGTGCAATCATCAACACTTCATCAGCAGAATATAAATTAGTAATCGTTGCTTCTACTTCTGCACCCAATGTTGATTTATATAATTCTTGAGCAAAATTATCAGCTCGCGTCGTAACAAAAATATGCTTCAGCACCGAATCGTTCTCTGCCAACTTGGCCTTTACCACGGGTAAAGAGTTTATGATTAAACTGCGCCCAATACCTTGTCCTTGATGCTCAGGCGAAACAGCTAATTGTTCAATTTCCAATACTACTTCTGGGCGAAAACCACTCTTCTGAGTCCAAATTATATAGCCCATAATCCCATCACTACCTTCAGCAACAAAGCATAAGACTCGTGGGAATGCATTGAAATTACAAACAAGCCATTCATAAGATTGTTTCTGCCTCACAAAAGCCAATTTATGCACTTCTGCTGTCTCATTTAAGTCAGATTTTTCCATCAACCTTATTTTCATTAGTTCCTCAACCCACAAGATAAATACAATAACTTCATTAAATTACCCATATCGACATCATGCATATACCACTTTATGACCTTAATATGCTCACAGTCTACTATGCCAATGGTTGATCTCGTTAAGGCAACCTAGAAACATTTCAGCTAAAACATATATATAATGATTTAGCCTTTTTCGTCTCATTTATTCACGAATAATTTGACATCGCACCCATACAAATCTCTCTTGAACTGTTTGTGCATCTAAAAATCTAATTAACTAGAAAAACAGCCCAAGAGCTTTCAACTCGTCTTCACATTGCGCTGAGTTTTCGAACTGAATTCCAACAATACAAATTGCCTTTGCACCTGCAGGACTGAACTGCATATCATCTATCAATACGGTTTCTGAAGCATCTGATTTACAAAGATGTCCTTCCTGACAAATGATCAAGCTAAGCTATGTAATATCTAATCACCCTGTCACAATCACTCTATAGAATATATTTAGCACCATACCAATAAGCAGGCTTCAGTATCGCTAGCAAAGCACCTACCAGCAAGGTATTGAACCACGATGACAGATCTAATTCTTAAACATTGAGTCGGTCTAGCGTTTGAACTCGTTTGCGCGCCACAACGTATTACAGTGATGTTAATACGTCTATTTTTGTTCCACGTAGATTAACTGCTCAACGGCAAAGCCATGTTTCTTTGCTAACCACTCAAATTTCGACTTAACCGCCTCACTCACCATTGGAGTTCGTGACAACAACCATAGGTAATCATTATTTGGACCCGAAACGAACGCATATTCATAGTCTTCATTTTCTAGCTCAAAAATCACATATGAGCCATAAAATGGACCGAAAAATGAAACCTTAAAATATCCTTCATCGTCGCTATTAACGAAATATGCCTTACCTTCTGCTACTTTCCACTCATTGGTATCAACAGAGTACCCCCGATTGACAACTGAAACACCACCATCAGAACGCATTGAATATTCCGCTGTAACGTTACTCAAACCTCGTTCGAAAGAATGATCTAAACGGGCAATTTCATACCACTTACCTAAATATTTATTTAATTCAAAAGGTTTGACTGGTTCAACTGTTTCTGGCATACCCAAGCAGCCACTTAGAGACAGTAACACTGTAAATAATAAGAATTTTTTCACAATCACCTCCATGTAAACCTAACGTCCTGCTTCGGGGGAGCCACATCATACTAATGCTACATCATTAAAATCAAAGCATAGTAAAAATACCACGCGTTGCGAATCCCTCTTGAGCAGGAAATAGCCTTGGGCGCTTTTTCTGGAAAACTGTACTGGGCCATAAAAAGACAGCTAAAACAGGACCAAATTGCCACTTCGCCTTCCACCCCATTCGCAATATTTACTTATATAAGGAGGCTTGGACTTCTTCAATCGAGTAGGAGGAGGTCTCACGACCTCCATCCTCTCACACCACCGTACAAGCGTGGGTCGCATACGGCGGTTTCGAATACACTTTTAATGCCTCATACCCATTGTGCAATGAGTACAAACCTAGTCCCGCAAATTGTTTATCTGGTAATGCTTGATGAAGTTGAGGGGTTCTCGATAGCTTCCACCCCCCCTTATCTGAGTGCGCGAGCTTCCAAGCATCGTGGGTTGTTAGGCCGGAATTAATGAGCCAAACCGCTATGCTGAATTTTCGCTTTCGTTGTTTAAGCTTGTAACACCTTAAACGACGCCGGATCCAACTATCAAGCCTTTTCATTCTATTCCCAAATAAAGCCAGCTTGTAATATGACTGCCAGCCCTTCAAGTATTGAGTAAGTTCTTTAATCACTACTGGAAGGCTTTTCGCTTGGTTGCGTTTGGTTATTTGACGTACTCGAATTTTCATCCTGCGATAAGCATCTTTTGTGATCCTTACCTCTACTGACTGCTTAAAGTAATGACCTAGAAAACATCGCTCGCTCACGCGGGTGGCTTTGCTTTTCTCTTGGTTTACTTTTAGCTTTAGCTTGCTTTCAAGAAAGTAACTAATCGAAAACAGCACTCTCTTTGCTGCCAGTTCGCTACTAACGTAGATTTGACAATCATCTGCATAGCGACAGAATTTATGTCCTCAGCTTTCGAGTTCCTTATCGAGTTCGTCTAACACAATATTCGATAACAGTGGCGACAATGGCCCACCTTGTGGCGTTCCTTTTTGTCGTTGTTCTGCTACCCCACCTCGCATCATGTCACTCTGTAAATAATGACGGATCAATTTCAGCACTCTTTTATCTTCAATATCTTGAGATAATCGGTTCATTAATCTGTCGTGATTAACTGTGTCAAAATATTTTTCCAAATCAATATCTACAACATATCCAAGCCCAGAGCGGATATATTCACTTCCTTGAGCCAAAGCATGGTGAGCACTTCTTCTCGGCCTAAATCCATAACTGCTGTTAGAAAATTTAGGTTCGTATATATCGGTAAGTGTATTGGAAATCGCTTGTTGCACGATCCTGTCTTGTACCGTTGGAATGCCGAGTTGACGAACTCCACCTTTGGCTTTGGGAATTTCTACTCCAAGTACAGGTTGAGGCTGGTATGTCCCATTCAGCAAAGACTGACGAAACTTATTCCCGTTATCTCCCTGTTTAAGCTTTTCGATGGTTGCCAAGATTGATAATCTATCAATACCTGCACAACCTTTATTGCTCTTAACTTACTTTAATGCCCTGTTTAGACTTTCAGAACTGAACATTATTTCTAGTAGTTGACTGGTTTGTATCAAGACTCGCCCTTCCTTTTACGCCACATACGCTTGTTACACTTCGCATCCATTAGATCGACTTACGGCTTCACCAATTGGATCGTAGGGATGGGTTTCATCATTACTGTTACACCACGTATCTGAGTTGCTGGTGACTGCTTCTTGATATATTCGATTCGGGCCTTCTCTTGAATGAGTTCACTTCAAGGTACTATGCCTTCTGCTGACTTCTTAATACCCATCAAAGCATATCACTACACTTTTAGTCCTAATGAACAGATATTAAGATCTCCCGAGGTAAGACGTTGCTCTTTCCTATGGCCGTGCCTGATTTACAAGGATGCCCTTCCTGTCGAATTATCGGGCTAATCTATATAGTGCTAGGTTACCCAAGTCATCATTGCCTACTATCAGATTTCTGTCCGTCACAACCATATTTTGCCATTTGCTTCCTTCAGATTTCACCTCACGGTGAACACCCTTGCATAGGCTAACGGTTCTCTTTCGACTGAGCCCGTAGAGGACTTTCACCTCCTAGATCAACGCCATGCTCGGTGCACACACTTCGATTAGGTGCTGGCTGCGCAGCACATAACCTTATTTGTTATGTGTGTCTATCAACCAGCACGTAACGCCAAGAGTTCAGGGATATTGTGAGTTTCTCTATACAACGAAAGACTCTTATCCTGAGATTCGATAGCTATGATGGACATCCTATCTGCTAACTCATTACCCTCAATGCCAACATGTCCGTTCACATGGTGAATTGTAATTTGAGACGATATTTCTTGGTAGATAGTATAAGCTGGCTTAATTATGTCCAAATTTTTAATTTCACCACCAGACTTAGTCCAACCTTTTTTCTCCCAACCACTAGCCCACTTTGTAATACAGTCGATAGAGTATTTTGAATCACAAAAGATACCAACTGAACTTCCTGTTGCTAATTTTTCCTTAGCAAGTAGTAATGCTTGATTGAGTCCATGGAGCTCGGCTGTATTGTTAGTACCGAATGATTGGTACAAGCCATACCATAGTTCAGTTAGCTCGTTGCTCTCATATACCGCAAGCCCTGTTCCAGCTTCTCCGGGGTTCGGCTCACAAGCCCCATCAGTGTAGATTTTCACTTCAAATGGCATTGCATCTATTTGTTCCTGAGATAAGGGAACAGATTTTAATTTGCTAGACTTTTTAACTATCTTAGCTTTGACCTTCGGTGCTGTTGATTTTGGTTTTTCACCAAATGCAGACTCTGCTTCTTCAAGAGTTGGAAACGACTTAAACCTTGCTCCAGCAAAACCATCGACTAGTGACTTGCACTTTGCCCAAGTAGTGAAAATACCTGCCTCTCGACCTTTCCAAACAACATAGTATTTTTTAGCCAATTTAAGCTCCTAACCAAGTTTGAACACTGTAATAGCTCAACCACTACCACTACCTACAACTTACAACTTACAAACAAAATAATTGCATATAAATTATGTGCATATTACATTATTCCGGTAATTAGCACATGAAAATAAAGGAACACTTCTATGAGCACACTCAAAATTAGCAAGACTGATTTGACAGCTGTTCGCAACCTACTTATGGGTTCACCATTTAACTGTGAAGAGAGAACGATAAACTACGGTGTACAGTACACTTGCGAAAGTGGAATCAAATGCAACATTCATTATTCTGACAAAAGCCCAGAGATCTTGAAAGCCACAATCCAAAATGGTGAGAAGAACCTAGAACAAAAACAGTTACTTGAGTTCCATTTATCCAGCTTTGCACTAAGCAACGCTTAATAACACAACAAATGCCAGTTTCCATAGCTGGCATTTTCACAATCGTGGTAGAGCGGCCTGTTACCAGACCGCCCCCACACAGATCCGGACGTGCGGAACTACCGCATCCGGCTCTTCAGTTATACGTTCACTCGTGTAAAACACGACCCTAATACCAATCAACAACCACAAATCGCTTGCTGACTTTCGGTTGCACAATATTGAAATACCCTAACATCTTCTTGAAATTACTCCAGTTATAACTTCGCCTTCCGCTGCGTCGGTTCAGCCATTTGTATAAACTATGCAGCACATAGTCATAGACGTATGACATGCTTCGGCTATTGTCTGGCAGTCCGAAATAATTCCTAAACCCGATCAACTTGCGTTTTARCTGGGGCAGCCATTCGCTCAGTTTTAATGAACGTTTCGCTTTGATCCATAAGTAGTATTCYCTGAGGGTCGCTTTCTGCTTCTTTACGGCAGTTCGCCGYCTAAGCCGCGCTTTCCCCTTGGAATCCCTACCCCAGTAAAACTCGAACCCGAGAAAAACAAAGTGACGCTTTCGACC
>NZ_JAKJSL010000019.1:0-210422 GCF_050336815.1 Photobacterium nomapromontoriensis
CTATCAAGGCACAGGGTTAGCATACTCGGAAAATACGCTTCATTTCGAACCAGAGTTGATTGAAGCGCTTGCGACCCAATCCCCAAGCATCATCGAACATTCGCATAGTTTGATGTAAGCCCGCGGCCATCCGGTATCTCGCCGATGCCGGATGTTTTATACCATTTACCCAACGGTACGTGCGTTCATGCTAATGATATTCGTATCCTGTTTGTTATGTCGGGAAAAATGAGCAAGGCCAATATTCGGTTGCATTAGAAGAAAATTGTGGTGCTGCCAACCATATCGGAACTGGCGTGTTTTTATGAACTGCCGCTGAATTCTGTGACAAACAAGATCATCTGGCGGCAGAGCAGATATGTAAGGAAATGAAAAAATTAAGTAAGCGCACTCTTAAACTAATCAATAATTTTGACTCAAAGACACTTTGAATAAGCAAAATCAGACAGTAGCCAACATCATGATTTTAAAACCACACAAGCAGATCAACCTACACGCATAGCTTATTCCGGCACTGTCGCCGCCACATTGGAGACAAAATGAATTACTATTTACTCTTTGGTAGTTTTGACGATGGAGAGGGAGTCTACCAGAAAATTTAAAGGTGGATCTTTCAGAGACATTTGAAAATATGCCTATAACTCCTATGAGAGGGGCTATATCCTACTTACAGTTTGACCGTTCAAAATCTCTTTTAACAATTATCTATCAACTTCAAAGTACCAGGTGGCGTTGGTCTATATATAAAACTGATGCTGAAAAATACAATTTCCCATATATTTGTGATCAACTAGGTTATGAAATAAATAATGGACTTGGTGTTCGTTATTGGTATACAGGAAGTGGCTGATTCGTTACAGATATTGTTACTAAAGAAACCTGCCTTTCACTTTAATTAACGCACATGACGTTTTGATTCTGTTCTAATGTATCGCTGACACTTATATTCAACATAAGATCAGTAATATATTTCACTAAAAAACAAAACCCAAAGGTTACTTCGGCGACCGTTTTGTCATATCCACTAAATCTGCAGTGTGAAAATAGAATGGAAAATAGCCACATTGTTACAACGATGGTATTCCACCAGCAAAAGCAGCTAGTTCGTGGTATGACTTAAAGCTATGGGTTCTAATCGATGCTTCGGGAGGATCGTTAACTGTTGCTTATTGATTTTGAAGTATGTCAGATATGAAAAAGCCCGCTATAAAAGCGGGCTTTAGAATGTGGCGGTGAGTGAGAGATTCGAACTCTCGATACGTTGCCGTATACACACTTTCCAGGCGTGCTCCTTCAGCCACTCGGACAACTCACCTAATTTTGTCTGTTCGGCTTGTCGCCGTAACAGGGTCGCTACTATAGTGGGTGTTCCAGCCAAGGTCAATACAAAACAACATGATCCGAATGGAATGCCTAAACGTCACCCATCCTGCTCAATCCGCTGTCTGTCACTAACACTACCCGCCTGACCCTGTTACAATATTGCCCATATAGGGTACATACCCATTTATTATTTGGCGGGACCAGCTAGCATGAGCCCCCTATTTTTTAGTGAGAGTTCTATGTCTTCATCTTTACGTACGCTGCTGTCTAACCCACAACTGGCTGAACAGCTACTATCAGAAGCACAAACCCGTGGTTTTGTCACCGCGATGGCGGCTGCACCTTACCTGATTGACCCGATTGAATGGTTGGCTTTCCTTTGGGGTGGCGAAGAAACCTCACCGTTTGCCAGCCAAGAAGAGCTGGAAGCCTATGCCAATGAGATCGTCAACCTGTGGAATGAAAGCCGAGAGCAGCTTCTTGCTGGCACGTGGCAGTGGCCAGAAGAGTGTGCTTTGGATGATAAAGAGTTAGTGACTACCGCTACCCGTGAGTTTGCGGAAGGGCTACTGCAAGGCTGGCAGCTGGCTCGTGATGACTGGGAAACCATCATGCCGGAAGAGAGCGAGAACAACGCCCTGCTTGGCGGCGTATTACTGTGTTTCAGCCTGCTTTTCGATCCGGAAAGTGCAATTGAAACTCTGACTCAGGAAGGGGCAAATGGGCTGGCGCAATTTGAAGAGATCTTTGCCTCTGTACCAATGATGCTATGTGGCCTGACAATGCGTGCCCATGAATTGGCGGATGCAGAATAATTATCACGCGTTTACATTGTGCATGATCAATAAGGGTGACCATACATTCATGGTCACCCTTTCTTTATACGACTATCTCGCCACATCGTACTATTGATTAGCGCACTGGGCATGCCTTCGTATCGCGTTGATGCCAATAAATCATCAGCAGCACCGGGATATTCATCAATACCCCGTAAAGCAAGGGTGTCAGCGCCAACTCAGGCTGTTGCAGTTGCACCACAGCAACAAAAATAGCCGTGCCCGCATTTTGCACCCCAACCTCTATCGCTAATGTCCGGGTCAAGCGCTGCCCATCACGGTTATCACCTCGACTGCACAACACACCACGCGCAACTGCGGCCCCAAGCCCCATACCACCGAGACATAAAACAATGGCGACCAACGACGCTACCGAAAATAGCTGATTAAATACATTGGTGTTCGCAGCTAACGTTACAGCCACGGTAAAAAACAATGCCCATAACGATGAGCGCCCCGCCCACTGAGAAAACCGCTGAAAACGCAGGCCTGAACCATAATGGCGAACCAGCATCCCGATTCCGATAGGGAAAATAGTGACGGCGACCAGTTGTAAAATAGCCGTTTTCAATGGCAAAACTAACTGTGCCGAAGGAAAGACCAATGGCAATAGCAGTGGCAAACTAAACGGGACAATGACGCTACTAATCGCAGTCATGGTAACGGACAATGCGGTATTGCCGCCACATAGGTGGGTGATCGCATTAGACGATGCACCGCCGGGCGACAGTGCTAAGATCCACAACCCAATAGCGACCACGTCCGGTAGATTAAACGCATGCACCAAGCCATAGGCCAGCAACGGTAAACCAATCAGCTGTGCAGCCAACCCCGCAATAACTTGCACCGGATAACGGCCAACACGCGAAAAATCAGCCACTTTTAGGGTTAATCCCACCGTAAACATCATCCAGGCTAAAGCAACAGGGAGAGCAACCGTCAACATGGTCTGACCCATCATAACTCCTTTCATTTTGGCATAAAAAAAGCGACGCTCAGGCCGCCTTTCTAACTTTTATTCAGGTATTAAGGCAATGATATCGAGCATCACCGCCCAGTTATCTTACGCGTTACCTTTGACAGACAACTGTAACGCTGCCGCAAAATCCAACATCCGATTGAGTGGGATCAGTGATTTTTTTCGCAGTTCATCATCAACAAAAATGTCGTGGTTTTCACCACCTTCAGATAATGCCGCTTCAATCGCTTTCAAGCCGTTCATTGCCATCCACGGGCAATGGGCACAGCTGCGGCATGTCGCCCCCGCCCCCGCAGTAGGCGCTTCAATGAGCGTTTTATCCGGCACCATTTGCTGCATTTTGAAGAAAATGCCTTTATCGGTCGCGACGATCAGGGTTTGCTGCGGCAATGTTTTCGCGGCCTTGATCAACTGGCTGGTTGAACCTACGGCATCGGCGAGAGCCACCACACTGGCAGGTGATTCCGGATGAACTAAAATGGCCGCATCAGGATGCAGGTGTTTCATCTGGCGTAAGGCTTGAGCTGAAAACTCATCGTGAACAATGCACTCGCCCTGCCACAAGAGCATCTCTGCCCCCGTTTGCTTCTGAATATAGCCACCTAGATGACGATCCGGTCCCCAGATGATTTTTTTACCGTCACTATCAAGGTGCTCAACAATTTCCAATGCAATGCTGGATGTGACCACCCAATCTGCACGGGCTTTTACCGCTACAGACGTGTTCGCATACACCACCACAGTGTGATCAGGGTGGGCATCGCAAAATTCGGTAAATTTATCGGCAGGACAACCCAGATCAAGCGAACATTCTGCCTCAAGTGTTGGCATCAACACGCGCTTTTCTGGGGTCAGGATCTTCGCTGACTCCCCCATGAAGCGCACACCGCAAATCACCAAGGTTTGCGCTGAATGCTGATTACCAAACTTGGCCATTTCCAACGAGTCACCGATGAAACCGCCCGTTTCTTCGGCTAAAGCCTGAATTTCCGGATCGGTATAATAATGAGCCACCAGCACTGCATTTTTTTCCTTTAGCAGTACCTTGATCTTGGCTTTATAAGCGAGTTGTTGCTCGACAGTTAATGGGGTCGGCTTAGGTGGAAATGGGTACACCATCTCTGAAGGGTCAAATGTTAGACTCATCTCGATTGCTCTATTGCTGTCCTTGTAATATTGCGCATTATATACCCAAGCGACCTCTAGATGCGCGTTTCAGCGAGAATTTATTGCCCTCTAATCAAGGCGCTGATTTACGGACATAGTTATTCTACGTTAATAATCAGCAACGTAGAGTAGATGGCGATAAAACTCGCCCTTCGGGAGTGAGCCAGCACACTCACTTCTATGTCAAAAAAACTTGTAAGGGAATACCATTACTGCGTTTATTTTTCTTGAATTGAGCGCACTGGCGCACTCTGAATCCTGTATCTAGAGGCTGCTTGGGTATATACCCAAGCGACCTCTAGATGCCAAGAAACTCACCACCGCAACTACAAGCACAAGTACACTCGTAAGTTTACTTTTTTAAAAGCCCGTGTATGATGGCGCCAACTCCCTTATTTTCTCCAATTTTTCGGCCTCATACAGCTTAATGAAACATTATCTCTTACCAGCACTATTATTTTCTTCTGCCGCCAATGCCAGCTCATTCTCATTACCGATCTGGAAAGAAAAAGCCGAAGCGCTTGGCTACACCCTCCCCAAGCCTATCGGTTTTAGCATCAGCTATTTGAGCATGGAGCAAGGGATCAATGTGGATTCAATTAAGCTACAAGGTCTAAATATCCCAGGCTTGAACCTGGAAGCCAATGCCGGCACGCAAAAAACCGATGTGCTGTCATTCCGCACTGATGTATGGCTACTGCCGTTCCTCAATGTATATGCCATGTTTGGTATGCTTGAGGGATACTCAAAAACCGATGTGGATGCGTCTTTATCTATTCATATTCCGTTACCAAAGCCTCTGCCTTCGATTGATAAAACCTATAAGGCAACCATTAAAGATTTCACGTTAGATCTCGATGGTTACACCAAAGGTGTGGGGATTGTATTAGCGGGCGGCCATGGCAACTGGTTCGGTCTGGTTGATGCCAGTTTTTCCCAGAGTACCTTAACCGTGATTGATGGTGAAATTGATGCCCTTGTTATATCGCCTCGGGTCGGGTATGACTTCACCCCCCATGGCGTTCCAGCTCGAGTCTGGGTTGGGGCAATGTATCAGGAAGTTGAACAATCCTTGTCGGGCAAACTGTCTGATTTAGGGCTACCCGGTAAATTGGGCAACATTGCACCTAAAGATGCCGGCTTTCATGTCGAGCAGCACCTCACCACACCGTGGAATCCGTTACTTGGGGTGCAATATCAGGTGAACAAAGACTGGAACGTTCTTGGTGAGGCCGGATTTGGTGATCGCCAGAGCCTGTTTATCTCATTAGAACGCCGTTTTTAAGGTGAGATAATGCTACACATTCATACTGTCATACTCACGTTGATATGCAGCTCGCTGGTTGTGCCTTATGCCTTTGCAGAAGAGATCGCAGAAGTCAGCAAAGCTAGCTGGGTTGATCATCTGCTTAAACAATTGGGCTCAAGTGATACGGTTGATAACAGCAAGCTGATCGACTGGGGCGTACTACCGGGTCCTTTTGTGAACCCCGAGCAAGGGTTGGGAATCGGCATCGCCGCCGTGGGTTTATATACCCCGTATGATTGGGCAGCTGGCGATCATTATTCCACTGTAACCCTGACGTCCTATGCATCAACATCGGGTTCATTTGGCGTAGGCATCGAGAATCGAACCTATCTTGCACAAGATAGATTACGGCTACTAGCCGATGCGTGGTTCAGTCACTCGCCAGGTTATTATTGGGGGGTTGGGAAAGAAGCGGCTGAAACGGATCAAAACAAGACCCAGTATGATGCACAGATCATCCGACTTGAACCGAAGATTGCGTTACAGATTATCGACAATACCTATTTAACTTCAGGCTGGAGTTATCAGTCTGTAACTCGTTTAGATCCGGATCTCGGTGTATTTACCAATCATGATCTTAAAGATAGTCAATTGAGTGGGATTGTCACCGCGTTGGAATATGACAGTCGTGATTTTGAGCCCAACCCTCGGTCAGGCAACCTGCTCAGTGTGGAGTGGACGACCTATCGACCTCACTTTGGCAGCGATTTTGATTTCAACCGCTGGACCATTAATGCCCGTCACTACTGGCAGATCAGTACTCACACCATCATCGCGGTTGAAGGCTACGGTCAAGCGGTAGACGGCGATATTCCATGGTACGGGTATTCAGAAATGGGCAGTGCGCAACGTATGCGAGGTTATTATGAAGGCCAATACCGTGACAGAGCGCAACTCTCCACTCAACTTGAAGTCAGACATAGCTTTAACCACCGTCATGGTATGGTGACATGGATCGGAGCGGGTAATTTAGCCCCAGCAGTGGATGCACTTTTCGACGAGAACTGGTTACCCACTGTGGGTATTGGCTATCGCTTTGCATTTAAAGCCCGGATCAACGTTCGTGTGGATTTAGGCGTAGGCAAAGATAGCACCGGTTTCTATTTCCACGTAAATGAAGCATTTTAATTACGCACATGAAGATTCACACTCGCTCATTGATATTTGTACTCTCTCTCAGTGTTATCTCTACACTTTCCGCCCACGCCAGCACAGTGAAAGCGCCGCTGGGCGTACGCCCCTGTTGTGCCTTCGGTAAAGATCTAAAAGCCAAGGTCGGGGCGGTACCAGTACCATTTCTCTCTCTCAATAATGTACTTGGTATCAATGACATCGGCAGCCATCGCTATAACGATGGTTCCAGCTCTGTTGCCGTTAACTTATTGGGGTTAAGCAAGGAAAAAAATGGCCTGCTTTTTAGTACCCAAGGTGGGTTCATTGATACGGCTCATGTGCGCGACACCGCTGACTACACCTATTATTTGTTCCAGAATATGCAGGGATCATTAGGGACATCCCATGCCCTCAATTTACCCGCTGAATTAAAAGTCCGCCGTATTCAATGGGTCGACAATAAGACACCGCTATCGGCTGCAGAGAAAAACCAGCTCAGCGCTGATGCTGCCGCGCTATTAGCTTTTCGGCTGGCCCAGTGGCATGAAATTGCGCAATGGTTTGGGATGGTATCGGTCAGAGGATTTAAAGAATACGCATCAGCCTTTTCCGCCGAAGATCTCTATTCCAACATGCTTGGCGCTAATCTGGCTAAAACAATTTTATTAGCTCATCCCGATATTCAGATCAGTGATTTTAATCGCGAAATGGATGTCATTTTTGCTAAACAGATGAAAGCATTAGGTGTACAACCTGTAGCCATAACCAATGAGAAAATGGAACAACTTGATGGTGTGTGGTGGGACAGTTCACAACGCTTACCCGACAAATGGGTCGTGATTTTTCGGGATTATCGTTTCGGTTTACAATTATCCCCCAATTACCCCGGTGCGGATCACCCGTTATCCCTCTCCGAGCGATCAGTCAATGATCAGCCTATAGCGCAGTGGGTACAACTCGAACTGCATTCGGCGGGGAAAGATAACGCTTTTGATCAACTGCCGAACGGAATCAAAACGCAAAAGATATGGACGGTCGAGTATTTCCAACTTCTGGCTAATTTTGCTAAACAGCAAGATACACGTGAGCTGGAAGAAAGAAGATATAGCCAAACCCAACCATTGCCATGACACAAATAAAAATGCCGCATCTCGACGAAGAGAAGCGGCATTTTTATTATAGGGGTAGCTTACAGTTGCTTCAGATTTTTCTGAGCCTGTATCGCACTGGTCGAATCAGGGTAACCGGCAATCACCTCTTGGTAATATTGCTTCGCCTCTGCGACATTTTTACTGCGCTCTGCAATGATCCCCAATTTCAACAAGGCATCTGCCCGCTTATTGGAGTCTTTAACGCTCGCCACCGCCTTGAAATGCTCGGCAGCATCTGCAAGTTGATTCTGAGTGAAATACAACTGCCCCAGCCAATAATGCGCATTGGAATTATAGGCTGACTGTGGATAGGTCGTTAAGAAACCTTTAAAGGCAGTGATCGCCCCCGCATAATCCTTATCCTTTAAGATCAGGTTCACGGCTGACTCATAGGCCTCGTTTTCACCCACATTGCTGGTGTACGTTTCGGTCGGTGTTGATCCTGCCGATTCGGTAGCCGCTTTCGGTGTCGCTTGTGGCTGGCGGCTCAAAGCATCAACTTCACGGTATAGCTCACGCTGGCGCTCCAGCATTTGGCGGAGATCGTAGCTATTACGCTCAACAATTCCACGTAGCTCATCCATTTCGGTTGCCAGCTGATCCAGTTGTTGCTGCATATCCAGCTGCACCTGGTTGCGAGCCTCGATCATTCTTTCCAGACGATTGAGGCTATCGCCCTGCGCGCTGCTACTATTTAAGTCAGTAACAGGAGCAGGTGCGGCGACCACTTGGGTCGCCGCACCAACCAGCAACGTTAATGCGAGCTTGCGCATTGTGTTACTGCTCATAATGTTTACCTATTTACTTAGTAAACAAGAACCGAACGACGGTTCTTAGCATAGTCAGCGGCGGAGTGACCAAGCACTAGAGGCTTCTCTTCACCGTAGCTAACAATGGAAATTTGGCTTGCAGAAACACCCAGTGCCTGAAGGTACTTAGCAACGGCATTAGCACGACGCTCGCCCAGTGCAATGTTGTACTCTGGCGTACCGCGCTCATCAGCATGGCCTTCAACAACTACGTCAACATTGGCGTTATCACGTAGGTATTCAGCGTGTGCTGCTAGCATGTCTTGGTAATCAGGTTGAATTTCAGCGTTGTCAAACTGGAAGTAAACGGTTTGCTCTTGACGAAGCTGCTGGTTACGCAGTTCCTGCTCTGTCAGTGCTGGTGCTGATGGCTCAACAGGTGTTACAACTGTTGTTTGCTCAGTTGTTGAACCGGTGTTAGTTTGAGACGCAGCAGAGCTGTCTGTGCTGTCGCTTGAACTACATGCCGCAAGAGTAAACATTGGCAGCGCAATTGCCAGCCCCTTTAAAATTTTGTTAAGTTGCATTATTTTTTCCTTTATTATCGCTAATTGCAGTTACGTTATAGGAAAGGACCCCAAGAAGGAGCTCTAACCCGCCCGTTAGTTGCAGGTAATCGTGCTTTAAAGCGCCCATCAATCGACACTAACGACAACTCATTTTCTGTATTATTTACTGAGCTGTAAATCACCATGCTACCGTTGGGTGCGATACTTGGCGATTCATCCAGAAATGTCTTCGTCAAAATCTGTACTGCGCCGGTTTTTAGATCCTGCTTGGCAATGTTATAACCAGACTCGGATTTATTAACCATCACCAGAAAACGTCCATCTGGTGTTAATTGACCACCGAGGTTCTGACTTCCCTGCCATGTCAGGCGACTCGTTGAACCGTCAGCTAAATTTACTCGATATATCTGTGGTTTACCACCTCTGTCTGAGGTAAAGATCAAAGAGTCACCGTTAGGATCCCAAAACGCTTCTGTATTATTTGAACGTCCACGCGTAATTTGGGTCAGTTTCTTCGTTTCTAAGTCTTTTATGTAAATTTGCAGGCTGCCTGTTTTCGACAGTACCATCGCCAGTTTCTTTCCATCTGGCGAGAATCGTGGGCTGCCGTTATGGCGTGGAAATGACGATACCATCTCACGGGTACCGTTATAAATATCCATGATAAAGATCTGCGCTTGCCGATTTTCAAAACTAACATAAGCCAGTTTGCTGCCATCTGGTGACCAAGACGGTGACATCAGAGGCTGCTGTGACTTCAACACTAAACGCTCGTTGTAACCATCGTAATCTGCGACACGCAGCTGATAGGGATATTTACCTTTATCATCAATAACGACATAAGCAATCCGGGTCAGAAATGCGCCTTTTTCACCGGTCAGCTTCTCATACACCACATCAGAAATACGGTGCGCATACTGACGTAAGCGTGATTCTTTAACCGTGGCTCGGTTATTGATTAGCAGGTGATCTTGTGTGAGAACTAACTCACCATTCTCAAGCCCGCGGCTTTGACCGCTAGTAAGCTGACCACGAACCACATCCACTAACTGGTAGTGGATCACATAATTGCCATCGGCATTTTTGGCCACACTGCCGGTCACCAAGGCGTCCACTCCCAATGAGGTCCAGGCGTTGTAATCCACCTCTTCTTCACTAAACGGCGTCTGTGGCATCTTGCTCGCAGGAACGGGGGAGAATTTACCGCTGCGACGGAGATCTGAGGCGATCACCGCTGCAATATCGGTCGGCATTTTGCCCTCCCCTTCCCACTTAAACGGCACCACGCCAATTGGACGGGCTGAATTGACCCCTTCAGTGATCACCAGCTCCAGCTCTGCTTGTACTAGCTGACTAAAACTCAACAGAGCAATACACAAACCCATTAACCAACGTTTCATTATCACTCCTTATTTATTGCGGGTTTACGATCAGTCGAATATCACGTAGTTTCTCAACCACTGCCGGATCTTCCGGCATCGGGAACTGGCTGACCTTTACCACTGCCGATTTCGCGGCGCGACAGAGATTCGGGTCTCCCCCGTCCTCAAAAGCATCAAGCACTAAGCCATTGCTCGACAAGCGCATACGGATCTGACATTGTTTTCCAATAAAGCTTTGTTCAACAAGTAAGTTCTGTTCAATCATACCTTTGAAAATCGCACCATAACGTGCAGTTTCATCGGCTACAAATTGACCTTTTGAATCATCTCGTTGCACAGTTTCAGCCTCCAGCCCGGCAAACATATCATTCAATGCCGCTTCTTGCTGACGCTGTAACTCTCGAGCTTCTGCGGCTTTACGTTCCGCTTCTTTACGCGCAGCTTCCGCTTTTTTCTTTGCTGCGACTTTTGCTAAACGTTCTTCTTCTGCTCTCTTCGCTTCCGCCTCAGCCTTGCGCTGGGCTTGCTCTGCCTGACGCTTGGCCTCTTCCGCTTTACGCTGCTGTGCAACCTGCTTTTGACGCTCAGCTTCTGCTTGACGGGCTGCTTCTTGCTTGGCTTTGCGCTCAACCTCAGCTTTTGCTGCCTGCTCACGGGCAATCTTTGCCGCTTTATCCGCTTGGCGCTTTTCTTCTGCTGCTTTAGCGCGCGCTACCGCAGCCTGCTTACGCTCTTGCTCAGCTTGACGGGCCGCTTTTTCAGCTTTGAGCTTATCCGCTTTTAGCTGTCGCAGACGACGCTCTTCTTCCTGGCGCTGCTTTTCCAGCGCTTCTGATTGCTGCTCGAGTCGACGCAGGCGATCTTGCTCTGCGGTTTTGGCCGCTTCACGTTGCTGACGAATTCGTTGTGCCTGTTGATGAACCAAAGCCGGATCAACCACCACCGCTTTGATCGTACTACCTGCGGGCTTGGGCTTATCCATGGAAAAATCCGTCCCCCATAACAGGGCGGCCACCAACAAACTATGAAGCAAGATTGAAATAAGAACGGCTACGCTGTAATTTTTGTTGTTCATCCAGCTGGTCCGCCTACTGCTCTAGAGGCTCTGTCATCAAGCCGACAGAGCTAACACCAGCCTGATTCAAAGCATCCAGCGTCTCAATGATATAGGAATACGGTGCCCGACCGTCTCCACCGACTAATACCGCGGAATCAGGATTAAGCTGCAACTCTGCCCGCACACGCGTCAGCAAATCATTGAGCACTAACCCTCGCATCATATCTTGATTATCAACGCTTAAGCCAAGCTGACCATCTTGGTTGACTTCAACAATGATGGGCGCACGATCACTCTCACCATTCATCTCTGCTGCCGTTTTTGCACTCACGGTTGACGGTAAATCAACATCGACCCCTTGAGTGACGAACGGGGCTGTGACCATGAAGATGATCAATAACACCAGCATCACATCAATGTACGGCACGACATTAATTTCAGCGGTTAATTTACGTTTCTTTGGTTGGTACGCCATCAGTTCTACTCCTGATTAGAAGCAAATGCCTGACGGTGCAGAATGCTTGAAAACTCTTCCATGAATGTCGCGTAATTATGCTCTAGCTTAGCCACTTGATTAGTAAGCTTGTTATAGAACATTACCGCAGGGATAGCCGCAAACAGACCCATGGCAGTTGCCACCAAAGCCTCTGCAATACCCGGCGCCACCATGGCTAATGTCGCTTGCTTTACCGCACCCAGAGCAATAAAGGCGTGCATAATGCCCCACACGGTACCAAACAGGCCAATATAAGGCGTAATGGAACCCACCGTTGCCAAAAATGGCAGGTTGGTTTCAAGCTCTTCCACTTCACGCGATAGCGCGACGCGCATGGCTCTACCCGAACCTTCCATCACCGCCTCTGGCGCTTTACCATTGTTACGATGCAAACGAGCAAACTCTTTAAAGCCGGCATAAAAAATTTGTTCAGTACCGGTCAGGTTGTCTTTACGCGCTTGTACCTCTTGGAAAAGCTGTGACAAATCGATACCAGACCAGAAACGGTCTTCAAAACGGGTTGCCTTGGCCTTCGCCTGAGACAATACTTGCGAACGTTTGATGATCATCGTCCACGATGCAACCGACATTCCCAGCAAAATCAACATAACGATCTTCACCAGCAGGCTTGCCTGTAGGAATAGATCTAAAATCGACAGTTCAGCAGTCACTTAATTTATCTCCGACATAATATTTTCTGGGATCTTAATGGGTTTCATTGTATCAGGGTGAACACAGGCTACCTTAATCAGAGCCTTACACAAGGTTTGCCCCTGACTGTTTACTAAAACCTGACAAAAATCGATGGAAGCCCGGCGCAAGGCCTCTGGCCAGGTTTTCACAATTAATTGATCATCTAATCGGGCACCTTTAAGGAAATCCACATCCATATGGCGCACGACAAAACTCACTTTTTGTGTCATCATCTCGTTAAGACTGACCCCAACGCTACGAAAGAGTTCCGTTCTCGCTCGCTCGAAAAACTTCATGTAATTAGCATGATAAACCACACCGCCGACATCAGTATCTTCATAGTAAATGGTGATAGGCCACTCAAAGGCATTTTCTTCAGTCATGGTATACCCAAGCTATATAATCAACGGTGATAGCAAAATACCACCATATTCTGAAGGGCTTACTATACCTAACTTGACCACCAGAATGGAATCATACAATCACTTCCACCGTCCAGACTTGTGTTTTTTTGACGAGTTTGTCACTGCGGGTGACTCTCATCACATTTAATCACATAAAAAAACAGCTCATAGCGCAATCGCTATGAGCTGTTCCATTTTTCAATCTGTCTCTAATAACAATGTCGCATTATCACAGCAGACGCAAGCTTAAGACATTTAGCAACACGAGCAATGATAGGTAAGGCGTGAAAAGTACTTGCCAATACCAACGCTGCGGTACAAAACCGACACCGTACACCATTGTCGCACATGTTGCCCATATCAAAACTGGCGAGACAACAGGTCCAAATCCGCCAATCGCCAGAGCAAAGTGTGTTGGATCCCACATCACCAGTCCCGCAGTCACCATCGAGAGTACGATGGCAATAATACGAAGCAAGCTATGATCTAGCCACAGGTGAACACGCTTTACCCAGCGATCCAGATTATTCACCGCTCTCTTTATCCATATCTTCTGTCGCTTCTAGCCACAGCGCATTAATAATACCGAATGAGCAAGCAAGTAGCACACCCAGAATCCAAGCGAAATACCACATAGTCTGTCTCCTTAGTACAGTGAGTTCTTATTGTCTTCGATATAGTTAGTATCAAGACGGCCAAACATCTTGTAATAACACCATGAGGTGTACGCCAGAATAATTGGCACCATCACTGCTGCTACCCCTGTCATGATCTGCATGGTTAGTTCAGAGGATGTCGCATCCCACATGGTCAAGCTGTGGTTTGGCACCAAGCTTGATGGCATGATGAATGGGAACAATGAAAAACCGAATGTCAGAATAATACCGGCCATAGTCAGGCTTGAGGTAATAAACGCAGTTGCTGCACGGTTCGCTCGTGATGCCAAAAGAGTAAGTAGTGGCATAACGACAGCAAGTGCTGGTGCAATCCACATCAGTGGATGAGTTTCAAAGTTAGTAAACAAAGCACCTGACTGGCGAATCACTTCTTTCGTCAATGGATTTGACGGTGCGTTGGTTATGATCTCAGAAGTGATCACATAACCTTGAAGGCCATGAGCCCAAACACCCGCAATCACAAAGCAGACTGCCGTAGCAATAGAGGTCATCATCGCCACGTTACGAGCACGTTCGCGGATCACATCTGTTGTTTTCATCTGCAGGTACGCAGCACCTTGTGTTGTGATCATCAGAATACTGACGATACCACACAGTAATGCAAACGGATTAAGCAAGCCGATGAATGAGCCCTTATAGGTAGGGATCAAGAACTCATTCAATTCAAACGGTACGCCTTGTAGCAAGTTACCGAACGCGACACCAAAAATCACTGGCGGTACAAAACTACCGACAAAAATCGCTCTGTCCCACATTTCACGCCATTGTGGATTAGCAATTTTCGAACGGTAATCAAAACCGATTGGACGTAACCATAGCGCGGCTAAGGTAATGATCATCGCGAAATAGAAACCAGAGAACGCAGTGGCGTACACCAACGGCCATGCCGCAAACAGTGCACCACCTGCGGTGATCAACCATACTTGGTTACCATCCCAATGGGGGGCGATAGAGTTGATCATAACGCGACGTTCGTTGTCCGTCTTACCAATGATTTTTGATAGAACACCAACGCCCATATCAAAACCATCTGTGATGGCAAAACCGATGCAAAGCACACCGATTAACACCCACCAGATAAAACGCAATACTTCATATTCAAACATTGCTCAGTTCTCCCTGATTAAACTTCAACCTGACGCGATACCACGTTCTGTGGTGCATCATTCGTTTCAAAGTGGTAGCGGCCTGTTTTCAGGCTGCTTGGACCTAAACGAGCAAACTTGATCATCAGGTACATTTCAGCAATCAGGAACACGGTGTACAGTGCGATGATAGCCAGCAGTGATGCAATGACATCTGATGGTGTGAGACTCGATACCGCCATAGAAACCGGTAACACCTCACCGACAGCCCATGGCTGACGACCGTATTCAGCAACAAACCAACCCGCTTCAATGGCAATCCACGGTAATGGCATGCTGTATAGTGCCGCTTTCAAGATCCACGGTTTCGCCGTGATCTTATGACGACAAGACTGAATGAATGCCGCACCAATCACTGCCATCATCAGGAAGCCACAGCCGACCATAATGCGGAAGCTCCAGAATAACGGCCATACTGTTGGAATCGAGTCATCTGCCGCTTTTGCAATATCAGCTTCGGTTGCATCAACAACGTTGTTAGCATACGGTTTAACCAAGAAACCATAACCAAGATCGTGCTTAACCGCATCGAACGCCGCAATATTTTCAGGAGTTTTATCGCCCGCACGTAGCTTTTCAAGCAAACCATAGGCGATCATACCATTACGAATACGTACGGTGTGTTCCGCTTTTAGATCACGCAAACCAGTTACTTCGGTATCAAGCGAACGTGTCGCGATAATACCCATAACATAAGGGATCTTAATCGCGTAATCCGTTTCCATCGTTTCCTGATTTGGTATACCAAACAGCGTAAACGCAGCTGGAGCTTCTTCTGTATGCCATTCAGCTTCAATCGCCGCGAGTTTAGTCTTCTGAACATCACCTAGCTCGTAACCAGATTCATCACCAAGAATGATAACAGAGACAATTGAAGCCATACCGAACGCTGCTGCAATCGCAAATGAACGACGAGCAAATGGAATATCACGGCCTTTCAATAGGTAGTATGAGCTAATACCCAGTACAAACATTGCGCCAGCAACATAACCAGACGCTACAGTGTGAACAAATTTCACCTGCGCAACAGGGTTAAGTACCACATCCGCAAAGCTCACCATTTCCATACGCATGGTTTCAAAGTTAAACGCGGCACCCACTGGGTTTTGCATCCAACCATTTGCTACCAAGATCCACAACGCCGAAAAATTGGAACCAAGAGCCACCAGCCAAGTCACCGTCAAGTGCTGACGCTTAGACAGGCGATCCCAGCCAAAAAAGAACATGCCGACAAGGGTAGATTCAAGGAAGAAAGCCATCAATGCTTCGATAGCCAGTGGTGCACCAAAAATATCACCTACATAATGAGAGTAATATGCCCAGTTAGTGCCGAACTGGAACTCCATGGTAAGGCCCGTAGAGACACCTAGGGCGAAGTTAATGGCAAAAAGCTTACCCCAGAACTTGGTCATGTCCTTGTAGATTTGCTTTCCGGTCATTACATAGACCGACTCCATGATGGCAAGCAAGAATGCCATACCCAGAGTAAGTGGGACGAACAAAAAGTGATACATCGCAGTTAATGCGAACTGTAACCTCGATAGTTCGACGATATCAGTAAACATTGAGAACTCCTTTTTTCGCCAGGCTGACTGACGACAGTACAACAAGGTGTACTTATAGTTAGGTTTAGCGACGAGTAGCCAAACATAACCGCGGTGTTACCACCGTCCGGGTTACCATTAGAATATTCCCCTATGGCGCCCTTGTGTGTTGCGGCGATGTTTTAAATTAGTTAATTTATTGTTAAGCTACAGCTAATAAAGTCATTGCTAATATTACTGACATTCGCCACTTGGCTCAATGGATTTATCTCACAATTTGCTTTGATAAATATCAAAAAACATTGCTCATTTTTTAACCTGTCACACTTTTTTTGATTTAGATCAGCAAATCTATGCCCCATCATACTCTGTAGATCTCTGGAATAATGGCATCTCTGTTACATTCTGAATTGCTTTATTCAAGCATCTTAATAATCTTTTTTAAAACGCCATATTTATGACGTTTTACGCTTAGAAAAAAGAGTCCTTATTTCTTTGACAATGACATTTCACTCCCGTTGATGAACGATAACCTCACTAAACACCGTGTATATTTGAAAAACATTCAATAATTATGCATTAGTTTTTCTAATTCTTATTGTGAGTTTAAATCGCTTTTTATCACCTGATAATTTCCTATAATCCCCACCAGAAACAGAGTGATCCTTCAGACAAGAAACAACGTCTTTTCGCGGGTTATATACTGTTTCTCAAGCATAGATTTGGATCAGTAAGGAAGTAGTTATGACTCGTATTTTTGAAAAGATTATTGCACTTTATCAACCTAGCTTTGCAGAAATGTTCAAAAGCAACTGCTAAAAAATGCAGGCAAAATTGTCATATGACTAAATTTTGCCCTCTCAATCATTGCCTTCTGGCATGTTGAGCTCACCAATTGTTATCATGTTGTAAATAAAACACAATAACGGTAACACTAATAGCGGTTCTCCCTGCTCGACAAGCACAAAAAACGAGGCATTTCTGCCTCGTTTTTTATTATTGTTCATCACCCATCATCTATATACATGCATTTTGAACAGCGTCATTTGCCTCTACGCAACATTCAACAGCACAACCAACGCAGCCGCAGTTCAAATCATCCACAGCGTTGCTCATAACATTTGCCACTTCGCGGACTTTCCCACCAAATTACTTCTATCTCACACAGCGTAATACACAATGCTAATACGACGTAACGGTTAAGCTAACTGGTGTTTTCCTTGCCCTAGTATAAGTTACAACTTTTTATGCATCCTAGATACAATCGAGCCTAGAATACAGGGTAATCAAGTACAAAAGCCTGAGTCTCTTGATTACATTCAATGTGCACAAAGAGATACATATGTCGCACCTAAGATTGTGTATCAATCCATTATCGATTGCAGAAAAATCAACATCAAATCCAAAATTAAAAATATAAGTATATTTTAAGTTGCAATAGGCTGATTAAAAACCTTCAATAATAGGATATATGCTTCAGCGATGAAGCGGGATTTTATAAATGGATTTATAAATATGATCACAGCATCTGAGAAGTCGAAATTAATCAAAAAGCTAGAAGAATACGAAGGTCGATACAACCATATGTATCTTGATTCAAATGGATATGTGACAATTGGTGTAGGCCATCTAATAAAAAATATAGAAAGTGCTATAAACCTAAATTTTAAAAGAATAAGTAATGAGCATGCAAAGAGAGATGAAATAAAATCTGACTTCGACACTTTAAAAAAACAAAGTAAAGGCTACAAAGCTAGTTATTATAAAAGATTTGTTAAACTAACATTATCTGAAGCAGATATTGATTTTCTTACCAATAAACATATTATCACTTTTGAAGGCGAATTAAAAAGATTATTCCCAGAGTTCAAAATATACCCAACAGAAGTTAGGCTTGCATTATTTGATATAATTTTTAATGTTGGTATGACGGATCTTAATACTAAATGGCCAAAATTTAAAAAAGCAATAAAGGATAATGACTGGGCTACCGCAGCAAAAGAATCAAATAGAAAATCACCAATACAAGCAGAAAGAAACAAATATGTTAAAGATCTACTAAACAAAGCTGAAAGTAACGCAAATAAAAAATAAAGGCACCCTATCATGAACATTAAAAAAAAATACTTCTTTGCTTTCTCTTTACTCTTAACCTTACAAGGTTGTACTTTTACCCCAACTAATGATGATATAAGTAAAATACCTGTCACATGGAGTACCGGCTTTACTCTTCCAAAGCTATTAATATCTCCAGTTTCTTTACATAGCATTAATGATATTCCAAATCTTATAACTGCGAACTGGTATGACTACTTTTCTGTTAAAAACAGAAATAATGAAAAATTTGACATCTACTCATGTCAAGATTATTTTAGTCATAAAAACATCACCCCAGTAAATGCCTTTGATATCAATCCTTTTCTTAATATTATAATGATGTGTGAGGCAGCAAAATATCTGCTTGATGCTAAACCCTCTCAGCAAAGCTATTTACCTATATCCATCTTAGATAAATATTTACCTCTCTACTTACCAAAAGAATTAGCGCTTCAAACATCAACAAATGCACATAAAAGAACAATAGAAAATATAAATTTGACGTTTTGGCAAGATATTCTCCCCATTATTAATTTCGAATATATCTCTGATAGTAAAGCGATTTACCATTTCGACAATGGCTATCAAGAAGTCGAAATAGTCGGTCGAGGTGATATCAATCATGATAATATTGAAGATCTTATCATCATAGTTCGTGATAGTTTAAATGATGGAAGTTACTTTAATCTCCGATTATTTATACTATCCGTTAATAAAAATAATGAATGGCACATAATTGAATACGTTTAATAAAATAATGAAGTAAAAACACAACATACAAAAAACGAGGCATTTCTGCCTCGTTTTTTATTTACAGTTATCATCCATCGCTATTTTAACTCTGGCACGTCCAGTCCAAAGTGCAGATAAGCTCGATGAGTAGCAATTCGTCCGCGAGGGGTGCGCTGCAAGTAACCTTGTTGGATCAGGTACGGCTCAAGCACATCTTCAATGGTGTCTTTCTCTTCACCAATGGCTGCGGCTAAGTTATCGAGTCCGACTGGACCACCCATGAATTTTTCGATAATGGCCATCAGTAATTTACGGTCCATGTAATCAAAACCGCTACTATCCACGTCTAGCATATCGAGTGCCTTCGCTGCGGTTTCAGGGCAAATATGACCATTACCGACAACCTCAGCATAATCACGTACACGTCGTAACAAGCGGTTAGCGATACGCGGCGTACCTCGTGCGCGCATGGCCATTTCCATGGCACCGGCTTCGTCCATCGACAACCCTAAACAACCGGCACTGCGCTGGACAATGCCGCGTAAGTCTTCAACTTTGTAATACTCAAGACGCTGAGTAATACCAAAACGATCACGTAAAGGTGACGTCAGCGATCCTGCGCGGGTCGTTGCACCGATCAGGGTAAACGGTGGCAGATCGATCTTGATCGAACGGGCAGCTGGACCTTCACCGATCATGATATCGAGCTGGTAATCTTCCATCGCCGGATACAGCACCTCTTCGACCTGTGGGCTTAAGCGGTGGATCTCGTCAATGAACAGCACATCGTTTTCTTCAAGATTGGTCAGTAAGGCGGCCAGATCGCCGGCTTTTTCTAACACTGGACCTGAAGTGGTGCGAATGCTCACTCCCATTTCATTGGCGACGATATTCGCCAACGTGGTTTTACCCAGCCCGGGAGGACCAAAAATCAGCAGGTGATCCAAGGCTTCATCACGTAACTTGGCGGCCTTGATGAAAATCTCCATCTGACTACGCACATGATCCTGCCCTTTGTAATCTTCAAGCATCTTGGGACGGATCGCGCGATCAATAATGTCTTCTTCTCGGCTGGTTGGAAAATCGTTCGCTACCAAGCGGTCAGCTTCAATCATCTGTGTTTACCTATGCCATTGAACGCAATGCGTCACGGATGATCGCTTCGCTGGTCATCTCTGGTTTGGCAACCTGAGACACCAGTTTAGTCGCTTGCAGCGGCTTATAGCCCAGCGATATCAATGCACTTACGGCTTCATCTTCTGCTCGAGCAGCAGCTGCGGTATCTTGGATAGGCGCATTGGAGGCTGCAGTATCCAGTGCTGGCGTGAATAGATCTCCTTCACCCCAGCCTTTCAGACGATCTTTCATTTCAACCACGAGTCGCTCTGCGGTTTTCTTACCCACCCCAGGGATCTTGACCAAGGTGGTAATATCACCGTTTTCTACACTTAATACAAACTGACTGGCGGTCATCGCAGACAAAATAGCCAAACCCAGCTTTGGTCCGACACCATTGGCTTTAATAACTTCGCGGAACAGCTCGCGTTCACTTTTCTTGTTAAATCCATAAAGCAGTTGTGCATCTTCCCGAACTACAAAATGGGTTGAGATCACGGCCTCCTGACCAACGTCCGGTAGTTCATAGAAACAACTCATTGGCATCTGGACTTCATAGCCAATTCCACCGACCTCTATTAAGACTTCTGGCGGTTGTTTCTCGATAATCGTTCCACGTAGTCGGCCTATCACAGCAACATCTCTTTATTGATTTACAAAATTGGCTCTAGAATAGTAAAGAGCTGGATGTATATCCAGCTCTTTTTATTGGTACATCGAAGTTTCACCTAATCCTGTCGCTGACGGACAACCTCATTCAAACTTCCCGCCAACCCTTTTAGACGTTCGACCTGCTCAGCCAGCAGCTTGCCCTGAGAAGCAACGCTATCTGAGACTTGATTGGTTTCAACCACACTGCTTGCCACCGCAGCACTGGCAGTATTGAGCTCACGAAGTGCTTCAACTTGATGGTTAATGGTATCGGCAAGTTGGGTAACATCGCTTGAAATACGGCTTACCTGCTCAATGATCCCTGTCAGTTCTGACGTACTCGATTCAATAACCTGCTGACCATGCTCAACTTCACGGTGACTGCTATCCAGCAGTGCGCGAATATCAACGGCCGAACTGTTACTTTTTGCAGATAATTCCCTGACTTGATCGGCCACGACCGCAAATCCCCGTCCATGCACTCCAGCCCGGGCGGCTTCAATGGCAGCATTCAACGCTAACAAGTTAGTTTGTTCTGCAACAGACGTGATCACATCTGCAACCGACATGATTTTCGCATTACTACTAAGGATCTGCTCTATCGCGTCAGTGGAAGCGCGTAATGATTCAGAGCTTTTTTCAGCCTGACGCTGGATTGTGTCACTACGCCCTTTCAATTCCGAGACAAAACGGTCTGATTCATCAATTCCAATTGTTAATTGCGTGACCTGTTGGCTCATCTGCTCTGCAGCACTGGCTTGAGAGTCACAATTAAGGTTAAGATGGCTCACCTGCTGATGCAGACTAGTAGATTGCCGTTCAAGCCCTGTTGCTACCTCTGCAAGTTGACTGGCATTATCACTGGCCAGTGTCAACATTTGGCTTAATTGTTGCTCACCGTCTTTTGCTTGCTGGGCAATATTTTGGCTAATTTCACGAGCCTGTTCTGCGGCATCAATCGCTTGCTGACGCTGCTTAACCGTAAAGGCCTGCGCCACACAAATCATCACCAGCGGTAACATAATACCGGACCAAATCTCACTACGTTCGGCTGAGGTGCTAAGTGCTAACTGGGGAAAGTGTCCCCCCGCGAAATGTTGACTAATCATCCAGACACAGGCGATAACAATCACCAAGCTCCACAGCGATGCCATCATTAATCGGGCTGTCAGAAAAAATGCGACAACCATTAGCGGCATCCAAAACACTTGGGTTGAATCAATAACCCCGCCGCTCTGATAAACAAGATTCAAGGCATGTATAACCATCCCCATTAAGCCAATGTTTAAGGCTAATTCAGGGTAACGGCTTACCCTCAGTACCAATCCCGCGAACAACTGACAGCCAACCAAAACACATGATGTCAAAATCAAATCAGCGTGATCATAACGGCTCCACTTCAGCAAGCTGTAGAGGCCGACCAACAGGGCGAGAAAGGTAAAAAAGAGTAATGTATCAACATAACGTGCTCGCTCTCCCTGAACGGAAAACGCAGCTGGCAGACAGAATGCCCGCCAAAGGGCGACCGGACTCATTCATTATATTCCTTTATCATCATATGACCTGCGCGCAGTATATGCCTGAAAAACATACAATCACAAAACAAAAAAGCAGCGCGAGGCTGCTTTTTTGATCGAGTGCGCATTATATGGCATATTCAATGATGCCTTTTAACACCTTGTATTAGAAGAGGTTATCGATAGCGTCCTCGTCGAGCTCCGCTCGCCTTACCCGCCATCGCGATCAAGGTTTTATGAGTATGAGCATGACAAATCGCAATGGCCAAGGCGTCGGCCGCATCGGCCTGAGGTTTCCCCGGTAATTTAAGTACTGAGCATACCATATGCTGTACTTGGGCTTTATCTGCCCCACCGTTACCCACAACAGCCTGTTTAATTAAACGGGCCGCGTACTCATGCACGGGCAAATCAGCATTTACCGCCGCGACAATGGCACTACCACGTGCTTGCCCCAGTTTAATCGCCGAACTGGCATTCTTCCCCATGAAGACCTCTTCAATGGCAAACACATTCGGCTGAAACTGGGTGATCACTTCAGAGACACCCGCATAAATTTGTTTTAGGCGTCCAGGAATACCCGCTTCGCTGGTACGAATACAACCGCTCCCCAAATATTCAAGGTGGCGGCCAACCTGGCGGATCACGCCATAACCAGTGATCCGTGAACCTGGGTCAATCCCTAAAATAATAGACATAGATTACAGCTGTTCTGCTACTTCATCAGTGATGTCACCGTTATGGTAAACTTCTTGTACATCATCCAGATCTTCCAACGCATCAATCAAGCGCAATAACTTCGGTGCAGTATCCAGATCCAAGTCAGCTTTGGTTGACGGCACCAAGGTCACTTCAGCATTTTCAGCATCGAAACCTGCGGCATCCAGTGCATCTTTTACCGCGCCAAATTCAGCAGGGGTGGTATACACATCAATGGAGCCATCATCATTGATTTCAACATCATCTGCGCCACCTTCTAACGCGGCTTCCATCACTGTATCTTCATCCAAACCAGGGGCATAAGAAATAACCCCTTTCTTGTCGAACAAGTAGCTTACACTGCCGTCTGTCCCTAAGTTGCCACCCGCTTTTGAAAACGCATGACGTACACCAGAAACGGTACGGTTACGATTGTCTGTCATGCATTCCACCATCACAGCCGTGCCCGCAGGACCGTAACCTTCATAGATGACAGTTTCTACACCGTCATCACCGTCACCACCAGCACCGCGACTAACTGCACGATTAATGGTGTCGCGGGTCATGTTATTCGAGAGTGCTTTATCAACCGCAGCGCGTAGCCGTGGGTTATTCTCTACTTCTGCACCGCCTTCTTTTGCAGCAACAACAATTTCACGGATCAATTTAGTGAAAATTTTTCCGCGCTTTGCATCCTGTGCCGCTTTACGGTGCTTAATATTAGCGAATTTACTATGGCCTGCCATGACATACTCCGGTTAGTTGATACCCATCTGCATTATTATTCAAACATACAATTCATCGGGGAAAAGGCATAACAAAAATAACAATGAGGCGGGGTATTAGCCTGAATCGGCAAATGTTTCACAAATGAAAAGCTGGCCAGCCTGCCAGTACGCAATGGTACCTTGGGCCAGCCAGTAAACAGAATAAGGGGCTTATTCTGCGTCTTTATCTTTTTTTGCAATCGCTACAGCAATTGACAATTCTTCAAGAGCGGCAGGGTTAGCCACACTTGGTGCGTTGGTCATCAGACACGCTGCTGCTGTTGTTTTCGGGAAGGCGATAACGTCACGGATGTTGTCTGTGCCACACAGTAGCATCACTAGGCGATCGAGACCGAATGCAAGACCAGCATGTGGTGGTGTACCGAACTTTAGTGCGTCCAATAGGAAACCAAACTTCAGTCTCTGCTCATCAGCCTCAATACCCAAGATATTGAATACCGCTGACTGCATCTCTGCATTGTGAATACGAACAGAACCACCACCCACTTCATAGCCATTGATTACCATGTCGTAAGCGTTTGAGTTAGCAGATGCAGGGTTCGCAACAAGCTCTTCTGGCGTTAGGCCAAGAGGCGATGTGAACGGGTGGTGCATTGCGCTTAGGTTACCTTCACCGTCTTCTTCAAACATTGGGAAGTCGATAACCCATAGTGGTTTCCATGCAGACTTGTCAGTCAACTCTAGATCTTCACCCAGTTTAAGACGAAGTGCACCCATCGCTTCAGTTACAACACGCTTGCTGTCAGCACCGAATAGGATAATATCGCCCGTTTCTGCTTGAGTACGCTCAAGTAGCTGAGCTACAACGTCTTCATTGAGGAACTTAGCCACTGGAGACTGTACACCTCCAAAACCCGCAGCACGATCGTTCACTTTCATCCATGCTAGGCCTTTTGCGCCGTAGATGCCCACGAAGTTGGTGTACTCGTCAATTTGCTTACGTGACAATGCCGCACCGCCTGGTACGCGAATTACTGCTACGCGGCCTTTTTCGTCGTTCGCTGGACCCGAGAACACTTTGAAATCCACGTCTTTTAGGATGTCAGCCACATCAACCAATTCAAGTGGGTTACGTAAGTCTGGCTTGTCAGAGCCGAAACGGCGCGCCGCTTCTTCAAATGACATGATTGGGAACGTACCCAGATCGACGTTAAGTAGCTCTTTCCACATTTCGGTGATCATACGCTCAGTCACTTCACGGACCTGCTCAGCAGACATGAATGACGTTTCGATATCGATCTGGGTAAATTCAGGCTGACGGTCAGCACGTAGATCTTCGTCACGGAAGCATTTTACGATCTGGTAGTAACGGTCAAAACCAGACATCATCAGTAGCTGCTTGAACAACTGTGGTGACTGTGGTAATGCGTAGAAGCTGCCTTTGTGAACACGGCTTGGTACCAAGTAGTCACGAGCGCCTTCTGGTGTCGCTTTGGTCAGTACTGGTGTTTCGATGTCTAGGAACGCGTTATCATCAAGGAAACGACGTACAAAACTTGACGCTTTTGCACGCAGCTTAATACGATCGCTCATTTCTGGACGACGTAGGTCAAGGTAACGATACTTAAGACGCTGCTCTTCCGAGTTCTTCTGGTTGAAGTCTAGTGGTAGTACGTCAGAACGGTTGATAATTTCCAGGCCTGTCGCCAAGATTTCAACTTCACCGGTTGCCATGTCTTTGTTGATTTGGGTCTCTGGACGCTCACGCACTTCACCGACCAAACGGATACAGAATTCGTTGCGCAGTTGATTGGCGACTTCGAATACATCTTTCATATCCGGATCGACAACTACCTGAACAATACCTTCACGATCTCGCATATCGATAAAGATAAGACCGCCTAAATCACGGCGACGATTAACCCAGCCGCATAACTCTACTGTTTGCCCTGCTAGGGACTTGTTCAGGTGACCACAATATTGGGTGCGCATATGAAATTCCCGATCTATTTACTAACTTTCCTGAGTCCATGGGGAGCATATGGCCCCGTACCACGCACAGGCTGAATCCTTCCCGGCCACTTTGGTTAAATAACACACAAACAGGGTATTTACCGTCGCCGAGAGACAAAAATAACGAACTATTATATACCCAAGTAGGCTCAAGATGAATCTTACATATTCAGCTTACTCAGGATAAGACTGTCCACTGTAGGAAAAACCACAGGCGAAGATCAAGCAATAATCCACTTACATCAGCAAGAAATATTGACCAAGCGCAAACAAACGCTTCACAATCAGGAAAAATGCCGCCAACAGTAGGAATTCTTCATGCCTTCTCATGCTCCTCAGCCACCAGTTCGACTCGGCCTTGCAATGTGGTCGCACAACCATTGGCGGGATAGTCTCTACGGCAGCGGCTGCAAAAGCGGGGAACGACTCGCCAAATATGCAGAGATATTCCATACGGTTGAGGGCAATACCACTTTTTACGCCACTCCCAGCATCAGTACGGTACAAAAATGGCATGATGCTACCGATGACCATTTCCGCTTCACCTTTAAATTGCCTCAAGCAATTACCCACCAGCAGCAACTGATGCACTGCGATCAACTTCTAGCGAATTTCTTTTCCACCATGGCACCACTGGAACATAAAATCGGATTATGGAAGATCCAGTTACCCGCCCAGTTTAGCCCGATGGCCTTGCCAGCCTTAGCTAAATTTCTCGCCCGCTTACCACCGCATTACCCGGTTGGGGTTGAGGTTCGGCATCCTGCTTTTTTTGCCAAAGGTCATGATGAGCAAATGCTCAATCGACTATTGGTTGAACATGGCGCGAACCGGATCATCATGGACAGTCGGCCCGTCTTCTCTGCGCCGCCAACAACCGAAGCAGTGATCGAAGCCCACCGTAACAAACCCCATGTTCCCGTACATGCGATTGCGACGGCATCCCATCCGATGATCCGATTTATTGGCCATCCTGACGAGGCAAGTAATGATGCTTTTTTTAATAATTGGCTGACTCAGCTGCCCCAGTGGCTCGATGAGGGTAAGCAACCTTACTTGTTTATCCACACTCCAGATAACAACCTCGCGCCAGAACTTGCGGTTCGGCTTTACCAACAGCTACAGCAACATATCAAGCAGCATCCGCTACCCGATGTATGCTTGCCACGCGCTGAACAAAGTCCACAATTCGAATTGCTTTAATACTATAAGCATTCATGCGCAACGCCGACAAAATCATTAAAGACAAATGGCCGCATTTTCACTACAATACGCGACCTTTCCGCGGTGATGGAACACCCGGTATGAAGCCTGGTTTACCGTATAAGTTCGTACCAACTGTACGCGTAACATGAGCTTTCATACCTGTAGTTGGATCCCAGTTCTTTATCTATTTGTGAGGTTCGTGAGAATGGCAGGTCACGACAATATTTTTGCAGCGCCTATCGAAAAGTTGGGTGATTTCACCTTTGACGCGCGTGTGGCTGAAGTGTTCCCGGACATGATCCAGCGCTCTGTGCCGGGTTATAGCAACATCATCTCCGCCATTGGCATGCTAGCCGAGCGTTTTGCCAAGCCGCACTCTAAAGTCTACGATCTTGGTTGCTCTCTAGGCGCAGCGACCCTGTCGATGCGACGTCATATCAATCAGGAAGGTTGTGAAATTATCGCGGTCGATAATTCCAGTGCAATGGTGGAGCGATGCCGCTTGCATATTGACGCTTACCGCTCAGACACGCCAGTGCAGGTCATTGAGGCTGATATTCGTCATATCGACATTGAAGATGCCTCTGTGGTGGTACTGAACTTCACCCTGCAATTTCTCGCGCCGGAAGACCGCCAGAAACTGCTGAAAAAAATCTATGCAGGTCTTCGCCCTGGCGGAATACTGATCCTGTCAGAAAAATATATTTTTGATGATGAGCGAGCTCATGAGCTGCTTATCGATCTTCACCACGACTTCAAACGCGCCAACGGTTATAGCGAGCTGGAAATCAGCCAAAAACGCAGTGCTATTGAAAATGTCATGCGTCCAGACAGCATCGACACCCATAAACAGCGTTTCCAATCTATTGGTTTTAGTAGTTCAGAAGTCTGGTTCCAGTGTTTTAACTTCGGCTCGATGTTTGCGATCAAATAAGGTTATTCGTTGTCTATGTTTAGTTTTTCTGAGTTTTATAAGCTCATCGCCCAGCACGATACCCTTCGTCCATGGCTAAATACCCTACCTCAACAATTGAGTGACTGGGAATCTGACGCACACGGCGATATGGCTCGTTGGATGCGTGCCCTGAACAAGTTCCCGACTGACAAGCCTGATGTAATTGATATCAAGAACGATGTCAGCGTGTGCAACACCCCCCCTATTGCCGATGGCGAGCAAAAACGTCTGGAGAGCTTATTGCGCTTATTGCACCCATGGCGTAAGGGCCCGTATAACATGCACGGTATCCATATTGATACTGAGTGGCGTTCAGACTGGAAATGGGATCGCGTACTGCCGCACATTTCTCCGCTGAAAGGCCGTTCCGTCTTGGATGTGGGCTGTGGTAATGGTTACCACATGTGGCGAATGCTGGGTGAAGGAGCCAAGCTAACCGTGGGTATCGACCCATCTAACCTATTCCTGATCCAGTTTGAAGCCATCAAACGCCTGATGGGACAGGATGAACGCGCCTTCCTACTGCCGCTTGGAATTGAGCAGTTACCGGAACTGAAAGCCTTTGATACCGTGTTCAGTATGGGTGTACTGTACCATCGCCGCTCACCGCTTGATCACATCATCCAACTTAAGAATCAATTACGTAAAGATGGTGAGCTGATCCTCGAAACCTTGGTCATAGACGGTGATGAAAATGCGGTACTAGTACCCACACATCGTTATGCTCAAATGCACAATGTTTACTTCTTCCCATCCGCTAAAGCGCTCAAAGTGTGGATGGAAAAATGTGGCTTGGTTGATGTCCGTATTGTCGATGAATGTGTCACCAGCATCGATGAGCAGCGCTCTACTGACTGGATGACCAATAATTCACTACCTGAGTACCTTGACCCGACAGACCCGTCTAAAACAGTCGAAGGTTACCCAGCACCGAAACGTGCGGTGCTGATTGCACGAAATCCTGACTAAGTACTGACAAGGGATGCTGTTCGCATCCCTTTTTGTACGGTAAAATATTGCTGCCTAAGAAAAAAACGTACTTTTGGGAGATATAATGCTTCGCCGCGGTGTACCACTACTTACCCTTGCCATTCTGTCTGGCTGTACCATGTTGCAATCTCAGCCAGAGCATTCAAAAACCATGCTGGCCATTAATACGATGGAAGATCGTGTCAATTTTCAGCTGGCCACCATGATCAAGCAGATCGATGATCAAAACGTCTCGATAGCGAAACTCGAAAAAGGACTGGCTTCGCTATCAGAGGAAATGGCTCAAAACAATGCTTATTCAGCATTGGCATACTCACAAGCCAAAGAAGAACAGATGCCACCTATCCCCGCTCAAGCCGATAGCGACCCTCGAGTAGCGCATGGCAAGGTTATTCTCGGCGAAGAAGAATGGATCTGGTTGGATGCTGTGAAGTCCAGTTTTAAAGCTCGTGTGGATACCGGGGCAACCACATCGTCACTGAGTGCTACCGATATTCAAGTTTTCGAACGCGAAGGCAAGGAGTGGGCTCGCTTTCATCTCAGCCATACCTCAGGCGAAACCCCGGCAGATGCTGCTATTATTGAAGCTCCAGTTGTGCGTTGGGTAAAAATTCGCCAAGTCAGTACCGATGTTCCAACTCGCCGGCCTGTTATTGAAGCGTGGGTAAAACTTGGTCAGCTCCATGAAAAAACCCAGTTTACCTTGGCAGATCGAACCCAAATGACCTATCCAGTATTATTAGGCCGTGAATTTTTCAAAGACATAGCACTTGTTGATGTCGGTAAAAAATTCGTCCAGGGTGTAAATGAACAGCAAGTGCAGAAAAACAAATAACAATATGTTGAGGATGTCATGACATCACGAATTCCATTTTATTTTCTTATTACCCTGCTGATCATCGCAGGGACGGCACTCAGTCTGTATCGGCACGATGTCTATGGCGTGCCATGGACACCCGGTGTAGAGCGTACACTCTGGGAGCTAGAAGCCCGCATTGAATTTGATGCCATTGGCGAACCCGTCAAGGTATCAATGGCCGCTCCAGAAACCCAACCGGGCTTCACCCTGATTGATGAAAGCACCTCATCACCAGGTTACGGTGTCGCATTGATCGATACCGACAAAGGGCGTCGCGCAGAATGGTCTATCCGCAAAGCCACTGGCAAGCAGATTTTATACTATAAGACCCAAATGCTGGTTGACGCTCAAGCACGCTTTAAAGAAATCCCCCCAAAAGGTGATACGGTCGCTGTTAGCCTCGATAATCCTCAGCAAACCGCAGCTAATGCCCTGCTTGAGCAAGCCCGCAGTCTCTCTTCTGACAACATCACTCTGACACGTGAGCTTATCAAGCAGTTTAATGACAATAATAACCAGAATGCTGCGCTGCTACTCAACAGCTTGAGTCGCGAACAAGCTATCATCAATTTGTTGTCTCTGGAAAAAATCCATGCCCGTATCGTCGGGGGGCTTCAGCTCGAAGATGGACGCCGACGCCAAAGCATTACCCCTATGCTTGAAGTATGGAACGGGAAACTCTGGGAATTATTCAACCTGAAAACAGGTCAGGAAGGCAAGCCGGATAATATTTTACTTTGGAACCAGCAAGGCCATTCACTGCTTGATGTGATTGGTGGTCGCAATTCCAATATCAGCTTCTCTATCATAGCTCAGGACATCACCCCACAGCAGGCGACCCGCGAGAAAGTACAAGCAGAAGATCTGCTGAACTTTTCCATCCATAGCTTGCCGATTGAAGAACAAGCTATGTTTAAAACCATCATGCTGGTACCAATTGGTGCACTGGTGGTGGTTTTCCTAAGGATCATTGTCGGCCTCAAAACCTCTGGTACCTTCATGCCGGTACTGATCGCCGTCGCCTTTGTCCAAACACAACTGGTCACCGGGGTCATTGGCTTCCTGCTAATTGTTGGCACGGGCTTAATTATCCGCAGCTACCTGTCAAAGCTTAATCTATTACTGGTCGCCCGAATATCCGCCGTAATTATTACGGTCATTATGATTATTTCGATCTTCACCGTTGTGGCCTTTAAGATTGGTTTGGTGGAAGGCCTCAGCATTACCTTCTTCCCGATGATTATCTTGTCTTGGACCATTGAACGTATGTCTATCCTATGGGAAGAAGAAGGCGCGAAAGAAGTATTGATCCAGGGCGGCGGTTCTCTGCTTACCGCGATCTTGGTTTACCTCGCGATGACTAACCCAATGGTGCGTCACCTAACCTTTAACTTTATTGGTATTCAGTTAATCATTTTGGCGCTGATCCTCATGCTGGGTAACTACACGGGCTACCGTCTAAGTGAGCTGCGTCGCTTTAAGCCATTGACGGAGGACTAAGCCCATGTCTTTCCTGTCAAAGTTTACGTCCCCCTTCAAGCTGCGTGAGCGCGGCATTATGGGGATGAACAAGCGAAATCACAGTTATATTGGCCGTTATAACAATCGTAGTTTGTACCCTTTAGTGGATGACAAGCTCAAAACCAAGCTAATCGCTCAACAAGCTGGCGCAACCGTACCTGAACTGATTGGGGTCATTGGTAGTCAGGTGGATGTGAAGACAATCCATGCCATGGTTGAAAAGTGGCCAGGGTTTGTTATCAAACCAGCACAAGGATCAGGTGGCAAAGGTATATTGGTGATCATCCGCCACAAGGACGGGATTTACGTTAAACCATCAGGGGCTGAAATCAACAAGCAAGATGTCGAACGCCACATCACTAATACCCTCGCGGGACTGTTCTCGCTCGGGGGAAAGAACGATGTGGCCATGGTTGAGAACTTAATCCAATTCGACAATGTGTTTGATGGCTTCAGCTATGAAGGCGTGCCAGATGTCCGAGTGATTGTCTTTAAAGGCTATCCCGTGATGGCGATGATGCGCTGCTCTACCGCGGCCTCAGATGGCAAAGCCAACCTTCACCAAGGCGCAGTGGGTGTAGGTCTTGATATCGCAACAGGTAAAGCAGTTCGTGCGGTACAGTTCAATCAACCTATTGAGCGCCACCCTGATACTGACCGTCTGCTCAGTGAACTATGCGTGCCGAACTGGCATAAGCTACTCACACTGGCAGCTGGCGCATGGGAAATGACTGGGCTGGGCTATATCGGCACCGACATGGTACTCGACAAAACCAAAGGGCCAATGGTGCTTGAATTGAATGCACGTCCGGGTTTAGCGATCCAAATAGCCAATGGCTGTGGATTGCTGCCACGTTTGCACCATATCGAAAATCTCGGTGTTTCTGCACAGCAGCCAACGCCTGAAGAGCGTGTGGCCTACGCGGCGGATCAATTTGGTAGTAAGCCTCTGTTCTAAAATGCCTTGCCGGTAATGCTTACAAGCTGCACCGCTTATGGATGGTATTTAAGCCCTGACCTTTGGTCAGGGCTTTTTTCTTGCGTCTGTTTATGGCAATAATAAACATCGTGCTTTCAGCCACTCACCAAGGATGACAATCATGGCTTCAAATCCACTGTTCGACCAACCCATAGATCGTACCCAAAGTAATAGTACTAAATGGATAAAATATAGGGATACAGATATCTTGCCAATGTGGGTTGCTGACAGTGACTTTAAAGTCCCTGATGCCATTACTGCCGCATTGCATCAGCATGTCGACCATGGTGTATTTGGCTATGGCAGTGCGCCACAAGCGCTGACTCATCTATTGGTTGATCGCATGGCCCGCCTATACAACTGGCACATTGAACCCGAGTGGATTGTCTATCTACCGGGCTTAGTCTGCGGACTTAACCTCGCGGTGCGCGCATTCACCTCACCGCAACAAAGCGTACTGTGCCCAAGTCCAATCTACCCGCCGTTCAAATCATCCGCTAAGTTGGCAGATCGCAAGCTGACAACCCTTACCGTAAACCTTGAACAACAACGCTGGCTGATGAGCCTAGACGACACGGTTGTTCCCACCGACAGTCGATTACTGTTATTCTGCAACCCGCTCAACCCAGGAGGAACCGTTTACCGTCGTGAGGAATTGGAAGCCGTTCTTGCCTTCGCCGAAAAGCATGACTTGCTGGTGTGTTCCGATGAAATCCATTGCGATTTGATCCTCGAACCACACTGCTATCACATTCCATTTGCCAGTTTGAATACCCATGCTGCCCAGCGTTCAGTTACCTTGCTTGCCCCCAGTAAAAGCTTCAATATCGCTGGGTTAGGCGCATCAATGGCTATCATCCCCAACCCCACCCTGCGCCGTGAATTTATTCGAACGCGTACTGGTATTGTCCCTGACATTAATGTCTTAGCTTATACCGCAGCAGAAGCCGCTTATGCTGACGGTCAACCTTGGCTGGATCAGCAATTGCACTTTCTGCGGGGCCATAAACAAAAACTTGAGCAAGCGATTAATGCGCTGCCCTACCTGACGCTGTATCCCATTGAAGGGACTTATCTAGCATGGATTGATGCGACGGATCTTCCTGTTACATCCCCTTTTGCCTTTTTCGAACAAGCGGGGGTCGGTATGTCACCCGGCGCAGATTTTGGCAACCCCAACTTTGTCAGGCTGAATTTTGCTTGTCGAACGGAAATCTTGGATGAAGCGCTACGTCGGATCCGCATTGCGATAGAACAGCTCACAAAAAAATCATGATTTACCTAAAGAAAATACCTAACGGCCCGATATAAAAAATAGCAGCGATGATATCGCCCTTTTTTATTGATATACGGCCTGACATGCAGATCCATACTTTAGACAAAGCGCAACTAATTCACGAAGTACAGCTAGGCAGCCACCTCAACCATGCGGTTGAAGGTGGACGTCGTGCTGACTTTGCGTTAATGCTTGCTATGTTGTCACCGGATCAGCTTGAAACCACCCCTGTTGACGCCTTGCCTAAACGGGGTAAAACAGAGACTGAACTGCGTGCCTATTTTGAGTTGCAAGATCCCGCCCCGCTAAGCAGCACCGAATCATGCTATGAAAATGGCGCTCGGCAAGCCCGCGCATTTCATGATAGTGGCTTAAATGATGTACGTTTACTCAATGAGCTCAAACCAACAGCACTGACTTATCCGCCACTCGGCACCAAAGGCATGCCAGAAGAGCTATACCACAACTTGTCTGGCCATGAACGACGTATGTTGCCGCCAAAAGAAGAGGTTAAAATTCAAGCTTCACCACAAGATCTCTACTTATCACTCCTGCAAGCCAAGCGTTTTTCGGAGATGTATTGCGCGTCGTAATAACCAACGAAAATTAACCGCCATTAACCCCCCTTGAGTATTCCCTTGTGGAATTTCCCTGTTTCGTGACTCCCTTCATAGCTTTGGCTCTGTAAATTCGCACAGTCTTCACAGTTCACTAACATTTAACAATAGACATCTTGGGATTGGGCGCTTTTTCACAGTTCCCCTTTAGATTACCTCGTAATGTCAGGTTAATAATTTGTAACAAGTGGGAGTGTCAACTGATTCGTCGATACTCAAGCAAGCAATAGGAAAAGCCATGGACATAGCGCACTCAGTCATACTCATTACTGCTGCTGGCAGCCCGCTAGGTAAAGCAATTGCTCTCCATTTTGCCTCTCTTGGAGCTAAATTAGCGCTAATTGATGTGCGTAAACAAGCACTAGAACAGACATTACTCGCTTGTAAAACCACCGGCTCTCCCTGCCAGTCTTATCTGATCCCATGTCACGATGAAGCCTCGATTGCAGCGATGATCAACAGCGTCCATCATCATTACGGTAGAATTGATGTTCTACTCAACTGCTGGGTTGGCTCAGCGCTACCTTCTCTATTGAGCCCAACCTCTGTTGATCAGTTTCGCCGTACTATGACCGACGCCGTCACACCCTTTTTTATCTTCGGCAAACAGACTGCACACTACATGCGGGATCAACGCAGTAAAGGGGTGATCATTAACCTCGCCATTAATGGAGGGAACGAGCAACAATCGATCAACTCCGAATCAAAAGCCGTCGTCTCTGGACTGACCCAAAGCTGGGCAAAAGAACTGGCTGAATTTAATATTCGGGTAGGTGGCGTGGTACCTTTGATCATTGAAAATATCGATAACCCATCAGATAGCTCCCCATTACTCAGTTTCCCACTCCAGTATGAAGTGATCCGTAGTGCGGAATACATTGTGGCAAATGATTATTTCAATGGCAGGATGATCGAAGCCGAAGTCAGCTAATCCAATGATCCTCTGTGGTGTCACACATGCTCACCGCAGAGAATCAACGCGTTCCACTCAACCGTTGCTTTTTTTCGTATTTCCTTTCACCACTTTTTTCAAAATTAATCCCTTCTAACTCGTCCCTGCTCTAACACGCTCTTCCTCAAAACCCATCCCTTAAGACTCGCACCTATTTTCACCAGACATAAAAAAGCCCGCCAAAATGGCGGGCTAAATATTTATCTTTATGCGCTAGCTAAAACAATGATTAAGCTTCTGCTTTCTCTTTCTTAGCTTTAGCTGGTTTGTCAGCTAACTGCTCAGATTTCTTAATAACAGTGGTGCCTTCAAACGTTTCACCTTCAACATACGGTGTGCCGTAGTAAGCAGCTGTTAGTACTTCTTTCAGTTCGCTAATCAATGGGTAACGAGGGTTCGCACCAGTACACTGGTCATCAAACGCTTCAACTGACAATGTATCAATTTTCGCGAAGAAATCAGCTTCATTAACACCAGCACCTTGGATAGAGGTTGGGATATCTAGCTCAATCTTCAGCTCTTCTAACCAAGTCAGTAGACGTTCAATCTTCTGAGCAGTACGGTCACCCGCATGGGACAGACCCAAGTGATCAGCCACTTCAGCATAACGACGGCGAGCTTGAGGGCTAGCGTACTGAGAGAATGCTGTTTGCTTAGTTGGGTTATCGTTCGCGTTATAACGTACAACGTTAGAAATCAATAGTGCGTTCGCCAAACCATGTGGAATGTGGAACTCAGCACCAATCTTGTGCGCCATTGAGTGACATACACCCAAGAAAGCATTGGCAAACGCGATACCCGCGATAGTTGCCGCATTGTGTACTTTCTCACGAGCGATTGGGTCTGCTGCACCATTTTTGTAGCTTGATGGTAGGTATTCTTTCAGCATCTTAAGAGCTTGAAGTGCCTGGCCATCAGAGTATTCGTTAGCAAGTACAGAAACATAAGCTTCTAGTGCGTGAGTAACGGCATCATAACCACCGAATGCTGTTAGTGACTTAGGCATATTCATGACCAAGTTAGCATCAACGATTGCCATGTTTGGCGTTAGTTCATAGTCAGCCAGTGGATACTTAGCACCAGTCTTGTCATCAGTAACAACGGCGAAAGGTGTCACTTCAGAACCCGTACCAGATGTAGTAGTGATACATACAAGCTCAGCTTTCTGACCCATTTTAGGGAACTTGTAGATACGCTTACGAATATCCATAAAGCGCATTGCTAGTTCTTCAAAGTGAGTTTCTGGGTGCTCGTACATTACCCACATGATCTTCGCAGCATCCATCGGAGAACCACCGCCAAGCGCAAGGATAACGTCAGGCTGGAAGCTCTTCATTGCTTCAGCGCCTTTCTCAACAACAGACAGTGTTGGATCCGCTTCTACGTCGAAGAATGTCTGAACTTCAATACCTTGTGCTTTCAGTAGTGATACAACTTCATCAGCATAACCGTTGTTGAATAGGAAACGGTCAGTTACAAGGAACGCACGCTTTTTACCTTCAAGGTCACTTAGTGCGATTGGAAGGCTGCCACGACGGAAGTAAATTGATTTAGGTAGTTTATGCCACAACATATTTTCAGCTCGCTTCGCTACTGTTTTCTTGTTGATAAGGTGCTTAGGACCTACGTTCTCAGAGATAGAGTTACCACCCCATGAACCACAACCAAGAGTCAGAGACGGTGCAACGTTGAAGTTGTAAAGGTCACCGATACCACCGTGAGTAGTTGGGATGTTTACAAGAATACGTGCAGTTTTTAGCTTGTCGCCAAAATATTTAATACGATCAGCATTCACGTCTTGGTTTGTGTACAGGCCAGATGTGTGACCGATACCACCAATTTCAACCATTGTTACGGCTTGATCTACAGCGTTCTCGAAAGAAGACGCACGGAACATACCCAGTGTTGGAGATAGTTTCTCATGAGCGAATTCATCGTCATACTTAACTTCAACACCTTCACCGATAAGGATCTTTGTGTCTGAAGGTACTTTAACACCTGCCATTTCAGCAATCTTAGTTGCTGGCTGACCAACGATATCAGCGTTAAGTGCACCATTAATAAGCAGGATTTTACGAACTTTATCCGCTTCAGCTTTAGTCAGTACATAACCATTGTGAGAAGCAAAACGTGCTTTCACTTCGTCGTACACTTCATCCATAACGATAACTGCTTGCTCAGAAGCACAAACAACACCGTTATCGAATGTTTTAGACATTAGTACAGAAGCAACTGCACGCTTAATGTCAGCCGTTTCATCGATAACAACAGGCACGTTACCTGCACCAACACCGATAGCTGGTTTACCTGAAGAGTAAGCTGCTTTAACCATACCTGGACCACCAGTCGCAAGGATTAGGTTAATGTCATCGTGCTTCATCAGTGCATTTGAAAGCTCAACAGATGGTTGGTCAATCCAGCCAATGATGTCTTTTGGTGCGCCAGCAGCAACAGCCGCTTCTAGTACCAATTTTGCTGCATCGTTGGTTGAGTTTTTAGCACGTGGGTGTGGCGAGAAGATGATCGCGTTACGTGTTTTAAGAGAGATAAGAGATTTGAAGATGGCAGTAGATGTTGGGTTAGTTGTCGGTACGATACCGCAAATAATACCTACTGGTTCTGCGATGGTCATGGTGCCGAACTCTTCGTTCTCTTCCAAGATACCGCATGTTTTTTCGTCTTTGTATTTGTTGTAGATAAATTCTGAAGCGAAGTGGTTTTTGATAACCTTATCTTCAACAATACCCATACCTGATTCTGCAACAGCTTGTTGAGCTAGAGGAATACGTGCATTGTTTGCCGCAAGTGATGCAGCACGGAAGATTTTATCAACTTGCTCCTGAGAGTAAGTCGCAAACTCTTTCTGAGCCGCTTTTACGCGTGCAACCATTGCATCTAGTTCAGCTACATTAGTAACAGCCATAGTTAACTCCTAACTTAATATTGAAAACTTTTTAGTAAGGATACGTCTTACGTCCTTGGGGGTTATCATTGAGCATCCGGCTCATTCCATTCGATAACACACATACTTAGTAAATTGCTTTCAAAACTGATTATATTCTTTCACAGCTCGAAAAAACTTGATTTAGATCACCTGTAACCATTTCGGATTACATTTTGTCAAAATAAGAGCTTTATCATGCAATGCCGCCCATTTGACTGGTCATTATGTGATCTCGGCGATTGAAATGCACCCACCAAGCTAAGATTCACAACCAAATGAATAACGATACTTTACGTAATAAACCTACATAATCGATCACAATAAACTGTAGATGTGATCAAGATCACGCAATTTTTTCCGTCAATCAATCTTATCCGTTACACCTCTGTAGCACGCTACTCCTATCTGGTTAATAACCCGACAACAGAAAAATTAACGTGTCACATAGAATCATAATATAAACAGCTTATTATTAAATAAATTATGCCTACTTTTTATTGGTATGAATTCCTCATTTAGCTTAAAGTATCGCCGATCAACCATTAAACACTGATCATCTGTTGAGTTGGGAAGTGTCTTCCTTGTAATTATCCAAGCCAGAATATCACCATGCAAACACTTGAACTTGCCATTTTTTTACAGTTCTTTGTCGGTCTAATCGCAGCCGTCAACCCCATTGGTATTATGCCAATCTTTGTGTCACTAACGAGCCATATGAGCCCCGAAGAGCGGAATAAAACGGCTCTTACAGCCAACCTTGGAGTTGCTGTTATCTTGACGGTATCTCTACTTGCAGGACAAATGCTGCTTGATATGTTCAGCATTTCACTGGATTCATTCAGGGTAGCGGGTGGCTTACTATTACTGACTATCGCTTTCTCAATGATGAGCGGTAAACTGGGTGAAGATAAACAGAATAAACAAGAAAAATCAGAATCCATTAGCCGTGAGCAAATTGGCATTGTGCCACTGGCTATGCCATTAATGGCAGGACCTGGCGCGATCAGCTCAACCATTGTTTATGGATCTCGCCACCCGGATGTTATCAGTACGGTAGGTATCGCCCTTACTATTGCACTATTTGCCTTTAGTTGCTGGATGTTATTTCGTGCAGCACCTCTCATTGTTCGCGTTTTAGGCCAAACCGGTATTAACGTAATCACTCGTATTATGGGTTTGATTCTAGCGGCGCTCGGAATTGAATTTATTGCTAATGGCCTGCGAGCTTTATTCCCTGGCCTAGCCTAACAGTACGCCTCACTAACATATTAGGGAAGGTGTTACGCATAATACCTTCCTTATCTTACTTCTCTTCATTCTCGACCCTTTGCACCTCGCACCTCACCTTGCATTGTCCCCATCATCAATCCCTTATATCCTATTGTTACCCGTCACTATGTTAGCAAGGTTATTTTCCGGTGGTTACACTTAACCGTAGACAAAAGATCTACCAAATTATCTTTGGTACCCAGACCAAAGCAGGACAATATTTTGACATTGTACTGATCATTGCCATTTTAAGTTCTGAACTAATTTTGATTTTATCGTCGATGCAGGCGATAGAAACACGCTTTAGTGACAGCTTATTTGTTCTGGAATGGGTTTTTACCCTTCTTTTTACGATTGAATACCTTTTGCGGCTCTACTGCTCACCGAAACCTTGGGCTTATGCACGCAGCTTCTACGGCGTTATTGATCTGATTGCGGTTTTACCCAGCTATCTCGCTTTCCTGTTCCCAGGATCTAACTACCTGTTAATCTTCCGATTAATCAGGGTTATGCGTATCTTTCGAATCCTAAAATTAGCGCGCTTTCTAAAAGACTCAAATATCCTGCTGAGATCACTGCTCATGGCACAGCGTAAAATCTTGGTATTTTTCAGCTCTGTCGCCATTATCGTCACAGTACTTGGGTCATTACTCTTCATTATAGAAGGCCCTTATAATGGTTTTAGCAGTATTCCTGCCAGCATCTATTGGGCTATTGTCACGATCACAACCGTTGGATATGGTGATGTTGTACCACAAACTGACTTAGGCAAGGCACTGGCCTCATTCACCATGCTACTCGGTTATTCAATTTTGGCGGTACCAACAGGAATCATTACTGCTGAGTTAAGCCAGGAAATGAAAACCCAACGCGAACTGATCCGCTGTACTAACTGCTCAACCAGCGGTCATGAAAGTGATGCTCGCTTCTGCCGAAAATGTGGTACTGAGCTACCAGAACACTTATAGTTCACCATCGAAAAAAGCGGCACCGATATATAAATATCTTGATGCCGCTATCTTATGCTTTCTTCGTGTTGTCTTTATTATTGCGTTTTACGCCCTGATAAAAAATTCACTGCTTTATCGGGAAAATCAGTAAAGACACCATCGACATCGGCAGTATGGTAAAAAATATCTAACAGATCATTAAAGTCACTCGCATATTCAGGGATTCGTCCCGTATCAGCACGAAACGTATAAGGATGAACCTGCATACCTTGCTTATGAGCCGCCTCAACGAGCCCAGTCACCTTCACATTTCCTTTCGTTGACTGTTCAGAAACGACCATTGGATTCCACGGACCTATACCATCAGCATACTTGGCGACAGTAGCCATTCCGCCATCTTGGAACATCCAATCGTAATTATATGGTACAGCTTTACCATCTGAGCCATATACCATGGTCTCATTCCAATCGGTATAAGCCATCAACTGCACCAATTTAACGTCCATATCCATCGCGGGCATCAGCTCATCATGAATTCGCTTTAATTCATTGAAATCAAACGTCTGAAGATAAATATTACTGTCTTTTTCAGTATAACCGTACTGCTTCAGCACGTTCAGCACTGCGACACTAATGTCTTTTCCTTCATGGCGATGAAACCAAGGGGCTTTAATTTCTGGATAAATGCCGATGTTATAACCCAAACTCTTATTTAATCCTTGGATCATCTCGATTTCTTCTTCGAGAGTCGGCACTTTAAAGTCTGATTTCCAAATAGGGAATCGCTCCGGAAATCCTTGTACCTGCTTACCGTCTTCAATGTTAAAACCTTCAGTCACGCTAAGCTGCTTAATCTCCGCCAAAGTAAAGTCGATAGCATAATAACGGCCATCCTCTCTGACACGATCGGGGAATACCGTCGCGACATTCGTCACTCGATCAAGGAAGTGATCATGTAAAACCACCAGCTTGTCATCTTTGGTCATGACCACATCTTGCTCTATATAATCAGGTTTCATAGCATAAGCCATCGCTTTGGCTGGCAATGTATGTTCCGGCAAATATCCCGATGCGCCGCGGTGGGCAACAACAATTTTATCAGTAGAAGTTTGAGCGAAAACGGGGGAAGTTAACAGAGTACTAGAGATCAATGCAGTGAGACATATCTTGTTCATTATCATCATCCTAATCAACTGGTTAGGGCCTCTACATCAGCCCGGCGAGGTACACTATGCATCATAATCCTTTCGAATTATTTCAGTATTGTGATTATTAATAACTGTGATCAAAATGCGCGATATGGAAAATTAAATGCTCGAATGGTGATCTTGTTGCGATTTTTCAAATGATAAGTACAAAAAAAGCCGGAGTAAAAAACGCCGGCTTTTTCAAACGAACATAATGTTACTGTATTACTTACGACGCCACGTTGTACCTTGCGCACCGTCTTCAAGAACGATACCCATCTCGGTAAGCTTATCACGCGCTTCATCAGCAGCAGCCCAGTCTTTCGCGGCACGGGCATCAAAACGCTGCTTGATCAAGGCTTCAATGGCTTCTACATCTTCAGCATCGGCACTGCTCTGCAAAAAGACTTCTGGATCTTGAGATAGTAAGCCAAGCACATCTGCCAACTCACGCATACGTGCACCCAGTGCAGAAGCCGCTGTAATATCTTCGCTCTTAAGGCGGTTAATCTCACGCACCATATCAAACAAGACAGAATACGCTTCAGGAGTATTGAAATCGTCATCCATCGCTTCTGTGAAACGAGCGACAAACTCATCACCACCCGCCGCGGTGACTGTCTCATCAAGTCCACGCAGTGCGGTATACATACGCTCAAGGGCTGAACGCGCCTGCTTTAGGTTATCTTCGCTGTAGTTTAACTGGCTACGGTAATGACCTGACATCAGGAAGTAACGCACGGTTTCTGGATCATAATGTGCTAATACATCACGGATAGTGAAGAAGTTACCCAGTGATTTTGACATTTTCTCACGGTCAACCATCACCATGCCGCTGTGCATCCAGGTGTTCACATACTGAGAACCCGTTGCGCAGCATGACTGAGCGATTTCATTTTCGTGGTGCGGAAACTGCAGATCAGAACCGCCGCCGTGGATATCAAAATGATCGCCCAAAATAGCGGAGTTCATCGCAGAACATTCAATGTGCCAGCCAGGACGACCGGGCCCCCATGGTGATTCCCATATTGGCTCACCTGGTTTAGACATCTTCCACAATACGAAATCTAATGGGCTACGCTTGGCCATGTCAATATCGACACGAGCACCCGCTTGTAGCTGATCCAAATCTTGCTTAGACAGCTTGCCATATTCGTCAAACTTGCTCACTTCAAACATGACATCGCCATTACTAGCAACGTAAGCGAAGCCTCGCTCAATCAGGCGCTCACACATCGCAATGATTTCAGCGATGAAGTCTGTCGCACGCGGTTCAATATCCGGACGCTTCATGCCCAGCGCATCAAAATCTGCATGCATTTCACCGATCAGACGAGCCGTCAGTGAATCACAACTTTCGCCGTTTTCAGCCGCACGCTTGATGATTTTGTCATCGATATCGGTAATATTACGCACGAATGTTAGATCATAGCCCGCGTAGCGTAGGTAGCGTGACACAACATCAAATGAAACGAACGTACGACCATGACCAATGTGACACAAATCGTAGATGGTAACCCCACAGACATACATGCCTACTTTACCAGGCTGGATGGGTTTGAATTCCTCTTTCTGTCTTGTTAGTGAGTTATAGATCTTCAACATGTCTCTTAAATACTCATTTGGTGGGGTTACTGTATAAGTTAGTAATTACACCTTTAATGGCTGTATATGGCAAGGAAAATTGAGTCTATGCCGTCATCTGACCCAAATATTCCGTGGTAGTGGATGCATCAACATCTATACCAACTGAACCGCCATCTTCTATAGTTATACCTATGGCTGACATTGCACTGTCATGGCTGACAAGAAAAGACTATTATTTCACCTGTTTATAATGTCAATATACCCAAGTTACAGTTAGTATTGACGGTTAAAACCAGTAAGATAGAATCCAACGTTTACAGCAATAATCTCCATTAAAGGATAAGCTCATGGTAACGCTTCACACGACTTTTGGTGACATCAAAATCCAACTAAATACAGAAAAAGCACCGGTAACCTGTGAAAACTTCCTGCAGTACTGCCGTGACGGTTTCTACAACGGAACAATATTCCACCGTGTTATCGACGGTTTCATGATTCAGGGTGGTGGTATGGCTTCTGGCATGGAAGAAAAGGAATCGCGTGCAACAATTAAAAATGAAGCAAACAACGGCCTAAGCAACACAGTAGGTACGCTAGCAATGGCGCGTACCATGGAGCCGCACTCTGCAAGCTCACAGTTCTTCATCAACGTGAATGACAATAAATTCCTAGACTTCAAATCAGAAACACCTGATGGCTGGGGCTACTGTGTATTTGCTGAAGTGGTTGAAGGCATGGATGTGGTTAATAAGATCAAAGCCGTTTCTACAGGCAACTGGGGCTACGTGCATCAGGATGTACCTGTTGAAGAAGTACTTATCAATAGCGTGACAATCGAAGAGTAATTCTTCCCAAAGGGTGACCACTGTGTCACCCTTCCTTTCTATGAAAACACTTTTTATTTCAGACTTGCATTTAAGTGCAGATCGTCCCGATATCACCGCGTGTTTTCTCCGCTTTATGGAGCAAGAAACACTCGGCATAGATGCCCTTTATGTATTAGGGGATTTATTTGAAATGTGGATTGGTGACGATGATAACTCGATCTTCCATCAGCAAATCAAACAGGCATTTCGCCAACTGACTGCCCGTGGTATTCCGTGCTATTTCATTCATGGTAACCGTGATTTTCTTATTGGCTCACGCTTTAGTGCAGAAACAGGGGTTATCCTGCTGCCAGAACATACCGTGGTAGACCTGTATGGTACTCCAACCCTACTGCTGCACGGTGATACGCTATGTACACTTGATGAAAGCTATCAGCGTTTTCGTAAAAAAGTACATAACCGTTTTATTCAATGGCTATTCTTATGTCTACCGCTCAGCTGTCGCCAACATATTGGTCAAAAGCTTCGCCAAGGCAGCAGCCAAAATAATCAGGTAAAAAGCCAAGCGGTCATGGATGTTACCCCCAAGGAAGTACAAACCGCCATGCACCAGTACCAAGTGACGCAGATGATCCATGGTCACACCCATCGACCGGACACCCATCAGCTCTCTCTGGATGGACAACCTGCCACACGAATTGTTTTGGGTGACTGGTATGATCATGGTTCGGTTTTGGTATGCAGTCCGTCAGGCTGCCAGTTAGGCACACGGGATTTCCAGCCATAATAATGCGTGACACACACGAGCTAGCTAGAACAATACACAAGTAAAAAGCCCACCGTGACTGGCCGAATAACCGTCACGGTGGGCTTTTTATTTATGCCATCACAACATTATGCCGACAGATAGCATCCAATCTTACGATTAATAGTCGGATACAGGCTGAGCCACTACTGTTGTTGATACTGTTGATCGCGCTTTACGCCATGACCGATACATCGTAAGCGAGGTATACAACACTACGCCAATGACCAGCCATGACAGTAAATGCATGTCGAGTGACTTCACCAGATAAGCCGCAATCAACACACCTATCGGGCCAGTGATGGCAACCACTAATGCCGCACGGCTGTTAATGCGATTACGTAGAATAAAGCCTCCTGCTGAGAAGAAGCACAAGAAGGCACATGAGCACATCATAATAGGGAAAGCAGCTAATGGGTGCATCCCCAGCAAGTACACCATGGTCATGCAAGGGGCATAAAGACCAATCCCCACCGTCATCAGTGCACCGAATAAGAAGTTACCCACTATCGCAACGGCCAGCTTCCAGCCACTCAATCCTAAAGCCATGCCGCCTAGTGGTAATATTTCTAACTGCCCAGCTAGCATCATCCCCGCCACTACCAGCAACGCACAACTCATCACAATACGTATTACTTGGCGATCCCACCCAGAGACCAAGCGAGCTCCGACAGTCGCACCAAAGCAAGCGGCTAACACCATGGACACCAAGGTGATGGGATCTACATCCACTGCGGTAAGAAAAATCAATGACTGTACAACTGTAGCCATGGTTGCCTGACAGTTCATGGTACCCGGCAAGACCTGATCGTCCACCAGCTTAAATTGCTTATATCCCGCGGTCATAATGGCAAAACTACCGACACCTAATGTGTCGCAAAAATTGGCAAAACCACCAATAAGACCGATAGGGATAATCTTCGTCTGTGCTTCCTGCTTTCGATTTTTATGCCATGCCATTAGTAGCATAGTCATAAAAATACAACCACCTACAAGCAATCCCGCTTGTATGACTGTGAATACCGTCATGAGTTACACATTATTTTACGAAAGGAGCGCAATTATCCATTAAGATGAAAAATAATGCTATGTCTTAGGCTAATAGACAACATCTTCGCCAAATTGCTTATATTGTTTGATTTTTCAATCGCTGTGGGTTTGTAATGTAATTATGAATAACACATAATTGCAGTACTTAGCTGATAATTACTTTTTTCGCCGTCATTTTAACCGATATTCATGAAATCATATTTAGCAAGACAACCTGTATTAAACAGGAACAAAGAAACCATCGGCTATGAACTGTTGTTTCGGGATGGCCCAAACAACTGTTTCCCAGATGTTGGCGACGAACACGCAACCCATCGCTTATTAGCAGATAATTTTTTAAGTTCCAGCACGAGTGAAGTTACAGCTGGCAAGAAAGCGTTCGTCAATTTTCCCTATAGTAGCCTGATCAAACGCACTCCTCTGCTATTTCCGAAGAAGTGCTTCATTATTGAGATCCTCGAAACCTGCGAGCCTAATGATGAATTATTCGATGCGATTGTTGAACTCCATGGTCGAGGATACACACTTGCATTAGACGATTTTATTCCATCACCAGAATGGACACGCTTCTTACCCTACGTGCACATTATCAAATTTGATATTCGCCAGACTCCGATCGCCAAAGCGGGATTCTTTATCCGTCGCCATCGTGAAAAAGGCAGCACGCTGGTATTCCTTGCTGAAAAAGTAGAGACTTATGACGAATATATAGCTGCGTGTGATGTGGGCTTTAACTTGTTTCAAGGCTTTTTCTTCAGTCGCCCAGAGCTTCTCAGTCGCAAAACACTTAAGCCGTCAGCATTAACAACGCTGCGCCTATATCAAGAGATCAGCAAAACTGAAGTTAATTTTGATCAGATCGAAAGGATCATTGCGACTGACGTATCTCTGTCTTATAAGCTACTGCGCCATGTCAACAACCTAACGATTACCCGAGCGAAACCTATCTCCTCTTTCAAGCAGGCCTTGGTGTATCTAGGGGAGAAGAAGCTTCGTCGTTTTATCACATTTGTTGCCACGTCGCATGCCACTGAAGATAAACCGTTATCGCTATACTACCTGTCATTGCAACGAGCTCGATTCTGTGAGTGTTTCAGTCAACGAATTTCACTGCAAGTTACGGGAAACCAAGCTTTTTTGACCGGTCTTTTTTCGTTACTGGACTCCATTCTTGACCAGCCGATAGAGACGCTGATTGATCAGCTATCCCTCGACAATGTTATTCATCAAGCGCTCATTTACCATCGAGGTCAACTAGGTTGCATATTGCGTTTGGCGATTGCCTACGACAATGCTGACTGGCCCCTGATCAAACAGCTTAGCCAGACCCTACAGATAACCGAATCTGTCGTTGCAGAGCTATATATCGACTCAATAAAATGGGCGACTCTTTTTGAACAACATACTGCCGAGTAATTCAATTCATGACTAAATCAACGTCGTCATGCCCTTGTGGCAGTCAGCGTCCACTTACGGACTGCTGCCAGCCTATCCATTGTGACCCGAGTCTTGCGATCCACCCAGAACAACTGATGCGTTCTCGCTACAGTGCACATGTGCTCGGGTTAGTTGACTATGTCATTGCCACCTATCATCCAAGTTGCGAAGCCGAGCAGCATCGTGATGCCATTGCCGATTCTGTTCATTCACAGTGGCTTGAATTGGACATCGTCAATAGTGAAATTGTCGACTCCGGCGAAGGTTATGTGGAATTTAACGCTTATTATCGTGAAGGGAAAAACGACTATTGCTTACACGAACGTTCGCGCTTCGTACAAGAAGAGGTGAATGGCAAGCAGCAATGGTTTTACATTGATGGAGAATACCCAGAGTCCACCAATTCAGCGTCAGAATCCACACCAAGCACTAATGAGAAAGTTGGCCGCAATGATCCTTGTCCTTGTGGCAGTGGCAAAAAGCACAAGAAGTGCTGTGGCTAATCCCCCTCCTGTCGATAATCGGCAGGGGTTTCACCAAACCCCTACCTTGATCGCAAAACCATCAAATCAGTACAAATAACACTCAAAAAACACACCTTATTGCCGATTTAGTCATCAGATATATTCTGAATATAAAGGCAATGACATGATCAATCCCAATAACCCTCTGCCGTTGTCGGCTCAAAAACATCTCAGCAAAGTCACCAAAGCGTCAGCAATGAATGAACGCAAACAAAAGGTCGAATCAGCAACCAGCCCCCCTGCTGATGAACCTCCCAAACAACCCGATAAAAAACGGCCACGCAAAGGGCTGCTCGACATCTATGTCTGATCAGCAAAAACAATAACGCTGAGTAAAAACAGTACTACAACAAAAATACCGCAGGAATTTTACGATTTCCTTCAAATTGCTATTGCAAAATATACTCAGCTTCGTTAGTGTAAATATCAAGTAAAGCGTTAATAAAAACTTATATAGAGTAGATAGTTATGCGTATCGAAATGGTAAACCTACACCACCATCATCATCCTGATTAGTCTTTCGGGAGGATACGCCTCACTCTGGAAGACGCAAAAACTCTCTTCCAGCGGTCAGTGATAACTCAGCATTCAAGACCCTTGGAAGAACCATCTTCCAAGGGTTTTTTCGTTTTCAGGATCAACATCAAGTACAGGGATTAGAACAATGCAGACACAACGATTACGAATTGCAATTCAGAAAAAAGGTCGCCTGAGCAAAGAGTGCCAGGACTTACTTAAAAACTGCGGTGTCAAATTCAACATGGTCGGTGAACGGCTGGTCGTACACGCCGAAAATATGCCCATCGATCTGCTTTTGGTACGTGACGATGATATTCCTGGATTGATCATGGATGGTGTTGTTGATCTCGGGGTGATTGGTGAAAATGAACTGGAAGAAGTCGCTCTGGAACGCATTGCTCGTGGTGAGCCCGCCAATTACACCAAGCTACGTCGGCTTGATTTCGGTGGCTGTCGTCTGTCTATCGCCATCAATAAAGAAGCTCAGTACAACGGTCCTCAGGACCTTCAGGGACAACGGATCGCTACTACCTATCCGCAGCTGGTTAAACGCTATATGGATCAGCACAATATCCAATTTAGTACCTGCATGCTTAACGGTTCGGTCGAAGTTGCCCCGCGTGCTGGACTGGCAGATGCCATTTGTGATCTGGTTTCTACCGGGGCAACCCTTGAGGCCAATGGCTTGAAAGAAGCAGAAGTCATACTGCGATCCAAAGCCGTTTTGATCCAACGTACTGGTGATTTTTGTTTCGATAAACAAGCCTTAATAAACCGCTTAATGACTCGTATCCAAGGGGTTATTCAGGCCAAAGAATCAAAATATATTATGCTACATGCCCCGACTGATCGTCTTGAGCAAATCAAAGCCCTGCTACCCGGCGCGGAAGATCCAACGGTCATGCCACTGTCGCAAGATAAAACCCGCGTCGCTATTCATCTAGTCAGTGCAGAAAACCTGTTCTGGGAAACCATGGAACAGCTTAAAGAGCTGGGAGCCAGTTCTATCCTTGTGCTACCGATTGAAAAGATGATGGAGTAAGCCATGAAAACGGTTGTATGGCAATCTTTGAGTGAAGACCAGCAAGAAAGTCTGCTTGAACGCCCGGCAATTTCCGAAGGGGCGAATATTACGGCGATTGTAGCGGAGGTAATTGATAATGTCCGCCGCCGAGGGGATGACGCCCTGCTTGAGCTAACGGAAAAATTTGACGGGGTCAGACCAAACTCAATCAAAGTCAATGCGGATACTGTCGCGGCAGCATCAGCACGCCTGAGCGACACCATGAAACAAGCACTCCAGCTCGCTTATCATAATATCGCTAAGTTTCACCAGGCCCAGCGGCAAAACACACTACGGGTAGAAACACAGCCCGGCGTGATCTGTGAGCAAGTCACCCGCCCGATCAACTCAGTAGGGCTGTATATCCCAGGCGGCAGCGCCCCGCTGCCATCGACGGTACTGATGCTGGGAGTACCAGCGCAAATTGCAGGCTGTCGTCAAGTTGTGCTTTGTTCGCCACCACCCATTGCCGACGAAATTCTCTATGTGGCTGAACTCTGTGGAATTTCAGAGATCTATAATGTCGGAGGTTCACAAGCTATCGCCGCAATGGCTTATGGCACCCAAACTATCACAAAAGTAGACAAAATTTTCGGTCCGGGTAACGCCTTTGTGACAGAGGCCAAGCGTCAGGTCAGCAACGATTTCCGCGGCGCAGCCATTGATATGCCAGCAGGCCCATCGGAAGTATTAGTCATTGCTGACAGCAGTGCGGATCCTGACTTCATTGCCGCTGATTTACTGAGTCAGGCTGAACACGGTCCAGACTCGCAGGTTGTGCTGTTAACCCCCGACCCGAGTATTGCTGATCGCACCGCTGATGCTATTCAACAACAACTCAAAGTGCTACCTCGTGCTGATATCGCTCGGCAAGCACTCGGTTCGAGTATTCTAATTGTTGCTGAAAGCCTGACGCAATGCATTTCTATCTCGAACCACTACGGTCCTGAACACCTGATTGTACAAACCCATAGCCCTCGGGATCTGGTTTCCCAACTCGATAATGCTGGGTCAATTTTCCTCGGTAACTGGTCACCGGAATCAGTCGGTGATTATGCATCGGGGACGAATCACGTATTACCGACATATGGCTATACCCGCACTTATTCCAGTTTGGGATTGGCAGATTTCTGCAAACGAATGACGGTACAAGAACTGACGACTAACGGATTGCTACAGCTCGCGCCAACTGTCGTCGCTATCGCAGAGGCCGAAGGGCTCGATGCCCACAAGCGAGCCGTCACTATCCGGGTCGATAAACTCACAGCCATACAGGCTGCGCAACACATCCAAAAAGAGGCATGATATGAGCATTACACAACTGGCCCGCAAAACCATCAGAGAACTCACGCCCTACCAATCGGCTCGTCGATTGGGCGGCTGTGGTGATATCTGGCTCAATGCCAATGAATCGCCTTTTGCCAATGAATATAATATTAATTGTGATCGCCTTAATCGCTACAGTACATGCCAGCCTGAAGAGCTGATCACCGCTTATGCCGATTATGCCGGGGTACATACAGATCAAGTGCTGACCTCTCGAGGTGCAGATGAAGGCATTGAATTACTGATCCGCACTTTCTGCGAGCCCAATCAAGACAGTATTCTTTACTGCCCTCCCACTTATGGTATGTATGCGATTAGCGCCGAGATCTTTGATGTCGGCACAAAAGTCGTACCACTCACGGCTGAATGGCAGCTCGATTTAGCGGCTATCGAGGCAAACTTAGCCAACACCAAACTGGTGTTTGTTTGTAGCCCGAATAATCCAACAGGCAACCTGATCAACCGCTGTGACATTGAAGCCCTACTCAATATGACAGCGGGTAAAGCCCTTGTCGTCGTTGATGAGGCTTATATCGATTTTTGCCCAGAAGCGACGACTGTCGATCTGCTCAGCACCTATCCGAATCTCGTTGTACTAAGAACGCTGTCTAAAGCGTTTGCATTAGCTGGGCTGCGATGTGGCTTTACCATAGCCCGCCCTGAAGTGATTGAGCTGCTATTGAAAGTGATCGCCCCGTATCCGGTGCCTATCCCTGTCACTGACATTGCCGTGCAAGCCCTTTCTGCAGCAGGACGGGCTAAAACAAAATTCCAAGTATTGGATATAGGCGCGAATCGTGCCTACTTGCAGGCAGGCCTTAGCATGCTAAATGGGGTGACGGTTTATGACGGATATGGCAACTACTTATTGGTTAAATTCCCCAATGCAGAGCGTCTGTTTGCCTCACTGTGGGATCACGGCATTATTCTCCGCCGCTCCCCAATTGAAAACTGCATCCGAATTAGTGTCGGTAACCGTGACGAATGTGAAAAGACTCTCGCCTTCATCCGTGAGCAAATAGAACAGTATTAACAATTAAGGATAAGCATAGTGAGCAAGGAAAAAATATTATTTATCGACCGCGACGGCACTCTAATTGTCGAACCTCCTGTTGATTTTCAGGTCGATCGCCTCGATAAGCTCAAGCTGGAACCCTTTGTGATCCCGGCACTACTGCAATTACAGGATGCAGGCTATAAACTAGTGATGGTCACCAATCAAGACGGACTGGGTACCGACAGCTATCCTCAGGCAAATTTTGATGCCCCGCATAACATGATGATGGATATCTTCACCTCGCAAGGGGTGATCTTTGATGAGGTACTGATCTGCCCGCACTTCAGTGAGGATAACTGCTGTTGTCGCAAGCCTAAGCTCGGTCTGGTTAAAGACTATCTTCAGCAAGGTCGGGTTGATTTTGAAACCTCAGCGGTCATTGGTGACCGTCAAACGGATCTACAACTGGCAGAAAACATGGCTATTCGTGGGATCCAGTACCACCCGGATCCAACCGATACTGGCACCATGAACTGGCAGCAGATCGTCAAGGATCTAACCACACGACCACGGATTGCTGAAGTAGTCCGCACCACCAAAGAGACGGATATTCGGGTTAAGGTTAATCTGGATGAGACGGGCGGTAATCACATTGAAACCGGGCTGGGTTTTTTTGATCACATGCTGGATCAAATCGCGACTCACGGTGGGTTCCGTATGGCGCTGACAGTGAACGGTGACTTGCACATTGACGATCATCACAGCGTCGAAGATGCCGCTCTCGCTTTAGGTGAAGCGCTAAAGAAAGCCCTTGGTGATAAACGTGGGATCGGCCGCTTTGGCTTCAGCCTGCCGATGGATGAGTGCCTCGCGCAATGCGCTCTGGATCTCTCCGGCCGTCCCTACCTGAAATTTGATGCCACCTTTAGCCGTGACCGCGTAGGCGACCTGTCTACCGAAATGGTACCGCACTTTTTCCGCTCGCTAACCGATACTCTAGCCTGCACGCTGCACCTGTCATCCGATGGCTATAACGATCACCATATCGTTGAAAGCCTGTTTAAAGCATTTGGCCGCACCTTACGTCAAGCTATCCGGGTTGAAGGCAACGAACTGCCAAGTAGCAAGGGGGTTCTGTAATGGCATCAGCGAACCAAAAAGTGGTCATTATAGATACAGGTTGTGCCAATGTGTCTTCCGTTCAATTTGCCATTGAACGACTCGGATATTCAGTCATCGTCAGCAAGGATCCAGAGGTTGTACTTGATGCTGATAAGCTGTTTCTCCCCGGTGTCGGTACGGCCAGTGAAGCCATGAAAAACCTTAAGGAACGCAGCCTGATCGCCCTGATCAAACGGGTTGAAAAACCCCTGCTGGGTATTTGTCTGGGCATGCAACTGCTCGGAAAGCGCTCACAAGAGCAAGGACAAAATGGTACTGATCACGTCGATTGTTTAGGCTTGTGTGAGGCCTCGGTACAAAAGCTGCAAACCGGCACGCTTCCCCTGCCTCACATGGGTTGGAACACCATTACGCCTGAGCCTGGACACCCGTTGTTTAACGGGATCCCAGCAGACAGTTATTTCTACTTTGTTCACAGCTACGCCATGCCCATATTCGAAGAGATAACCGGTGGTCGCACCATCGCGAGTAGTGACTATGGCCAACAATTTACGGCAGCCGTGCAAAATGGTAACTACTTCGGGGTCCAGTTTCACCCGGAACGATCAAGCAAAGTAGGCTCGAAACTGATCCAAAACTTTCTCGAAATGTAGGACAACACAAGGACTTGTTATGATTATTCCCGCATTAGACTTAATTGAAGGCCAGGTTGTCCGCCTGTTTCAAGGTGACTATGGCAAAGTTACCGAATATAAGGTTAACCCGACAGAGCAGTTTGCCCGCTATCATGATGCGGGTGCGAACTGGCTACACCTAGTCGACCTCACGGGTGCCAAAGATACCTCAGCCCGCCAATTAACATTGATCCGCGAGCTACTTGCCAGCACTCCCGCCAAGGTTCAAATTGGTGGCGGCGTACGTACCGAACAAGATGTCGCTGACCTACTGTCTGCAGGGGCTGAACGCGTAGTGATTGGCTCAACCGCAGTCAAACAACCAGAGCAAGTGAAAGCCTGGATGACAAAATATGGGCCGGAACACATTGTGCTGGCGCTGGATGTCAATATCGATGCTGATGGCAACCGCAAGGTTGCGGTTTCGGGCTGGCAGGAAGACTCAGGCGTAACGATTGAAGATCTACTTGATGATTTTCTGCGCGTCGGTCTTAAACACGTGCTATGCACTGATATTTCACGAGACGGTACACTGGCAGGTTCAAATGTCGATCTTTATGTCGACCTCTGTGCCCAGTATCCACAGGTACAATTTCAGTCATCCGGCGGCATTGGTTCACTGGACGATATTGCCGCACTCAAAGGTTCTGGTGTCGCAGGTGTGATTGTCGGCCGAGCATTACTGGATGGGAAGTTCAATGCAGAGCAGGCATTTTCCTGCTGGAATGATAGAGGCAGAGAGGCACAACTATGCTAGCAAAACGCATTATTCCTTGCCTTGATGTCCGCGATGGGCAAGTCGTTAAAGGCGTCCAGTTCCGTAATCATGAAATCATCGGTGATATTGTCCCTTTAGCCAAACGGTATGCCGAAGAAGGGGCTGATGAGTTAGTGTTCTATGATATCACCGCGTCTAGTGATGGTCGGGTAGTCAACAAAAGCTGGGTCGCCCGCGTAGCGGAAGTGATCGACATCCCATTCTGCGTGGCCGGAGGTATCAAGTCTGCCGACGATGCCAGCCGCATCCTGCACTATGGGGCGGATAAAGTCTCAATTAACTCCCCTGCGCTAGCCAACCCTGAGTTGATCACCGAACTCGCTGATAAATTCGGCGTTCAGTGCATCGTGGTTGGCATCGACTCCTACTTTGATGCTGATACGGGCAAATACCAAGTGTATCAATTTACGGGGGATGAAAATCGCACCCAAGCCACTCGCTGGGAAACCCGAGACTGGATACAGGAAGTACAGCGTCGAGGGGCTGGAGAAGTCGTCCTTAACATGATGAATCAGGATGGCGTGCGGAACGGTTATGATCTTACCCAGCTCAATACGATGCGGGCCGTCTGCCATGTTCCCTTGATCGCTTCTGGTGGTGCCGGTGACATGGTGCATTTTGCTGATGCATTTAATCAAGCCAATGTAGACGGTGCACTAGCCGCCTCGGTATTTCATAAACAAATCATTAATATCGGCAAACTCAAACAATTTCTGAAACGACAAAACGTGGAGATCCGACTATGAGCCTCACCCATGACATTAACTGGGAAAAAGTAGACGGTTTGATTCCTGCTATTATCCAGAATAACACCAGTGGCCAAGTATTAATGCTGGGCTATATGAATAGCGAAGCACTGGCTAAAACGATTGAAACCCAGCACGTTACCTTTTGGTCTCGCACTAAAGCACGGTTATGGACCAAAGGTGAGAGTTCAGGCAATGTACTGCAATTAAAAAGCATCAAACTCGATTGCGATCAGGACACCCTACTGATCAAAGTTGAACCGGTGGGCCCAACCTGCCACCTTAATACCACCACGTGTTTTGACAGTGATACCGCTCAAGCCGGACATGTGGAACAGCCTGCTCTGGTGTTTCTTCATCAACTTGAGCAGATCCTGGCTGCTCGTAAAGGTGCCGATCCCGACACCTCCTATACGGCCAGCCTCTATGCCCGTGGCACCAAACGGATTTCGCAGAAAGTGGGCGAAGAAGGGGTTGAAGTCGCGCTTGCGGCAACGTCGGGTGATAAAGCGGAATTAGTTTGTGAATCTGCCGACCTAATTTACCATCTTCTGGTCTTACTACAGGATCAAGGGCTGTCATTAGCCGATGTCACTGCCAAGCTACAAGAACGACATCGCTAAACGGTAAAAAACGATGATAATAAAAAGCCCGGCTACTGCCGGGCTTCCATTATTCTAGCGATCTAACGCTTCTTTGTAGTGTTTACGACACACGGAGAGATAACGGTCATTCCCGCCGATCTCAACCTGATCACCATCAGCAATCGCTTTACCGGTTTCATCCTGACGGATCACCATATTGGCCTTACGCCCACAGTGACAGATGGTTTTCAGCTCGACCAGCTTATCAGCCCAAGCTAACAAGTAACGGCTGCCTTCAAATAACTCACCACGAAAATCACTGCGTAAACCATAACACAATACCGGAATATGCAGTTTATCGACCACTTCTGTCAGTTGATAGACCTGATCTTTGGTCAAAAACTGGCATTCATCCACCATGACACAGTCAATCTTCTTGGCATCATGCATAATCTGCAGACGATGATACAAGTCATCTTCTACACTGAATAATTCCGCATCTTCCTGTAACCCAATTCGAGAGCTTACCACGCCCTTACCGTAGCGATCATCAATGGCAGCGGTAAAAATAACCGGTGTCATACCGCATTCACGGTAATTAAATGACGACTGCAGCAGTGTGGTTGACTTACCCGCATTCATTGCCGAGTAATAGAAATACATCTGGGCCATTAAGTTTCCCTAGTAGTAATACAGTTGGTGCATGAAAAAACTGCCGAGATGCTACAGAAAACCCTTGTGAATTGAAAGGAGCAAGCTCACTTCTCACGAAGAAACTCAGATTAAACCACGCTGTTATCATGGCCGGCGAGATAACCATGACAACCCTAAACAGACAACAATAAAGAAAGCCATCGCGACAATAAAAGCCATCGGCAACGAATCCGTCCACCCTAAAACCAAGAACCCCACCGTTGATACCAGAGCAACCGCTAGCGCATAAGGCAATTGCGTGGAAACATGATCGATATGATGACAACGAGCACCTGTGGAAGACAATATCGTGGTATCAGAGATCGGTGAGCAGTGATCGCCAAAGACTGAACCGGCAAGAACAGCAGCCATCATCGGAAGCATCAGCATAATATCCGTAGCAGCTGCCAAATCCCCGGCTATTGGCAGCATGATGCCAAACGTCCCCCATGATGTTCCCGTTGAGAATGCCATCACTCCCGCCAGCAAGAATAAAAGGGTTGGTAACAGCATGGGATTAATCGTACCTTGAACCAAGGTTGACAGGTATTTGCCCGTCGCCATGTCATTGATCACACTGCCTATACTCCACGCAAACAGTAGGATCAAGGTTGCACCGAACATCGACTTCGCCCCTATCCATAGCGTCGATGCAACCGTCACAATTTGAAGATGCTGGCGAATGACCGAAACCAGCGCAGCGACAAAGCCAACTAAACTGCCGTAAACCAACGACATACCAACATTGGTTTTTTCAAAGGCGCCAAGAAGACTAAACGTTTTACCCTCTGCGACCAGTGCCAGATACCCGGTGAACTGCATAAAGAATAACGTTGCGACAATCAGTGCAACTATCGGTACCACTAAGTCTGCCACGCAACCATGCTGACTGACTTCAATCTCCAACTCATCATCCAAATCTTTCGCTCGGTCCTCAGCGTCTCCCTCATCAAAGCCACGGCAATACCGAGCTTCCTGTTCATGCCTTTTCATTGATCCAACATCAAGCGGGAACCAGGCAACGACAAATACCATCAGTAAGGCAAATACCGCATAAAAGTTCATGGGGACCAGCTGCATAAAAGCAGAAAATGGTGAATAGTCCGTCACACCATGGGTCACCAGTAACCCTCCGATCAGAGTAATAATATAAGCTCCCCAGCTGGAGGCAGGCATCAATACACACATCGGTGCTGCTGTTGAGTCAAGAATATAAGCCAATTTGGCCCGAGAGACGTAAAAGCGATCAGTGACTGGCCGTGAAATTGCCCCCACGGCAAGACTATTAAAATAATCATCAACAAAAATAAAAACACCCAGAGAGGCAGCTAACAGCTTAGCACCACGCTTACTCTTGATCTTACTCTGAGCCCATATGGCAAACGCACGGGTACCGCCTGAGAGCGTCAACAGCGCCGTCGTCATACCCAAAATAATGAGAAAGGCGACAATGCTCATATTCCAGCTGTTAATGGCACCATCTGCGACAAACAGCCCTATCACTATTGAGCCGATATAACTGGCTGTGCCTGAGAATGAAAAATCAGTTAACAGGAATGCACCAAGCACGATACCAATCCCGAGAGAAACTAAAACACGCCGTGTTAAGATCGCAAGTCCCAGAGCAACCAAAGGAGGTAACAACGACATAGAGGAATGAGAAAAATCGACAATATTCATGAGCTCTACAACCGTCCAAAGTAAGAGGACTACTGATGAGTGTGACAACATTCATGCTAATTGAGCATAAAAAATCAGGTATTTCCCTGACCCAATCCTCACCATAACAATCCATAAATAATGTAATTATATACTTCATTGAGAAAGTCCCCGTTCCTTAATCAGGCAGGCCGATTCCACGCTCTGTCGATACAATCACAACAACTACTATTGATATGTTTAACACAATTAATGAAAACCATTGAAACATGGTCAAAAAACATACTTCTCGGGAGGTAAAGAACTATAATTCACTCATATGAAATAAGTGGCAAAATGACCCTAATTATCCCATTCCGATGTGATGTTATTTATGTATGTCTACTATTACAAAATATTACAAATGCGAATTGAACCCGCTTATTTGAAAAAAAACAAAAGCGAACATCAATTTTTATTTGGCATCACTATGGGAAAGTATTAATATTGCAATTATTGAATTGTCACTGCTATTATTATTTTATAGTTTTAGGCCAACAGGAAATAAAAAATGTCTGATACAATGAAAGCGCTATTGAACCTTCGCAGCCTTCGTGCTCTTTCTCGTGAATATTCACTAGAGCAACTACAAGAAGCACTAGAAAAACTGCAAACTGTTGTTAGTGAGCGTGAAGAATCTGAAGCTGAAGATATGGCTAAAGAAAAAGAGCGCACAGAAAAACTAGCTCAATACCGTGAAATGCTATTAGCAGATGGTATTGACCCAGAAGAACTTCTAGCAACACTAAACAAATCACCAAAAGCAAAGCGTGCTCAACGCCCTGCTAAATATAAGTTCATCGATGAAAACGGTGAAGAAAAAACATGGACAGGCCAAGGTCGTACTCCAAGTGCACTGAAAAAAGCACTGGATGAAGGCAGCACATTAGAAGAATTCGAAATCTAATCGTATCTTCAATAATGAATTTAAAAACCCGGCCTATGATGCCGGGTTTTTTATTTCCGGAAAACTCCCATTAAAACACTAACTCAATGATAAGTAATGACTTTTACTTTAATTGTATTTCCGAGTAACGGCCGCCATTACAACGGTTCAATTCAACTAGCAAAATTCCTCAAAACGATATCACTGGTTTAATTTTATAATTATTATTGCCTGACAAACCAAACGAACAACATTCTTTATCAACTGTCAGGCATTAAAAAGCCAGACATTGAGGTCTGGCTTTTCGGTCATCAATACAAAAATGAGACGATTGCACTTAACGTATTTTGTCAGCTAAATGGCTTACTGCCAAAGCAAAATAATGTGAACGATTCCACTTTAACAATGACTGATAATTGCCATAAATTAAATATGCTCGACCATGATTATCGTCTGGTTGAATAAGCCATGCATCAATATCAACATCGGGTAAGGCACTGCCATTTAGACGACGAACACCTAACTTCTGCCATTGGTCAAGTGAACGCGCTTTGTCTGAATCGGTCCCCATTAACTCATCACTCAATCCTTCGGGTACGGAAACTTGTCGCCCCCAGGTATATTCATCATCCCAACCCGCCTTATTGAGATAGTTGGCGGCAGAAGCAAAAACATCCACGTCTGTCTGCCAGATGTCTATCTTACCATCGTTATTTCCATCAACTGCATAAGATAAAAACGAGGATGGCATAAACTGAGGCTGCCCCATCGCCCCCGCCCAAGAGCCTTTCATATCTGCTGGTGCAATATGTCCTGCATCCAATATTTCTAATGCAGCCATAACTTGATCTCGGAAAAAAGCCTCGCGACGCCCTTCATAAGCCATGGTCGTGAGCGCCTCAATCACATTGTAATTTCCCATTAACCGACCAAAATTACTTTCTACGCCCCAAAGCGCAACAATATAACGAGGCTGTACGCCATATTGTTGACCAATTTTTTCCAATTCAACTTTATGCTTTTGATAAAGTTGCTTAGCTTGCTTAACTTTCCAGTTCGGTACCGCTCGAGGAATATATTCATCTAAGGTTAGCTTTCGCTCTGGCTGATTCTTATCCGCCGTTACTGCGTGCTCTGTAAACGTGATTCCATCAAAAGCAGAGTGGATAATCGACTCTGAAATTCCTTTTTCCCGAGCCTCAACTTTTAGCCCGTCGACATACTGGTCAAACCCTACATCTGCCGCTATCACAGCAGAAGACGCTCCTAATCCTAAGGCCACTAAGACCGATACCAATCGCTTATACATAATTTACCTTTGGGTTTGTGTCGCTTTATCTGCCTTGTATTGTTCCAGTAAATTCGTTACAGGTGGCGGGATTTGTAAATAATACCCTTTATCACTCAACGCCTGTTTTACTGTCTCAATATCCGCCTGTGCCAACTTACGCTCATTTTGTAGCTTTAGTATCATGACAAACTGTGGTTTACCAAATGTTGTCAGCAATGCTTCAGGTACGGCTGAAAAGTCATCTTTCTTATTGATATAAAGATATGTACTGTCTTTTTTAGTACTTTTGTAAATTGCACACAACATTTGTCATTAACCTATTCATTTATTTATTCTTAACTCAGACCACAAGATTTACCGTTGATTCCTCTATTCGGGGATTCAATCGCCCAACAGATGAGAGGCTTGTCTGAATTTCCAACGCTAGAGCAAGGATAGCTTGCTGATATACCGTTTGGAATATAACATGCTTATACCCTAGAGATAACGTACCTGAACGGCTAATTTAGCGACAGTCAGTCAATGCCCATGACAAAATCTGCAGAACTCAAGGGAGGCTCTTTTACCCTCTCTGCCCTCCACCTTGTGGACGGTGACATCCCAAAAGCCGCTGACTTCCTAAAACAAAAGGTTGACCAAGCGCCCCATTTCTTTGCTGCCGCTCCTGTCGTTATCGATGTGAGCCAAGCAGGTGACAACATTGACTTCACCTTGCTTAAAAACAGCGTAAGTGATGCCGGAATGATCCCGGTTGGGATCAGCGGATGCAAATCAAGCGTACTTCAGCAAAACGCAAAGGATGCAGGCTTCGCTATCATGAATGCCGCTCGGCAAGCTAAAGCCGTTGAGCCAAGCATGGAACCGACTCGTATCATCCGTAATCCGGTCCGATCAGGCCAGCAAATTTATGCAAAAAATTGTGATCTGATCATCATGAACCATGTCAGTGCCGGTGCTGAAATTATTGCAGACGGATGTATTCACATTTATGGAACACTCCGAGGTCGAGCCATTGCAGGGGCCAGCGGTCAAATAGAAGCAAAGATTTTTTGCCAGAATCTGCAACCGGAACTACTCTCGATAGCTGGAAACTATTGGTTAAGCGATAAAATACAACATGAGTTTTTGAAAAAGAGTGTCGTGGTATCTCTCGCTGAAAATAATTTGAACATAGAGCACTTGGCTCTGTAACGTTTAATAAGGAATTAAAAGATGGCACGTATTATCGTTGTGACCTCTGGCAAGGGAGGCGTGGGTAAAACGACTTCAAGCGCCGCGATTGCCTCGGGTCTTGCCCTGTGCGGAAAAAAAACTGCGGTGATTGATTTTGATATCGGTCTACGTAACCTTGACTTGATTATGGGCTGTGAACGCCGAGTTGTTTATGATTTTGTTAATGTCATCAACGGCGAAGCGAATCTGAATCAAGCCCTAATCAAAGATAAGCGCGTCGATAACTTGTTTGTGCTTCCTGCCTCACAAACTCGAGATAAAGATGCCTTGAGTAAAGAAGGGGTTGAACGCGTCCTCAATGATATGAACGAGATGGGTTTCGAGTTTATTATCTGCGATTCACCTGCAGGTATAGAAACGGGTGCACTGATGGCACTCTATTTCGCCGATGAAGCCATTGTCACCACCAACCCTGAAGTCTCATCCGTTCGTGATTCTGATCGTATTCTTGGCATTCTGGATTCTAAGTCACGCCGTGCTGAACAAGCTGACTCACCGGTTAAAACCCATCTATTATTAACCCGCTACAACCCTGCACGTGTTACTCTAGGCGAAATGCTGAGCGTAGGTGATGTGGAAGAAATCCTCCATATCCCTCTTCTTGGCGTAATCCCAGAAAGCCAAGCCGTACTCAATGCCTCGAATAAAGGCGAACCTGTTATTTTTGACACGGGCTCAGATGCAGGTTTAGCTTATGAAGACACGGTTGCTCGCTTACTGGGTGAAGATCGTCCATTCCGCTTCCTTGAAGAAGAGAAGAAAGGTTTCCTTAAACGTCTATTCGGAGGATAAAACATCATGGCATTGTTAGAGTTCTTCCGTCCTAAGAAAACAACGACAGCCAGTGTTGCCAAAGAGCGACTTCAAATTATTGTTGCAGAACGCCGCTCTGCGGGTCAGGGAGCACCTAGCTATCTCCCACAGCTCAAAGAGGATATTCTGGAAGTGATCCGCAAATATGTCGCGATTAGCCCAGATCAAGTCACGGTTAACCTGGATCAAAAAGAAGAAGACCTATCTGTTCTTGAACTCAACGTTACTTTACCTGACGAAGATCGGTTGTAAGAGTTTAGATCGTGTGATTGATAGTTTGCCTCTAAAATTCATCACAACGTTTGAGATAGTAAAAAGCCTCATCACTACGATGGGGCTTCTTTTTATACGATACCCATGTTACAGGACTTAGCGCTCCAGTAACGGTAGCACTTTATCCTCAAACAAAGGCTTACGCCACGATTTAAGCATATCTGGCAGCGCATCCTGCGGTCGCTCTTTCTTCCAAGCCCAAGAGATCAACTGATTCACCTGCTTTTTCGACGCTAGAAATTCTGGCATCAACCCTGTCTGAGCTTCAACCTCTGTCACCACATCTTTGATCTTTTTAACCAGCTGTTTGTATCCAGGCAGATCAACCAGACGAACAATCTTAGCCGGGTACTGTTGAGGTGACATATCTTCGACATCATAAACTAGCTTAAGTAACCGATTACCATGGCGCTGAATTTCCATGTTATCAAAGCCTTCTTTCGCCATCACCGCCTTTGACTTAATTCCGTAGTTAGCCAGCTTCCAAAGGTGTAGCTCCTTCACCACAAAGTTCAGAGCTAAGTCTCGCTTACGGGCTTCTAGTAGTCGCCACTTAGCCACCTGTTGCAGTACAGCTAACTGCTTGGGATTAAGCTGCCAGGCATTCTTGATATCAAGGTAGACTCTATCTGGATCAATGGTTTTAATCCGCTTTAACATCAAGTTGGAACACTCTTGTTCCAGCGCATCTTGCCAACCTTTTTCAGCAACCAATGGCAACAGTTTCTGGTATAGCGGCATTAAGTAAAAAACATCAGCAGCAGCATAATCAAGCTGACGCTCAGTTAACGGACGAGCTAGCCAATTGGTGCGCGCTTCGCCTTTATCCAGCTCTATGCCAAGGAAATCTTTCACCAAGGTGCCAAAACCTGCGGAGACACCGTAGCCAAGAAATGCCGCCATAACCTGTGTATCAATCATGGGTACAGGCAGGCACCCCGCATAGTGCTGAAACACCTCCAGATCTTCACCACAGGCATGCAGCACTTTAACGACAGACTGATCACGCAGCAACTCCCAGAGGGGCGCGAGGTTTTCAATCGCAACAGGATCAATAAGGGCTAGAGATTCGCCATCAAAGAGTTGGATCAAACCCAACTTGGGATGCAAAGTACGTGTGCGTACAAATTCTGTATCCAGCATCACCGTTTTTTGGTTACGAGCCTGCAGGCATATTGTTTCCAGACGCTCTGTACTGGTTATAATTTCAAATTTCACTATCATCCACCAACAAAATGCCGGCTTGATGCCGGCATTGGATTATATTCTCTTATGAGAGTCGCTTACACGTCCTGAGTCTGTTTACTCGACTCTTCCCGCAATGCTCGGCGTAGGATCTTACCCACATTGGTCTTCGGCAGCTCATCGCGAAACTCAACAATTTTCGGTATCTTGTAACCGGTCAAATGCTCTCGACAATGGATCAAAAGCTCATCTCGAGTCAGGCTGTCATCACGCTTGACTACGCACACCTTAACAATTTCACCCGATACTTCATGGGGTTCACCGATCGCGGCGACTTCCAAAACTTTACCGTGCAATGCTACGACGTCTTCAATCTCGTTCGGATAAACATTGAAACCGGACACCAAAATCATGTCTTTTTTACGATCAACAATGTGTAAGAAGCCTTCATCATCAAAACGGACGATATCGCCAGTCGATAGCCAACCGTCATCACTCAATACATCTTTAGTATCATCCGGTCGCTGCCAGTACCCTTGCATAACTTGTGGACCACGGACTTGCAACTCACCGACTTGATCATTCGGGACAACGTTACCGTCATCATCGACCATACGCACTTCCGTTGACGGGACAGGCAGGCCGATAGAACCATTATAGTCAACCAAATCGTATGGATAAGCAGCCACTAATGGTGAGCACTCTGTCAGACCATAGCCTTCGAGTAAGTAGTTACCTGTTATGGTTTTCCACTTGTCAGCCACAGCACGCTGTACCGCCATACCACCGCCGACGGATAAGTGCAGATTGCTAAAGTCAATCTTGTTGAAATCGCTATTATTAACTAAGGCATTAAACAGCGTATTTACCCCTGTAATAGCGGTAAATGGATAGCGCTGAAGCTCCTTAATGAACGTCGGAATATCACGAGGGTTGGTGATCAACAAGTTGCGGCCACCCATCTCAATAAACAGTAAACAGTTCACGGTTAGAGCAAACACGTGATACAGCGGCAACGCGGTCACGATCAATTCACGAGCGTCAGTTAATACTGGACCATAAGCGGCTTTCGCCTGCATGACGTTAGCCAACATGTTACGGTGACTAAGCATTGCGCCCTTTGCTACCCCTGTTGTTCCCCCTGTATACTGCAAGAAAGCAGTATCACTGCCTGACATAAACGGTTTCACATACTGCATGCGACGCCCTTTGCGCAAGGCCATACGCATTGAAGTAGCATGCGGTAAGTGATACTTCGGCACCATCTTCTTGATGTATTTCACCACGAAGTTAACCAAAGTACCTTTTGGACGTGATAGCTGATCACCCAAGCTGGTCAGCACGACATGCTGCACACAAGTATTCTTAACGATGCTCTCTAGGGTATGAGCAAAATTAGAAACAATAACAATGGCTTTAGCCCCAGCATCATTTAGCTGATGCTCAAGCTCACGTGGAGTATAAAGTGGATTGACATTCACTACGACACAACCTGCACGAAGAATGCCAAATAGTGCAATGGGGTATTGCAGCAGATTGGGCATCATGACCGCTACTCGGTCACCTTTTTGCAAGTTAAGTTCATTTTGTAAGTAAGCGGCAAAAGCACGGCTGCGCTCTTCCAACTTACGGAAGGTCATGACCTGTCCCATGTTAATAAAAGCTGTCTGATCCGCATATTTATGGACTGACTGCTCAAACATTTCCACCAATGACGGATACTGATCCGGGTTAATTTCTGCCGGTACATCTTCCGGATAGCGGTTAAGCCAAACCTTATCCACTTTGCACTCTCCTTATTCAATCTGGCATGGTGCCAATACTGCACTGCTCGGGGAATTCAACAGCTATTCATCCCGACATTACAGCACAATTAACATATGACTAACATAGGGTTACTCACCCAGTATTTTAATTTTTGAGCTGAACAACATTATCTGCTCTGCCACAACCAGAGGACTATCAATATGACAGTGATGACCACCATCAACCTCAAGCTGGATGATATTCTGCCACTGTGCACGCTCTAACGGGGCCAATTTTAAGCTTGGATAGCCATTACGACCCACGATTGATAATACCGGGCACGAAATCGCTGAGCGCATCGCAACTGAATGCTCTAAGGCCATTCGGTATAGTGACTCACAACGTAAACGATGATCATGGCGCCAATACCACCGTTCCCCTTGCTGATAAACACCACGTTCAACTAACGGACGAAGTTGGGCAGTACTAAGACCATTCACTGAACAGCGTATCTCAAGCGCCTGCCGAAATGACGCCATAGAACGAGTTTGACGCTGATACTGATGTTGCCGATATCGCTGTCGACCAATGATCCCTTGCCTAAGCCGAAGTGGCGCATTGGCTGCAGGCTCAGCTAGCGGTGCAAGGCCTTCTATCAGGACTAACGACTGCACCCGTTCAGCAAAAGCGGCGGTATAACACACGGCGACTAATGCCCCTAATGAATGACCTAAAATCGAGACCTGTGGCAATGCGAGAAAATCAATAATTTGAGCCAAATCATCTACATAATCAACAAAATGATAGTAATTATCTGCCGCCCTTGGCGCAGATAAACCATGACCGGGCCAATCAATAGCAATCACGTGATAGTGAATAGCAAGCGTATCAAATAAAGACGTAAAACTGGCGGCATTATCTTGCCAGCCATGCAACATCAACAATACGGGTTTATCTGAGGGGACTGATACTCGTGCCCCGTCAGATGATTGATGACTCAAAAACGAACACAAGCTCGCCAATCGCGAGCTTGCCAACTGAAATTCCATCTCATACATCGGTATCTTAATCCTTCAGTACATAAGATCCCGGTAAGTAGCACACCTAAGCATAGCGGCGCAGCCTACCATAATCAGCACAAGCAACCCAACAAATTGCTTGCTAAACATCAGTAACGCTGATGTAAATGGTGAATAACCACACAACTCATTCCCTTAAATACAGCTTAACCCCTCTCGCCTACACATAGAGATCAACCCCGACTAAGGCTGATAACTCATCACGCCGCTGTTGATGCATAACCCCCATATAGGACTCTAACGCCTCTCGATGCTTACCTTCCGGTTGATCATATTGAATCCGAGCATGAGCGTGTTGGATCACGTCAGGATCACGCACTGACTGAGCAACGGCTTTCGCAACAACGCTAGGCTGTGCGATCTCGGCGGTCCCCGATTTATTCGGCTGGGGCTTAGATTGGGGATGAGAAAGGGTAACGGGAAGGCGCTGAATAGAGACCATGTGGAACTCCCTGAGACAGTAATTATGCCGTATTTAATCTACGGCATAAGGCCAATAATGCTTGTTCACGACTTCATCAGCTCGCGATGATTTTTACTCGCGTCCTGGTAATTTCTTCCAAGTTACCGTATCACGTAGATAAATCGGAGTCGCATCTTCTGCAGCGACAGCTTCTCCACGCGCCAACGCGTATTTGGCTAAATGTACCATATCGGCTGAATCCGGATAAAGGACAGAGCCATGGATTAACTCTACTGGCAATTTGGCTAAGGCATCAGCATAGCTGCCCCAACCTGTACCCGCGGTATACCACTGGCCTTGGCTGATCTGTACCTGCTCTGCCAGTACCGCCGGTTTAATCACTATTTCGCGATCGTGCACCAACCAGTCACCATCTGTTTGACGGATATATTGCCCCCAATAGACTTCATCCATACGGGCGTCGATCGCGGTTAACACATATTCAGCCTGATGTTGGCGGTAAGTACCTTGTGCCATTGCCGCCAGTGTAGATATTCCCAGCATCGGTAGATCAGCACCAAACGCTAAACCTTGGGCGATACCTACGCCAATGCGAACACCCGTGAAACTGCCCGGCCCACGGCCAAACGCAAGCGCATCAAGCTGATTCAGGCAAATTCCGCCATCAGCCAATACGGCATCAACCATCGGCAGAATTTTCGTGGTATGTTCACGCGGGGCGAATTCACAGCGTGAGATCACGTCATCCCCCATTAACAGGGCAACGGAACAATTTTCAGTGGCAGTATCTACTGCTAGGATTTTCGTGCTCATTCAAGCCTCTGAATGCTGTTCTTCGGCCATATCCGGCTCTTTGTGGCCATTTACCGAAGATAAAAACTGCCCGACACCTTCCACACTGCGTGTTCGTGGAATAGGTGGCAGACTTCGTAAAAATACAGCGCCATAAGGGCGCGTAACCAATCGATTGTCGCAAATCACCAATACGCCTTTATCCTTTTTATCACGGATCAGACGTCCAACGCCCTGCTTAAGGGTGATCACGGCATCGGGGATCTGGACTTGCGTAAAGGGATCGCCACCACGCAGACGGCAATCTTCAATTCGTGCTTTCAGCAAAGGATCATCCGGTGCTGTAAACGGTAATTTATCGATAATAACACAGCTTAAGGCCTGACCTCTAACATCTATCCCTTCCCAGAAGGCTCCGGTGGCGATCAACAAGGCATCGCCACGTTCCAGATATTCCGCCAATAGCTTCTGCTTGGTTGTTTCACCTTGTACCAATACGGGTAATGCTAGCTTAGCCCTAAACCCTTCAGCCAATTCACGTACCATTTGGTGTGAGGTACATAAGAAGAAACAACGGCCATTATTGGTTTCAATGATCGGTGCCAGCATATCAACCAAGCGGTCTGCAATCCCTAAACTATTTGGTTCGGGTAGAAAACGTGGCACACAGAGCAATGCCTGTTGTGCGTAGTCAAAAGGGCTTTCCAGCGAAAATTGCTGCTTCGGTTTTAGCCCTAACCGCTGGCTAAAATGACTAAAGTCATCATTGACTGCCAAGGTCGCAGAAGTAAAAATCCACGCCCCTCCTTGTTGAGAGATCTGCTCTTGAAACTTATCAGCCACCGAGAGCGGGGTGATATGCAAGCTAAAATGGCGTGGCGTACACTCATACCAATAAGAATAGCCAGTGATTGAGGTATCCCGCACTCGTTCTAGTCGGGCTTTCAATAACGTTGCCCGTTCAAACGCCGTATCGAGCAACTGGCTACGTCCCAGCGCTAACTTCAATACCTCATGGGTCAAGTCTAGCGCATCGGTCAACCGGGTCATTTCACGCTGTATTGTGGGGCTGGTACTGGCTTCACGCCAATTGCCGCGAAACCCCGGTTCACCCAGTACAATGCGCATATCTGCCGCGGCTTGGTATAAACGATCAGCGGTTTTCTGTAATTGCCGCATGTCCTTGGCTTCGGTCCGATAGCCAATTTCCACATCTTTAGCTAACTCTTGTACCTGACGGCTGGTAAAACTCTGACCAAAATACTGACTGGCAATATCGGGCATTTGGTGAGCTTCATCGAAAATAAACACTTCCGCCTCTGGGATCAACTCACCAAACCCAGTCTCTTTGATGGCAAGATCCGCCAGAAACAGGTGATGATTAACGACCACGATATCGGCATCCATTGCACGTCGGCGAGCCTTCACCACAAAGCAATCTTCATACGAAGGGCACTCCCGGCCAAGGCAGTTATCATTAGTCGACGTGACCATCGGGATCACTGGGCTATCCTCAGCAATCGCCTCACATTCACCTAAGTCGCCACTCTTGGTTGATGACGACCAGCTTCGCACTTGAACCAGCTGACTCAATAATTTGGGATCGGTATGAATTCCATGGCTTTCGGTGATCTGTCGACTTAGACGGTCAAAGCAAAGATAATTTGATCGCCCTTTTAGCAAGGATACGCGACCAGTAAACCCTAAAGCAGCGGTCATCAAGGGTAAATCACGATGGAAGAGCTGCTCCTGCAAGTTTTTAGAGCCGGTCGATATAATAGTCTTCTTCCCGCTCACCAACGCCGGAACCAAATAGGCAAAGGTCTTTCCTGTTCCTGTTCCGGCCTCAACCACCAGCTGAGCCTGAGTCAAAATGGCATCGGCAACCGCTTTGGCCATATCAATCTGTGGCTGACGGGCCTGAAACCCAGGAATGGCCTTGTCCAACGCGCCACCGGCGGCAAAAAACTTCGCTATCATCGCAATCAGATCTGGTTATTTATACAGTGGGTTAATGACTCATTATGCCAATATTCCCCTCAAGCGACCATGATTAATTCTCAGCCAGCGTTTGACGCTATCAACAATCCGAGGTAAATAACTAGTAAGGAAATACAATTTTGTGATCAAGGAAGAGCACCATGGAAAAGAAAACACTGCTGACTGACTGCCCAGATGCAATGGGACTGATCAGCAAAATCACCAACATCTGCTATAAGCACCAGTTCAATATTATTCACAACAAAGAATTTGTGGCGCATTCAACCAAGCAATTTTTTATGCGAACCGAACTGGAAGGGTACTTTAATGACAGTACTTTTTTAAATGATCTCGACCGCGCGCTGCCGGAAGGAAGTCGTCGCCGCCTGATCAGTTCTGACCGCAAAAAGGTTGTGATCATGGTGACCAAAGAAGCACATTGCTTGGGTGACATTTTGATCAAGGCCTTCGACGGATCACTGGATCTTGATATTGCAGCGATTGTCGGCAACTATGACACCCTCGGTAATTTAGCAGAGAAGTTTGATATTCCCTTCCATCATGTCAGCCATGATGGGCTTAGTCGCGAAGAACATGAAACACAACTTCTAGCCACGATACAGCAATACACGCCTGATTATGTGGTATTAGCGAAATATATGCGGATCTTAACACCGAATTTTGTTGCTCAATTCCCCCATAAGATCATCAATATCCACCATAGCTTTCTGCCTGCTTTTATCGGGGCAAAACCCTATCAGCAAGCCTTCGAACGCGGGGTAAAAATCATCGGAGCAACCGCCCACTTCGTCACCAACGATCTTGATGAAGGACCAATCATTACCCAGAACGTCATTCCTGTTGATCACACCTTCAGTGGAGAAGATATGGCTAAAGCTGGCCGTGATGTTGAAAAATCGGTCCTAAGCAAAGCGTTAGGGTTGGTCATTGATGACAAAGTTTTTGTCTATGGCAACCGGACGGTGATCCTCTAGGGTCGAGGGTCGAGGGTCGAGGGTCGAGGGTCGAGGGTCGAGGGTCGAGGGTCGAGGGTCGAGGGTCGAGGGTCGAGCAGATGAAGTGCTTGAAATGAAATAAGGTCAAGCACTTCTGTTAGCCGATTATACGTCTTCGCTTGCTATGACAGCTTTTAGCGAACAAGGATGCAGCTTGATGCATACCCCATTTTTCTTAAACGCATAAGTTGGATTAGCCAAACGCTCTTTGTCCCCTGACGGGCAGCTTGCTTTTACTTTCACGCCTTGCTCTGTGAATCCATCCCATTTCATGGCCAACGCCGGAAAGGTATCATTCAACACAACCTTAAGTGCATCGGTCTCTGTTACTTGTGACGGGATCACAAACTCAACATGCTCCCACCCCTCATGCGGGTACTGTTTATCCCCCGGATAAGGCAGTTCTAGCGCTTCAATTGTCCATGCCCCTATCTGCAAGGGCTGATGAAAACCAATCACCACAATTGGACGTCCGTTAATGGTATTGTTTGACCACTCGTCACCATACGCCAACCAGGCCAGATGAAGTTGCTCGGCTAATTCCCAGTCATTAACGCGCAATGCAATGTGATCGGCTTGATAATCAGCAAGAGTTAGGCCTAACTCCGACGCTAACCCTTCAATCTTGGCAATAAAAGTCGGTAACTGCTCAAGCATTTGAACCGGGTGTAGCCCCTTCTGTTTTAATGGGTACATGTGTTTTCTCCAATTTTTCATGTCTACCCAAGCGACTCGTTTCAACGAGTATCTAGAGATAACTTGGGTATATAGGCCGATGACTTGCATGATTATCCACAGTTTTGATCGTAACAACAGCCTTAGGGACTACGGTATAGTCCTTATCACGTCTTGTTTTTACCATTATTTATCATCAACAATCGGCCATGAAAAAAAATCACGCAGTATCGCGGTTATACCTTGCCAAATGACCTAAAGTTGTGGGTATTATTAGGGTAATGCAACCGACGTATTCAAGATGTCCCTCATTTTCTCCGAGGCGGCCCCGTCAAAAATACTCACGTTATCAAAAACTCCTCTGGGATTATCAGTATATACCAGCGGTCGTGAGTATTTTTGACGGTTATTCTCTTTGAATACGCTGACGCTGTTGCCTCGCCAGTACTTCACTGGCGTAACAAACGATTTAAAGGATAAGCGTGTGAACATTCAAGCACTCATTAATGACAAAGTATCCCAGGCATTAGAAGCCGCTGGGGCACCCGCAGGTAGCCCTGCTGCCGTTCGTCAGTCAGCAAAAGCCCAATTCGGTGATTACCAAGCCAACGGTATCATGGGTGCCGCTAAGCGACTGGGAACTAACCCTCGCGAGTTCGCACAAAAAGTTATCGAGCAACTTGACCTCGATGGCATTGCAGAAAAAGTTGAAATTGCAGGCCCGGGTTTCATTAATATTTTCCTTTGCAAAAAATGGCTTGCTGAGCAAGCTGAAATTGCACTGAAAGATGAGCACTTAGGTGTTGCAAAAGATAAGCAGCAAACCATTGTTGTCGACTACTCGGCGCCTAACGTTGCTAAAGAAATGCACGTTGGTCACCTACGTTCAACCATCATCGGTGATGCCGTTGTACGTACGCTTGAGTTCCTCGGCCATAACGTGATCCGTGCGAACCACCTCGGCGACTGGGGTACACAGTTCGGTATGCTTATCGCGAACATGGAACGTAAAGAGCAAGAAGGTGGCGATGTTTCAATGAACATCAGCGATCTAGAAAGCTTCTACCGTGAATCCAAAGTGCTTTATGATGAAGACGAAGAGTTTGCTAAAACTGCACGTAACTATGTAGTTCGCCTACAAAGCGGTGATGAATACTGCCTAGAAAAGTGGAAACAGCTGGTCGAAATTACACTTAAGCAAAACCAGCGTAACTATGACCGTTTGAATGTATCGCTTACTGACGAGAACGTCATGGGCGAATCAATGTACAACGATATGCTACCTGGCATTGTTGCCGATCTTGAAGCTAAAGGTCTGGCTGTTGAAAGTGATGGCGCTGTTGTTGTTTACCTTGATGAGTACAAGAATAAAGATGGTGAGCCTATGGGCGTTATCATCAAGAAACGTGATGGTGGCTTCCTATACACCACAACAGATATTGCTTGTGCGAAATACCGTTATGAGCAGCTACACGCTGACCGCGTACTTTACTTCATCGATTCACGTCAGCATCAGCACCTGATGATGGCATGGTCTATCGTACGTAAAGCCGGTTATGTACCTGAGAGCGTTTCTCTTGAGCACCATGCATTCGGTATGATGCTAGGTAAAGACGGTCGTCCATTCAAGACTCGTGCAGGTGGTACTGTCCGTCTTGCGGATCTTTTGGATGAAGCAGAAGAACGCGCGAATAAGCTTATTGAAGAGAAAAACCCAGAGCTGGATGCCGCTGAGAAAGCAAACATTGCAAAAACCGTTGCGATGGCTGCGGTTAAATACTCGGATCTCTCTAAGCACCGTACAACTGACTACATCTTCGATTGGGATAACATGCTAGCGTTTGAAGGCAACACTGCACCGTACATGCAGTATGCTTACACCCGTGTTGCGTCTATCTTCAAGCGTGCTAACGTTGAACTGGCAGAACTTACTCAGCCTATCGTTATCACTGATGAGAAAGAACAAGCCCTTCTGTCTAAACTGCTTCAGTTTGAAGAAGCGGTGCAGTCAGTGGCTCGTGAAGGTCAGCCTCACCTAATGTGTGCATACCTGTTCGAACTAGCGGGTATTTTCTCTAGCTTCTACGAAGCGTGCCCAATCCTAAATGCGGCAGACGATGTGAAGCAAAGCCGTCTGAAACTGGCACTGCTAACCTCGAAGACAATCAAACAAGGCCTTGACCTATTGGGTATTGAAACCTTAGATCGCATGTAATATCGACTAGCACTAGTTGCTAATCAATCTAAGAATAAAAGCCTTCTCGAGCACGCTCAGAAGGCTTGTATTTTACTCAAAATAACCCGTTCAGGCATTATTGGCCAAAGCGCTGTCCTCCACCATTAAGCCAATTCAGTTCCTCCTGAGTCGACAGTCGGCCATTAGCCGCATTTCGGTGAGGGAATCGACCAAACTGCTTGATCACATCATGGTGACTGACGGCATATTGATAAAAACCTTCAAATGTACTGGCGTCTGAGGGGGTGACAACCTGTCGCAGGCGATCAAAATTAAACACGGCTTCCTCTTGATCTTCCAATGCCTCTGAATGCTCTAGCGGTAGGTAAAAAAATACACGTTCAATCGGATCCAGTTTCAAATCCTGATTCAGAGCCAGCCCTCGTTTGCACAAGGCCAATGCTAAAGCGTCATAGCGAAATGCCGCGCTTAATCCACGGTAAATATTGCGTGAAAACTGATCCAACAAAATAATTAAAGCCAAGGTCCCCTTCGGCTCTTGCGTCCAATGATTGAGTTCACCAAGCCCTGCTCGGCTGACTAATCGTTGAAAGCGCTGAGCTATCATCACATCCGTCTCTTTCCCCCCTTGAAACCACAATTGATTACGTTCAGGGCTCACAACCTCGTTATCGCTTTCACCGAACCAGAAGTCCAGCACGTCTTGATACTCTGTTACCATGAGCACAATCCTCACCTAGAATACATCATCGTCCAAGATAGCCATTCATTGTCCAAGTAGATACACCACAACAATATAGCTAAAAGGAATAACGTAACTTATTCGTTATAAAATATTGCTACTCTTTTTTATTATTACTATCTTACTGACATCCATACAGTTCCTAGCGTTTTTATCCTAACCCAGCCAATCTATGCGGGCATGGTTAATATTCCAGCATGTGAGCTGTACAATACAAATAAGGAATAATTTGATGCCATTTACACTCCATCCGAGACTAGCCGCAGATACCACCATTTTAGGTGATCTTCCGCTGTGCCAAGTTTTACTCTCTAAAGAAGCGCTGGGGCCATGGCTGATCTTGGTGCCACGCAAAGAGGCCTTAACTGAAATCCACCATCTCCCTCAAGATGAACAATCTCAGCTTATGCGAGAATCAAGTGCTGTTGCAACACTACTGGAGAATGATTATCAGGCCGATAAAATCAACATTGGCGCATTGGGTAATCTGGTACCCCAGTTGCATGTTCATCATATCGCTCGATTCAAAACAGATATTGCTTGGCCTGGTCCCGTCTGGGGCAATACCGATAGCGTTCAACGTAATGATGAACTACAACAAGCATTAGCCGACGAGCTGCGAGCAGAATTAAGCTTGATTGACGGGTTTGTCACACAAGATTAATCCAATAGCGTGAAATGGAAAAAGCAAAATAAAAAAGGCAACCTTTCGGTTGCCTTTTATTTATGCGTTTATCAATACAATTTAGCTACGTATCACCGTAACTGATAATTCGTTATCTTGTAAACAACGGTACCAAATGTCTTTGGCACTCTGGCAACAACCATCACTTCCGCAGCCAACCAGTTCTCGTCCGACTTTTCCTTTACGGATCCAGACTTCCAGCATTGCGTCCACGCCATCTTCTGACATCCCAAAATGGTTAGCCAATGACGTACGGCTGGTACGGCCTTGTTGCTCAATATACTGTTTTAGCTGCTGTAAAATCATAGTAGTACCAGTTCTTTATCCTGTTTTCTTCCCTGATATTTAAAGAGAATAAACAGCCCTACATTCAGGGCAACGAAGAAACCAATCCATAGCATACTCGTCATCGGATGATCCATAAAATGGGCCAACTGATAGAATAGAGTGGCAAAGGTATAGGCCAATAACATGGTCCAACTCGCGATGAACAGTGAGAACTTCTGACCAAATTCACGCACATAAGCGCCCATCGCCGCGGCACATGGCGTATACAGCAAAATAAAGATCAAATAGGCCATTGCCGCCGCAGAACTAACAAAATGCGCTTGGATGTTACCAAAGATAGAGGCATCAACTTCTTGATCCTGCGCTATAGCCGCTGTATCTTCCAGCTCACCAACGCTCATACCAAGCGGGTCGGAATAGCTTAAATCGGCTAGGTTTGCAGGAATGGTCTCTACTGCTTCTTTCAGGCTCGCAAGTAAATCATAGTCAGCCGCCTCACCGTTATCTGACGGGGCATAAAGACTATTTAACGTACCAACAACGGCTTCTTTGGCAAAAATACCCGTGATAATACCCACGGTTGCCGGCCAGTTATCGGCTTTAATGCCAATAGGAGCCAGTACCGGTGTCACCACCTGTGCAGCTTTTGACAGCACCGAGTTAGCACTATCTTCATTACCAAATGAACCGTCTGTGCCCATCGAGTTAAAAAAGCTTAAGACGGTAACGACAACCACAATCGTCTTACCGGCTCCCAGTACAAACTTGTTCAGTTTTTGCCAGGTCTTAATGCCAATATTACGCAATGTTGGCAATTCATAATCCGGCATCTCCATGATAAAACTATCACTGCTACCCGGGTAAATGGTATGGCGCAAAATTAACCCAGTTAACACAGCCGCAGCAATACCCAATAGATACAAGGCAAAAACGACATTTTGGCCATTTTCAGGGAAGAAAGCTGCAGCAAACAGTGCGTAAACAGGCAAACGCGCACCACATGACATAAACGGTGCCATCGCGGCTGCCAGCTTACGCTCGCGTTCCTGCTCCAACGTACGTGTTGCCATAATAGCCGGTACATTACAGCCAAAACCCAATACCAATGGCACAAATGCTTTACCTGGTAAGCCCACCTTCTGCATCACTTTATCCAGCACAAAGGCTGCACGAGCCATATAGCCAGAACTCTCGAGCAATGCTAAGAACATATACAAACAGGCGATCACTGGAATAAAGGTCGCGACGGTCTGGATACCACCACCAATACCATCGGCAATAATAGTCACTAACCAAACGGGTAAATGCCCATCCAGTAAATGATGTCCCCCACCAACTAATAATGAGCCGACACTGATATCAAAAAAGTCGATGAATGCCCCACCAATATTGATGGAGAACATGAACATCAAATACATCACCACAAAAAAGAAGGGAATACCAAAAGCGCGGTGCAGTAGTATCTGATCTATTTTATCACTCAGGCTACGACTTAATTTACCTTCCTGACGACGTACTTTTTGACATAATTCATACAAATAGCTGTAGCGGGTATCCGCAACCTGAATATCAGGATCCACATTAACCATCAATTGATTACGAATATTACAAGCCTGATTTTTATCAGCATCTGACAAGGTATGAATAACCAGTGTGTCATTTTCAAGGATTCGGATCGCCTGAGCCCGTGCCTTCAAATCCTGATTAACGACGAGAGGTTCCAGCTCTGCAATTGCCAGTTCAAACGGTGTACCGTAGTTGAGTGCAATGTCGCTCACCACGACACCTTGAGCCAGCATTTTATGTAGCTTGGTCTTAAATTCAGTAACCTGCTTAAGATTATTAGCTGACAAGGTCAATACTGGGCAACCCAATGCATTCTCAAGCCCTTTCACATCGAGCACTTGACGTTGACGTTCCAGTACATCCATCTTATTGAGTACTACAACCATAGGACGACCCAGCTCTCTCAACTGTAACGTCATATACAAGCTACGCTCAAGACATGATGCATCAACCACGTTAATGATGACATCAGCGGGCGTTGTCAGGATGGCACGCGAGGCTATGACTTCATCCAGACTATTGGCATCATTAGCGCTGTCTAAATTATAAATACCCGGCAAATCTGTCAGCGCGAAATTATCTCCGGCACACTCATAGCGGCCTGTCTTTTTCTCAACCGTTACGCCAGCCCAATTACCGACTTGTTGTTTGGCACCAGTCAAGCCATTAAACAGTGTTGTTTTACCACTGTTTGGATTACCGACTGTCAGAATGTTGTACTGCATTATTTCACCTCCACACAAATGCTTTCAGCGAGCTGCTTACGTAGCGCAATATCCACACCACGCACTCGAACCTGAAGCGGATCCCCTAAAGGAGCCACACGCACAACACTGATCGGAGTATTGGGTAGCACGCCCATTACCATAAGCTTTTTGCGAGTGGCCGTTGGTAAGCCAGACATCCCGGTTACTACACCTTCGATACCACACGCCATTTCTGACAGCTTCATACTTAACTACAGCCTTAAATGAGAATAATTAGCATTGTTTTTATCAATAATACCGATTAAAACACCCTCAGTCATGTTTTAAATCAATAAATAAAATGCAATATTGCATTCAATGATTGCAATATTGATAAGCCATATAAAAATGATAAATCGCTACTGAGAATATATCCCTCAGAGACATCAAGATAGTCGTTTAAGAAAAAAATGTATGGCTTCTAGTCAAAATGTAACTGTGTATGCATGGTGATGCTATGCTAAAAACCGGCGTATTGAGATAACAGGGGTAGAATGATTATACGAATGAAGTGTAAATGCCCTGCTGACTAGCGGCAGGGCCTATCTAGCCTTTATGCGTCAGTAACAGGTGTCGAGCTTACTGCACCATGAGCAAACTGTGCAGGTGTTAGCCCTGTATGATTTTTAAAGCGGGCACAGAACGATGATAAATCCTTAAAGCCACAAGCCAATACCACATCAGATATTTGATCGCCCTGTTTCAACATTAAGGCAGCCTGAGCCAAGCGATACTGAATAATATAATCTTTAAACGTAAGGCCAAATTCCTGCTTAAATTTACGTAATAATGTTCGTTCCGACATATTAAGCGCCTTAGCCGCCTCTACAGACCCAAAACTTGGAAGATGCAGGTGAGTAGTAACCAGTGCTTTAACGCTATCACGCCAAAAAAGTGTCGACTCCTCATCGACACACGCAGCTATCGGCATATCCCGATGAATATTCAGCAGTTTGGAAATCACCATAAACGCATGATATACATCCACTGGCTTAGAGAGTACAGCGTGCGCCCAGCCTGCCATCAATACATCACTATGATCTATCGCATTCTCTTCTGCCACAAGGATCAACCTAGGGTTATAATCTGCTGGCAGTTCATCCGCTAACCGCTGTAGCAATTGAGTGCCATTGAGCCCCGGAAGAACCAAATCGGTGATCAACATATCCGGTGCCTGATCCTGCATCGCAATCAAAGCCTCATACCCATCCTCAACGAAAGTCAGCTGAAAATCGGGACGAAGCAGAGAAATCCAACATTCCTTGCTATCAGTACTGGCACTGGCAATCACCACGCTAGGCAGCTCTTCAGCCGATTCTATCTGATCAGGCAAAATCTCAGCGCTATGCATTGATGAACGGTACACAGGCAATCGAACAATAAACTCACTACCAACCCCCTGGTAGCTGATCACAGAAATATCTCCGTGATACAATTCGACTAACTGCTTTACCGTACTGAGCCCTAACCCAAAACCAGCTTCGATATTAAAAATAGGGTCTTCTTGATAATAACTTTCAAATAAATGTGCCTTGGTTTCGTCCGTCATTCCCTGTCCAGTATCACTGACAGAAATAACCAGTTGAGCTTGGACCTCTGTCACGTTAACCGTTATTCCACCTTTACGATCGGTATATTTGAGGGCATTTGAAAGCAAATTGCCCAGCATAACCTCCAAGTGATAAGGGGCAAGAAACACACTCACCTCTGAGGTACTGTCCTCTAAGCACAATGCAATCTGTTTCTTTTCTGCTTCAGCTTGCCAACTCATACAGCATGCCTGCAAAATCGGCCCAACACGCTGTTCATAGCGTTTTTTAGGCTCAATCAAAGCTAGCGCATCACATGACAATAGTTGCTCCGTCACATGCAGTGAATGCGTTATGTTTTTTTCAACCACATCGAGCTTACTACTGGACTGATCATGTTGCCGCAATGCTGCTAATAAACTCAATGACAGGTGTAATGGCGTGCGAAGTTCATGAGAAAGCTGCGCCATCATATTTTGTCGGATTTCTAAAATCCGTTGTAGTTGCATATTACTGGCATTAAGCAGCTTCTTTTGCATTTCAATTTTGGCTGTTTTTTTATACACAGCTTGCTTAACTTGCTGATTTTGCTCACTACCTATTCGTCTACGCCAATACCAGTGCACGAAAAATATCACCACTGCAATCAACACGAATGCACTTATTAATATAACTGACAGGTACCAAGGACGTTCAACAATAAATGAATAACGTAAAATGTCACCGTCACCACTATGTTGCCCATCAAATATGACCTCTAACTGATAACTGCCAGGAAAAAGGGACTCGATCTGTAAATAGTGACTATTTAAGCTCTGCCAATCCGACGAGACATTACCATCAGCAATCAATCGATAGGACAGCGGGCGTTCAGTTGGCACACTCAGCTCAATGCTCACCATTGAACCATAAGGTACCGACATTTTTTCCTGCCCGGCACCTCCCAACTGATGTAGCTGATTATTCACTCGGACGGCACTTACCGCCAGCGGTAGGTGATTAGCCTTAGTTGCCATTAATTGCTCAGGCTGAATCGCAACCACTCCTTCTTTGCTGCCAAATAACAATCGACCGATTTCAGTACGCTGACATGCCTGAGCATAAAATTCATTCGGAATAATACCGTCTAATCTTGAAAAATGCCGATGCATGTGGCCTTGATATGACAAATTGACTAAACCATTCGTCGTTGTTACCCATATTCCTTTACCGTCACCCACGATGCAATGCGGGTAGGCTTTCCCTCCCAACAGGGGGATCGACCGTAAAACAAGAGGTGCCAACGTTTGTGAATATTGCAAAGTATAGCGATTGGCCACCCAAAGTTGCCCCATCCTATCTTCATAAAGATCCAGTACGCCACCTTGATCAACCGTTTCAGCCACTAAATAAAGATGGCCCGCTTCAAATTGATACAAACCATAATCCGTACCGACCCAAATTTGGTATTCGCTGTCTTCTAAAATCACAGTCACGGCTTCATCGCCCATCGGATCTCGCAACCAGTGCTGGCCAAATGATACCCATTCATTCGAATCAGGCCAGTAACGGTATAATTGTGAGACCATCCCCAACCATACCGAGCCATAGTGATCAACCAAAAGGCTAGAAATGTCACCATCACGGATATGGGCTGGCATTGAAAGCGTTTCCCAGCGATGACTCTGCCGTGAATATATCCGTACTTTCGAGTCCGAGAGGATCCATAGTTCCTGCTGCCACGCATCTATTTTCTCGATATTACCCAAACTGGTATCGTGACGAATAATATCCATAAACGGTGAGAGTTCGACTAACCCATTATCAGTCGCCAGCCAATAGCTACCATTACTGGTATATTCAATATCATTGATCCGTCGCGCATTAATTTGCCCGGATTCATTTCCAAATTGCAAACGCTTAAGCAGTCCATGTACTTGCGGCTGATAACTGATCCCTTGCGGGGTAGCAACCCATAGTGCTCCTTGGGCATCCAGCTCTAAATCAATAATACGACGCCCAGTTAGCGTAAAATCACTATCATCTGAAGGCAAAAAATGACGCTGCTGAAAAGTTATTAAGTCGTATAGATACAACCCATTTTTGGTCCCAATCCAAAGACCGTTTTCTGTCATCTGTAACGCAGATATAGGCAAATTATCTCGAACACCATCTAGATGTACCTGTTCACCCGACGGGCCCCGAAATAACCCAGTCAGTGTGCCAAACCAATATTGCCCCTGAGGGTCTTGTACGATCGAAGTAACTTGCTGCTCAGGCAATAATAACTTAGGTTTTGTATCCATCTCGATGGCATATTCGTACACACCTTGTTTCACCGCAACAAAAACAGAATTGCCCACGACATAAAGCCCATACAGTTTAAGCGGATGCTGAAACGGTACTATTTTAGGTGGTAATTCAGGCTGGGTCAGTTGATACAGTCCTCGTCGATTAGCGAACCAGACACCATCACCATTACTTGCTATCGACTCAATCGGTTCCGAGCTAATATTTAGACGCAGTAATTCAGTTGTTGCTGGTGAGTAATAATAAGCCTCACTGTCTTTCAGCAACCACAGTTGTCGCCCGGCCATAACCGCATCTTCAACCTTGTTAATTGGCTGCCCCTCGCCATCACGAGCAGGTTTAAGTGAAAGTCCATCATAAAAATACAACGCCCCTCGAGTGTCGACGACCCAAAGTCCTCGCTGAGTATCCTTAATCACTTTGTTAGCAATTATCATATTACCCGGTTTGTTGATAGGCATGGGGTAAAACAGATAGTTCGAGGCGCAAGCATGACTGCCTAAAATAAAAGACATAATAAAAAGAAGAAGGGTTACTGTGATCCGTCTAAACATAGCCTAAGAAAAAAGCCATCACGCTCCGTGAGATATGTATGCTTATTATGCAATATCAGTACATTGAATATAAGCTGACATGTTTAAATTGAGGGGGCAGACATAAAAAAACGCACTAGTGTGCGTTTTTTTTACTCAATGTGTACATGCAATTGTCAACTGGCGCACTTATTCGGTGCTGTCTATTCTTTCAGGCAGGTTGAAAACTGCTGTGCCAATTGATGAAGAAACTGAACATACCCGTCTTTTCCTTCCTCAATATCCGTTGCCATTGGGTCAAGGGAACCAACATTGACTCCCGTACCACGCACCACACTACCAACTACGGCAGGAGAGAACTGTGGTTCACTGAATACGCAACGAGCTTGCGCCTCTTTTAATGATGTTCGGATTGATGCCAAGGTTTTCGCTCCAGGGCGGCGATCGGGCTCAACCGTAAAATGTCCCAGATTATTCAGCTTAAATTGATTCTCAAAATAGCCATAGCCATCATGAAAAACAAAATAACCTTGGTTTGCTAACGGCTTTAATTGTTGCTCCAGCGAAACCACCGTCCCTTCAACCGCTGAAATAAAATCAGTCAGATTCGCTTGATATTGTGCTTTATGCTCAGGATCTAGCGCAACAAGTTTATTTGTGATCACCTTGGCGGCCTGCATTGCCTGATCTGGCCCTAACCATAGGTGTGGATCAATACCTTCATGCTCATGCTCATGCTCATGCTCATGCTCATGCTCATGCTCATGCTCATGCTCATGCTCATGCTCATGCTCATCATGAGTCGCTTCATTGCTGTCATAATGACGAAAATCAATTCCTTTCTGTGCGGTTAAAGCCAGCGTATTGGATTTACCGTCAAGGATCTTGGTTAAGAACATTTCAAGCTCTGGCCCCACCCAAACCACTAAATCTGCATCGTGTAATTTTTTTGCATCAGAAGGGCGAAGCGAATAATCATGCGGTGAAACACCTGCTGGCAATAATGTTTCGTTGGTGGCCGCCCCTTGTGTCAACGCCTGAACGATCAGACTTAGCGGTTTAACTGTTGTTACCACCTTAAGCTCATCAGCCCAAAGGGACGATGAGAATAGCAGGCTTAACGTACAGCAAGAAAGAAGTAAACGGCGCATAATAGAGTTCCCTGAAATAATTCTGGATTACAATAACAGCAAAGATGTTATATTATAACATCTCACTTTGGCAAATACCTAAAGCAAAGAACTTATGACAACTTTAGTTGAATTACAGGCAGTAACAGTGACATTCGCCGAGCGGCATGTCCTGGATCAAGTGTCGCTCAAACTTGAGCGAGGACAGATCACAACCCTGATCGGCCCTAACGGAGCTGGCAAGTCGACTCTTGTCAAAGTCATTACCGGACTCAATAAACCCTCTACTGGCAAAATTATTCGTCAAAAAGGTCTTCGCATTGGCTACGTACCGCAAAAATTGTCGCTCAATGATTCGCTACCGCTGAACGTTGATCGCTTTATGCGCCTTGCTGGCCACTATCAAGCCAATGACCGAGCGCTGGCATTAGAGATGGTTAACGGCAAACACCTCCAGCACAGTAATATGCATTCACTATCCGGTGGTGAGATGCAACGCGTGCTCCTTGCCAGAGCCCTATTACAGAAACCCGACCTGCTGGTACTTGATGAACCGGTGCAAGGCGTCGATGTGAATGGCCAGTTGGAGCTTTATAGCCTGATCCAATCGCTACGCGATAAGCTAAACTGCGCAATCATGATGGTATCGCACGATCTGCATCTAGTGATGGCAAAAACGGATCATGTCATTTGTTTACACCACCACATCTGCTGCTCCGGTGAACCCAATATGATCACTAACCACCCCTCTTATGTTGCCCTGTTTGGTCGCCAGCAGAGTGAGCAGCTGGCTCTTTATCACCACCATCATAACCATGAACATGATCTCTCTGGCAACCCCGTTGGGCCTTGCCAGCACGACCACCACTCTGTAGAACAACACGAGAAACACAATGCTTGAGTTTTTACTGCCTGCGCTCATTGCAGGCATTGGTATCGCCGTCCTTGCTGGCCCGCTCGGCTCATTTGTCGTCTGGCGGAAAATGGCCTATTTTGGTGATACGCTATCACACGCCTCATTACTTGGGATCGCACTGGGGTTCTTATTTAATATTAACCTGAACCTCGCGTTGATTATCTGCTGTATGGCGCTGGCCATTATTCTCGTCAGCCTGCAACGACAAAAGTATGTCGCGACGGATACCCTATTAGGGATCCTTGCACACAGTGCTCTGTCTCTGGGCCTTGTCGCCGTCAGCTTTCTTGATCACGTCCGTATTGATCTAATGTCGTACTTATTCGGTGATTTACTCGCCGTAACCACCAGTGATCTTTATTGGATTTACGGCGGTGGCATTGTTGTAATGACTATGCTTATTTGGCTCTGGCGCCCGCTGCTGTCGATGACGATCAATGAAGAGTTAGCACAAGTTGAAGGGGTGAATGTCGATCTCATGCGCCTGCTGCTGATGCTGATGGTAGGCTTAGTTATCGCCGTCGCGATGAAATTTGTCGGTGCTTTGATTATTACTTCGCTATTGATCATTCCAGCAGCAACCGCTCGTCGGTTCTCAACAAGTCCTGAAATGATGGCAGGCTTAGCTTCTTTAATCGGTATCGCAGCGGTCATCGCGGGACTGGCAATGTCATGGCATTACGACACGCCAGCAGGTCCATCAGTGGTTGTCTCGGCTGCCGCTATCTTTATGCTTAGCCAGTTCAAGCGATCCGACGCCTAATAACGAACAAGACAAACGGATCAATAACGTATTTTAATCCGTCTTATTGGTGTGAGCGATATTTCCTGCAAACAACAAAAAACCCGCTATATGCGGGTTTTTTCATTCTGTTAATCATCCGCAAAGACTACCAATCAGTAACATCACGTAATGCTTTACCAATATCAGCTAAGCTCTTTACTGTTCGTACACCCGCAGATTCCAGCGCTTGAAATTTATCTTCAGCCGTCCCTTTACCACCAGAAATAATCGCACCAGCATGGCCCATCCGCTTACCGGCAGGTGCGGTCACACCAGCAATATAAGAGACAACAGGTTTAGTTACATTGTCTTTAATATAGGCAGCCGCTTCTTCTTCTGCTGTGCCTCCAATTTCGCCGATCATAACGATAGCTTCAGTGGCGGGGTCGTTTTCAAACAATGCCAGAATATCAATGAAGTTAGAACCCGGAATTGGATCACCACCAATGCCCACACACGTGGACTGGCCAAAGCCCTCATCAGTCGTCTGCTTAACCGCTTCATAGGTCAGGGTGCCTGAGCGCGATACAATCCCGACTTTACCCGCTTTATGAATATGACCCGGCATAATACCGATCTTACACTCATCAGGCGTGATCACGCCTGGGCAGTTCGGGCCAATCATACGCACACCAGATTCATCCAGACGTACTTTTACATCTAGCATATCTAAGGTAGGGATCCCTTCTGTAATCGTGACAATAAGCTCAATACCAGCATCAATCGCTTCCAAAATGGCATCTTTACAGAAAGGTGCAGGCACATAAATAACGGTCGCGGTTGCTCCCGTGGCTTCTACCGCTTCTCGCACAGTATTGAACACTGGTAACCCCAGATGTGAGGTTCCTCCTTTGCCTGGTGATACCCCACCAACCATCTGTGTGCCGTACTCAATCGCCTGCTCAGAATGAAATGTCCCCTGACCGCCGGTAAAGCCCTGGCAGATCACTTTGGTTTCTTTATTAATTAGTACTGACATTATTTGCCCTCCGCGGCAGCAACGACTTTTTCAGCTGCTTCGGTGAGCGAAGTCGCAGCAATGATATTCAAACCGCTTTTTGCCAATGTTTCAGCACCTAGTACCGCGTTATTCCCTTCAAGGCGCACAACCACCGGTACGGTTACACCCACTTCTTCAACGGCGCCGATGATCCCTTCTGCGATTAAATCACAGCGAACAATCCCCCCAAAAATATTCACCAAAACGGCTTTCACATTGGAATCAGACAGGATGATCTTAAAGGCTTCCGTCACCCGCTCTTTGGTTGCACCACCGCCAACATCAAGGAAATTAGCTGGCTGGCCACCATGCAGGTTAACGATATCCATCGTGCCCATTGCGAGTCCTGCACCATTAACCATGCAGCCAATATTACCATCCAGAGCAACATAGTTAAGTTCCCACTGAGCGGCGTGGGCTTCACGTTCATCATCTTGCGACGGATCATGCATTTCGCGCAGTTTCGGCTGGCGATACAATGCATTGGAATCAATATTAATTTTCCCATCAAGGCAAAGTAGACTGTCATCCCCGGTGATAACCAATGGATTGATTTCCAATAGGGCTAAGTCATAGTCAGAGAACATCTTGCCAAGACCAAGGAATATTTTTGTGAATTGCTTAATTTGATCGCCTTTAAGGCCCAGTTTAAAAGCTAATTCGCGACCTTGATAAGGTTGGGGGCCAACCAAGGGGTCAATCGCGGCCTTATGGATAAGTTCAGGTGTCTCTTCTGCTACCTTCTCGATTTCCACACCGCCCTCTGTTGAGGCCATAAATACAATACGGCGGGTACCACGGTCAACCACAGCACCAAGATACAGCTCATTAGTGATATTAGAGGCTTCTTCAACCAAAATTTTCGTGACGGGCTGGCCATTAGCATCTGTTTGGTAAGTGACAAGGTTCTTACCTAACCACTTTTGAGCAAACGCTTTAATGCCTTCTTTCGTATTATGCAGTTCAACACCGCCCGCTTTACCACGTCCACCAGCATGAACCTGGCACTTTACAACCCATTTTTCACCACCAATTTTACCCGCAGCTTCAGCTGCTTCCTGCGGGGTATCACATGCGTAACCTTCTGGAACAGGCAGACCGTACTCGGCGAACAGCTGCTTCGCCTGATATTCATGCAAATTCATCTTGTTCTATCCATTTAATTTATCCCTACGGGACGTGTTATATCCATATGAAATACTCTTGGGTATTTCTTCTTATTGACTGCTTGTCATCAAGGCCGGATGTTGAGCCAATCCGGCCTTGATGCAGTGTTACTGCTTAAGCAATATTATACGTCGAGCAGCAAACGGGTTGGATCTTCAAGTAGATCCTTGATGGTTACCAAATACCCCACAGACTCACGGCCATCCACTAAGCGGTGATCATAAGACAGAGCCAGATACATCATTGGTAAGATCTCTACCTTACCTTCTACTGCCATTGGACGATCTTGAATTTTATGCATCCCAAGAATCGCTGACTGCGGCGGATTGATAATCGGTGTCGACATCAGCGAACCAAATACTCCGCCATTGGTAATGGTGAAATTTCCTCCTGTCAGATCATCGACCGTCAACTTACCATCACGACCTTTTATCGCCAGTTCGCGGATCCCTTTTTCGATCTCAGCCAGACTCAGCTTATCGCAATCACGCAAGACAGGAGTGACCAACCCACGAGGGGTTGATACGGCAATACTCACATCAAAGAAGTTATGATAAACAATATCATCACCATCAATTGATGCATTCACTTCAGGATAACGTTTCAGCGCTTCAACAACCGCCTTCACATAGAAGGACATAAAGCCCAGTCGAATACCATGACGCTCTTCGAAAATATCTTTGTACTGCTTACGAAGATCCATGATGGGCTTCATGTTCACTTCGTTAAACGTCGTTAGCATCGCCGTGCTGTTTTTTGCTTCGAGCAGACGCTCAGCAACACGCTTACGCAAGCGAGTCATTGGTACGCGTTTTTCACTACGGTGCGCCAGTGGAACCTCGACCTTCGCTTCAACAACCGCACTAGGTGCAGGAGCGGCTTTAACGTCTTTAATTAATGCTTCAACGTCCTCTCGAGTGATACGACCACCCACACCCGTTCCTTTCACGTCAGAGGCTTTAATACTGTGTTCCCCCAACAGACGACGGACTGCAGGGCTAAGTGCCTCATTGCTTTCCTCGCCAAGCGCTGCGGTATTACGCTTGTTTGGTGATGCTTCAGCTTGTGCAGGCACATCGGCTGTTGGCTCACCCGCAACCGCGCCCACTTTGATCTTGCCAATCAATTGCTTGGTCAAAACCGTGGTACCTTCACTTTCCAAAATGGCTTCTAGAATGCCATCTTCCGGCGCCGGAACTTCCAGCACCACTTTATCGGTTTCGATATCAACCAAAACTTCATCACGTGTAACGGCATCGCCTGGCTGTTTATGCCAAGTAGCCACTGTCGCATCTGCAACTGATTCAGGTAAATCGGGAACCAGAATTTCGATCGTCATAGCGGTTTTGTCCTTATTGTTCCAGTTCTTATTAAGCTATTGTCAATGCGTCTTCAACGAGCGCGCGTTGCTGTTTCAAGTGAACCGACATATACCCAACAGCCGGTGATGCGGACGCTGGTCGTCCTGCATAGTCCAACTGAGCATCGGCAGGAAGAGCAGATCGGAAGTTATGCTGGCTTGAATACCAAGCCCCCTGATTCTGTGGCTCTTCCTGACACCAAATAAAATCAGTCACATGTTGATAATCTGTTAGTGCCGCTTCAACATCTTCTTTCGGGAACGGGTATAGCTGCTCAATACGAATAATCGCAACATCGGTCTGTTCTTGTTTACGACGCTGCTCAAGCAGATCAAAATAAACCTTGCCCGAACAGAACACAACTCGCTTAACCTGCTTCGGATCAAGCGGATCAATCTCACCAATCGCAGGCTGGAACGTCCCATTTGCTAGCTCATCCATCGTAGAGATACACAATGGGTGACGAAGTAACGATTTAGGTGACATCACTATCAGAGGACGACGCATTGGTCGTACGACCTGACGACGTAACATGTGATAAACCTGAGCGGGGGTAGACGGGATCACGACCTGCATATTTTGTTCAGCGCACAGTTGCAGATAACGCTCCAACCTAGCTGAGGAATGCTCTGGCCCCTGACCTTCATAGCCATGAGGCAGTAACATTGTTAGGCCACACATACGCCCCCACTTCTGCTCGCCTGAACTGATAAACTGGTCGACAACTACTTGGGCACCATTGGCAAAATCGCCAAACTGCGCTTCCCACACCGTCAGGCCACTCGGCTCTGCAGTGGCATATCCATATTCAAAAGCCAATACTGCTTCTTCAGATAGCACGGAGTCAAATACTTGGAATGGTCCCTGCTTATCATGAATATTAGCCAATGGGATATAGGTACTGGCGTCACCCTGATTGTGCAACACGGCATGGCGATGGAAAAATGTACCTCGCCCTGAATCTTGGCCTGTAATACGGATACGTTTACCTTCATCCACCAACGTTGCATACGCCAGTGTCTCAGCCATACCCCAGTCCAGCATTTTCTCACCAGACGCCATCGCCAAGCGATCGTTATATAGCTTCTGAACACGGCTTTGTAACTTATGGCTTTCTGGAATCTGACAAATTCGCAGGGCAAGATCCTGCAAACGAGCGATATCCACTCTATTCGCCCAGCCGACTGTCCAGTCATGCCCTAGGTATGGAGACCAATCCACAGAGTGCATTTTCATTGGTCGCCATTCCTTCACCACGCATTCACCACGATCTAACGCGTCGCGATATTCATTGATCAGCCCAGTCGCCGTTTCCAAATCCACCGTACCTGCATCAGTCAGTGCATCGGCATATATCTTACGCGGCGTCGGGTGTTTCTTGATTTTTTGGTACATCAACGGCTGCGTGGCATTCGGCTCATCCGCTTCGTTATGTCCATGACGGCGATAGCACACTAAATCGATAACAACATCACGCTTGAAGGTGTTGCGGTATTCAAGGGCAATACGCGTCACAAAAGCGACAGCTTCAGGATCATCGGCATTCACATGGAAGATAGGTGCCTGTACCATTTTGGCAATATCGGTACAGTACTGGGTTGAGCGGGTATCGTTTGGATTGGAGGTGGTAAAACCGATCTGGTTATTCACCACAATACGAATAGTACCACCGACGCGGTAACCACGCGACTGAGACATATTAAATGTTTCAGCAACAACGCCTTGCCCCGCTATCGCGGAGTCACCATGAATGGTGATTGGCAGTACCTGCGAGCCATCTCGGTCATTAAGGCGATCCTGACGAGCGCGTACTGAGCCCACGACAACCGGATTAACAATTTCAAGGTGTGATGGGTTAAATGCCAACACCAGATGGACATCACCACCAGGGGTTGCGAAATCAGCAGAGAAACCTTGGTGATATTTAACATCACCCGTTCCCCAACTCTCGCCATGCTTCCCCGCAAACTCATCAAATAAATCTTGCGGTTTTTTCCCAAGTACATTCACAAGCATGTTCAGTCGGCCACGGTGAGCCATCCCAACCACAACTTCTCGGATACCATTTGTTCCTGCGTAACGGATCAGCTCTTTCACCATTGGGATCATGGCATCACCACCTTCCAAGGAGAATCGCTTCGCTCCCGGGAATTTCGCCCCTAAGTATCGCTCTAGGCCTTCCGCTGCCGTTAACTCATCAAGAAACGTCAGCTTCTCTTCCTGACTGAATGCGCCCTGACCAACGACCGACTCCAATCGCTGCTGAATCCAGCGTTTTTCCTCGGTGTTAGTGATGTGCATGTACTCGGCACCAATTGAACCGCAATAGGTTTTCTTCAGCGCATCATACAACTCAGATAACTTCATGGTCTCTTGCCCGATGGCAAATGACCCCACGTTAAACGTTTCATTGAAATCATCTTCTGTTAGGTTATGGAACTCAGGAGCGAGATCGGGAACTCGCTCCTGCTGCCATAAACCCAATGGGTCCAAATTCGCGTGCTGATGTCCACGGAAACGGTATGCATTAATAAGCTGCAATACCCTCACCTGCTTGGCATCAACGTCTGGATCACTGACGTTAGCACTTAGATAGGTTGTTTCCTTTGCGAGACGCCGAAAATAGTCACGAACACGTGAATGAGGCTGCTCAACAACCGTTTCATTAACCACAGGTAAGTCACTAAAAATATGACGCCATTCTTCGTCTACCAATTCTGGATCGCTAAGATACAACTCGTAGAGATCCTCTACATAAGTTGCATTGGCGCCAGCCAGGTGTGAAGACTCAAGCCAAGTCTTCATAACGCCGTTCTGCATTGTTTTCCCTTAACCACTAGTTATCGCCGTTTGCACCGGTCTCAAAGCCGGGCTTAAAGCTGGCTCACGACAGCGAATCGAAAAGCCAGCATATCGATAATTCGAAATATTAGACTGCGCGCTTAAGCAACATTGTCTTGATGTGACCAATCGCCTTCGTCGGATTTAGCCCCTTAGGACAAACATTTACACAGTTCATGATGCCATGGCAACGAAAAACACTAAAAGCATCGTCCAAATCGGCCAAACGTTCATCAGTTGCAGTATCACGGCTATCAATTAGCCAACGGTAGGCAGCCAACAGGCCTGCCGGGCCAATAAATTTATCCGGATTCCACCAAAATGACGGACACGATGTCGAACAACATGCGCACATAATACAATCATATAGGCCGTCAAGATGGGCTCGCTCTTCCGGTGATTGCAGGTTTTCACGCGCCGGAGGTTGGCTTCCTTCATCTATCAGATACGGCTTCACCTTCGCATAGTTGGTATAGAATTGTTCCATATCGATGATCAGATCACGGATCACTGGCAAGCCCGGTAATGGACGAATAACGATGGTCGTCTCCCCCATAAAGGCTGATAACGGCGTAATACATGCTAAACCGTTTTTACCGTTCATATTGATACCATCCGAACCACACACCCCTTCTCGGCAAGAACGGCGAAAAGATAACGTCGGGTCTTGCTCCTTAAGCAGAATAAGCGCATCGAGTACCATCATATCCGAACCTTCTGGCACATCAAGGGTGTAGCCCTTCATATGTGGCGCGTTATCAACATCAGGGTTATAACGGTAAATCGAGAAATTCAACTTCATCATCTATCCCTCCCCTTAGTAAGTACGCGCTTTTGGCGGAAATGCTTCCCGATGTACTGGAGTCATATTAACCTGACGCTTTGACATCTGTTCAGTATCCGGATTGTAAATAGAATGGCATAACCAACTCGCATCATCTCGTTCTGGAAAATCAAATCGTGCATGGGCACCACGGCTCTCAGTACGATAATTGGCAGCCACAGCAGTGGCGTAAGCAGTTTCCATCAAGTTATCCAGTTCCAGGCATTCTACACGCTGAGTATTAAACTCACTTGACGTGTCGTCGAGCCGAGCGTCTTTCAGGCGTTCACGGATCACTTTCAACTCTTCCAGCCCAGTCGCCATTGCCGCTCCTTCACGGAAGACAGAAAAATTATTCTGCATACACGTTTGGAGATCTTTACGGATTTGAACAGGATCTTCACCATTCTGTGTACGATTCCAACGGTTAACCCGAGCCAAAGAGGCTTCAATATCAGAGTCTGTTGCAGGACGTGCCTCTGTTTGAGCTAAAAGCGTTTCACCAAGATGCAGGCCCGTCGCGCGGCCAAATACCACCAGATCAAGCAGGGAGTTACCGCCCAAGCGGTTAGCGCCATGTACCGATACCGACGCGATTTCTCCACACGCAAACAGGCCTTGCACCTCAACATCACTACCCGCGTCGGTTTGCTTAATCGCCTGACCTGATACTTGCGTTGGCACCCCACCCATCATGTAATGGCAGGTTGGGATCACCGGAATCGGCTCCTTGACGGGATCGACATGGGCAAAGGTACGAGAGAGTTCACAGATACCCGGCAGACGCGATTCCAGCACGTCTTTACCTAGATGATCAAGTTTAAGCTTAAGATGTGGCCCCCATGGCCCATCGCAACCTCGACCTTCGCGGATCTCAACCATCATTGAGCGAGCGACCACATCACGCCCTGCCAAGTCTTTGGCATTCGGTGCATAACGCTCCATAAAGCGCTCACCATCTTTATTAAGCAGATAGCCACCTTCACCTCGACAACCTTCTGTGACCAAGACCCCGGCTCCGGCAATACCGGTTGGGTGAAACTGCCACATTTCCATGTCTTGCATCGGTACACCTGCACGCAGTGCCATACCCACACCATCACCAGTATTAATATGTGCATTGGTGGTTGATGCATAAATCCGCCCCGCACCGCCTGTTGCGAGGATGGTGGCCTTGGACTTGAAGTAACAAATTTCGCCTGTTTCCATACACAATGCGGTACAGCCTAAAATCGCACCATCTTGATTTTGCACTAAATCAAGCGCATACCACTCAGAGAATATCGTGGTTTTATGTTTTATATTCTGCTGATACAAGGTATGAAGCAACGCATGACCAGTACGGTCAGCAGCCGCAGCTGTACGTGCTGCTTGCTCACCGCCAAATTCTTTCGATTGCCCACCAAAAGGGCGCTGGTAAATGGTGCCATTATCAAACCGCGAAAATGGTAACCCCATTTTCTCTAGCTCAATGACCGATTTCGGCCCATTCTTACACATATATTCAATGGCATCCTGATCCCCAATGTAATCCGATCCTTTTACGGTATCGTACATGTGCCACTGCCAGTTATCCGGATGAGAATTACCCAACGCAACAGTGATTCCACCCTGAGCAGACACGGTATGTGATCGAGTAGGGAATACTTTTGATAGCAAAGCACATTTCAAGCCTTGCTCTGAAATTTGCAGAGCGGCACGCATACCTGCACCACCAGCACCAATAACTACGGCATCAAATTCACGAACTGCAATGCTCACTTATACACCCCACACAATGAAGAAACCCGAGAACAGGTAAGCCAAAAGAACAACAACAACACCAAACTGAATACCAGCACGCAATATGGCGGACTTAATATAGTCAGTCAGTACTTGCCATAGTCCAATCCAGGCATGGATCAAAATCGACAACAACGCCAGCATCGTAAAAACCTTAGTGCTTAATTGACTAAAAAATGCTGTCCACGTTTGAAATGTCAGTTCAGGCCCGAAGGCAAAAAAACCAACCATATAGAGGGTATAAAAGGTGAGAATTACAGCGGTCGCACGGATCAAAATAAAATCATGAATGCCATTACGGCCAATTGTCGAAACATTGTTTACCATACTAACCCCCCAACAAAAAGAGACAGTACTGCAACAATCACGAAACTGACTTTAGCACTGACGATACCGGTTTCCATTTCTTCAAAATATCCCATATCCATCAATAGATGACGGATCCCCACCACAAGATGATAAAACAATGCGGTTAATATTCCCCACAGTACGAATTTCACAAAGAAACTGTCGACAATACTGACAGCACTGGCGAAACCATCGGCGGAAGATAAGGATAGATTGAGAAGCCACAGTAAAATGGCAACAGCAACAAAGGTGATCACGCCTGAGACGCGGTGTAAAATTGACGCTATCGCTGTTAAAGGCAAGCGAATCGTCTGTAGGTCGAGGTTGATAGGTCTTGGCTTATTTACTTTCACGGTGATTGCCCACTCAGCTCCATTGAAGCAATTTTATTGTTATAACTCTCCGTTCCCGCTTAGACCGAACAACAGCATTAACATTAGAGCAACGTCATGTTGCGCAAATGTTTAGTGAGCAAATAGCACCAAACAACACCTAACTCACTGAAGTAATTGATAATTTAAGTATTTATACCCGGCAATAGCAGAACCAGAGACCTGTTGCGAGTATACGCTTCGCAACAATCAAATACAAATGTCGTTACATGACCGCTAACACGCTTTTAGATATTTGCATATTTTTATCCAAACTTATTAACAAGCGCACACAAGCAAGTACAAAAATTGACATTTTCACCGCCTAGCGGTACAACAATCATACATCCGCCTTGGATTAGGATTATAAAAATACAAAGGAGATTGTTATGGCAGACAAGAAAGCGACTCTTCATATTGAAGGGGAAGCACCCGTCGAACTGCCGATTATCGGGGGCACAGAAGGGCCTGAAGTACTTGATGTACGCAAATTGGGTGCTAACGGTTACTTTACATACGACCCTGGTTTTCTCGCTACTGCATCATGTGAATCTCAAATCACCTACATTGATGGTGATAATGGTATCCTTCTTCACCGCGGTTATGCGATTGATGAACTCGCCAACAACGCCGATTACCTCGAGGTTTGTTATATCCTGCTATACGGGGAAGTTCCTACACGCGCCCAGTATGAGACATTCCGCACTACTGTGACTCGTCACACCATGGTACATGAGCAAATTTCAAGCTTCTTCCACGGCTTCCGCCGTGATGCGCACCCTATGGCCGTCATGTGTGGTGTGGTTGGTGCGTTAGCGGCGTTCTATCATGATTCACTGGATATCAATAACGAAACACACCGTGAAATCACGGCCTTCCGTCTGCTATCCAAAATGCCAACTTTGGCTGCGATGTGTTACAAATATTCCATCGGCCAGCCATTTATCTTCCCTCGAAACGATCTTGATTATGCGGAAAATTTCCTGCATATGATGTTCGCCACCCCTTGTGAAGAGTATGAAGTAAGCCCTGTGGTATCACGTGCCATGGATAAAATTTTCATTCTTCACGCCGATCATGAACAAAATGCATCAACCTCAACCGTCCGTTTGGCCGGTTCATCAGGCGCTAACCCGTTTGCTTGTATCGCGGCAGGTATTGCTTCACTTTGGGGACCTGCCCACGGTGGTGCGAATGAAGCTTGCCTCAAAATGCTGGAAGAGATCGGCAGTGTCGACATGATCCCTGAGTTTGTTGAACGCGCCAAAGATAAAGATGATCCATTCCGTCTTATGGGCTTTGGTCACCGTGTTTACAAAAACTATGATCCACGTGCGACTGTCATGCGTGAAGCTTGCCATGATGTACTGAACGAACTCAACATTCAGGACCCATTGCTCGATGTTGCAATGGAACTGGAGCGTATCGCATTAAGTGATGAGTATTTTATTGAGAAAAAACTCTACCCTAACGTTGATTTCTACTCAGGTATTATTCTCAAGGCGATCGGTATTCCAGTGTCGATGTTTACCGTGATCTTCGCGATGTCTCGTACTATCGGCTGGATTGCCCATTGGGATGAAATGCACAATGACCCAGGCAATCGTATTGGTCGTCCACGCCAGCTTTATACTGGTTATACTCAACGTGATTTTAACCCGCTTCACGAACGTGAATAATTCACGTTTTAGTCACCCATAATAAAAAAAGGGCCTTTCGGCCCTTTTTTCTGATCATCATTTTATCTGATCGATGATGTCACTAAAACATCCCGCTATTTATACGGGATTGGCAATATCAATAAAGGCTACATCAAAACCATGTTCTTGAGAAAGGTACTCCCCTAACGCTTTAATACCATATCGCTCTGTTGCGTGATGACCTGCACTAAAATAATGAATACCCAGTTCACGGGCTATATGCACTGTCCGCTCTGACACTTCACCAGAAATAAAAGCATCAAGCCCTTTTTGTGCCGCCAGCTCAATATAATCCTGTCCGCCGCCAGTACACCATCCAACCGTTTTAATCTGTTGTGGCGCATTATCACCAATGTGCAGCGGTTCACGGTGCAGAGTCATCGCAATCCGTGCGGCCAACTCTTCCCCGCTTAGCGATTGCTCAAATTCACCATAAATTGCGACTGAATGCGGGTTACCCGCTTCTAATCCACCTAGCACATCAATACCAAGCAACTCGGCTAATTTCGCGTTATTACCCAACGTCGGATGTATATCTAATGGCAGGTGATAACCATAAAGGTTAATGCCATTCTCGATCAACGCCTTGATACGACGGTATTTCATCCCACGAATTTCTGCTGGCTCACCCTTCCAGAAAAAACCATGGTGAACCAACAACGCATCCGCTTTTTCCTCAATTGCTCTATCGATCAAAGCTTGGCATGCCGTTACACCTGTGACGATTTTCTTTATCTCACTTCGTCCTTCAATCTGCAGCCCATTAGGACAATAATCGTGAATAAGGTGCGGGCTTAATAAGTCATTGAGTACGAATTCTAATTGGGTGTTATTCATATCAGCTTCCTTCTTGATTCTTATGGCTAAGGTAACTTAGTTATACATTCTAACGCGAAACAGACATGAAAAAAGCCGCAATACTAGCGGCTTCTGTAACGGTATTGGTCATCGCTTAATACAAGCCTTTTGCGGCCTCTTCAGTGAGCAAAAGCCAGACAGGTTTGGTACTTGTTTTCAACCAATAGCGATGCAGGTAACTGTATAGCTTGGCGCGCAATGACAGCGGAGTCAGGAACATTACCGGAAATGTCGCCACACCAACAAACACCACCATTGTACGTCGAAAAAGAATATACTTCTTAGAGTAATGGGTATACATATCGCCTCCTGCATCCACGTCAACCAAACTGGTCATACCTCACTAATGTAGGATAAACAATTAGGCAACACTACCTAAAACCAGTTAATCCATTAGGTTTTATCATTATAAATAATAAGGTTTTATAGCCAAATGACTCTAACTTACACGAGGACTGCGGCAGATAAGCATTCTCACAACAACTTCCTAGCAGTACTGCAACTGCCACCATTGCTTGCGGGTCACCCATTTATTGCCGATCCATTTTGGCTTGAGAAATTTGCCAGTCATGCCGTTGTCCCTGAATCAATCACTTACCAGGGCAATCATCGCTTAGGTTTTTTCTACCAGTGGTTATGGCAACAATTGATTATTCATCACCCCCACTATGAATTGGTTGCAGAAGAAATCCAACTGCATGTCGACGGTAAAACTGTCGGTGCCATTGATTTTTTAGTCACAAATAGCCTGACCGGACAACTCGAGCACTGGGAGGTGGCGATTAAATTCTATTTGGCTTTGGGCAATAGCTGGCCCGGTCCTAACGCACAGGACAACCTGGATAAAAAAGCACATCGAATGCTAACCCACCAGCTCATGCTGTCACACCACTCGGCTTATCAGCAACAGCTCCATCATTATTATGGGCAACCTGCAGTAAAGCGACTGATCATGCAAGGACGGCTATTTTTCTCGACAAACAAAAGCAATATCGGCTCAGATATCACCATCAACCCATCAGCCAGTACTGGGCAATGGTGTTACGCTGCCGATAGCGCCCACTTAACTCTACAGGCCATAGCCAAAACCGACTGGATTGCTCCACCACCCTATAGTGCCCTCTGCGCCACCCCAGTATTAACAACCATTTCTCACCCCACCATGGCCGTCGCACCTGACGATACCATATGGTTTGTGATGCCTGACAATTGGCCTGCCTCATCGATGAAAGCAACCGATCAGGCATAAAAAAACGCCCACTGTTAAAGCAGGCGTTTTATCACAAAGCTGATCATTGAGCGATCATGTTAGGACAACTTATAGTCCAGCGTCAGCAAAGACCTTACTGACAATTTCCTGTGCTTCTTGTTCAAGCAAAGCCAAGTGCTCTTTACCCTTAAAGCTTTCACAGTAAATTTTGTAAATGTCTTCTGTACCTGACGGACGCGCAGCAAACCAACCGTTAGCTGTGGTCACCTTCAGGCCGCCAATCGCGGCACCATTGCCTGGCGCATGAGTAAGTCGGGCGGTAATCACATCACCTGCCAGCGATTCTGCAGCAACCATCTCAGGTGATAGTTTGCTCAGAATCGCTTTCTGCTCACCATTAGCAACAGCCTGCAGACGGTTATATTCAGAGGCACCGTGTTTAGCGGCAAGCTCTTCATAATACTGCTGTGGATTCTTACCCGTTACCGCGGTGATTTCAGCCGCGAGTAAACACAGCAGAATACCATCTTTATCAGTCGACCACGGTGTACCGTCCATACGTAGGAACGACGCCCCAGCACTTTCTTCACCACCAAAGCCAAGCTCACCGCTGTACAGGCCATCGACAAACCACTTAAAGCCCACAGGAACTTCGCATAGCTCACGGCCAAGATCGGCCACTACACGGTCAATCAAAGCACTAGAGACTAGCGTTTTGCCCACTGCAACTTGCTGCCCCCAGTCAGGGCGGTGGCGGTAGAGATAATCGATACACACTGCCAGATAATGATTTGGATTCATTAAGCCAGCTGGCGTAACAATACCGTGGCGATCGTAGTCAGGATCATTACCAAACGCCAAATCATACTTATCCTTATGCGCTAGCAGACCCGCCATTGCGTAAGGTGACGAACAATCCATCCGTACTACGCCGTCTTTATCCAGCGACATAAAACGGAAAGATGGATCGATCGAGTCATCAACCAAGGTTAGATCCAAGCCATAATGACTCGCAATCTGGCGCCAGTATTCAATGCCTGAACCACCAAGAGGATCCACACCAATTTTTAAGTTGGCTTGTTGAATCGCCGCCATGTCGACAACATTCACGAGATCATCAACATAAGGTGCAACCAGCTCGCGCTCTTCAACGAGTTCACTAGCAAAGGCCGCTTCAATCGGAACACGTTTAACATCCACTAAGCCAGCGGCAATAATTTCGTTAGCGCGGCTTTCGATAGCCGTTGTCAACGCACCTTCTGCCGGGCCACCGTGTACAGGGTTGTACTTGATGCCACCGTCTTGAGGTGGGTTATGCGATGGCGTGATGACAATACCATCCGCTTTTGCATCGTTAACCGAGTTATGACATAAGATGGCATGTGATACACCCGGCGTCGGGGTATACCCTCGGCCTTGCTGAATCACTACCTGCACACCGTTCGCCACCAGCACTTCCAATGTGGAAGTAAATGCAGGCTCTGACAACGCATGGGTATCTTTACCCAAGAACAATGGACCGGTTACACCATTTGCCGCACGCACTTCAGCAACCGCTTGTGCAATTGCCCAAATATGGTGCTGGTTAAATGTCCCCTTGTCGGCTGTTCCTCGATGACCCGAGGTGCCAAAAGCTACTTGCTGCTGTGGATTTTGAGCACAAGGCTCAATCAGAAAATAGTTTGCAACCAATGCCGGTATATTGTGCATATCTTCTTGCTGAGCACGCTGCCCAGCACGAGGATGAATCGCCATTAACGTATCCTTGTAAGAAGTGAGGCCTAATGCCTGTTAAATTTCACCGCAAACTTTTTCAATGATGTCAGAACCGAAGCTCATTTTGATCATCAGCTGTTCGATCATCTGACGTTTACGATCAGTATTCGTATTTGTGATCACCCAAAATGGGGTATCAGGGATTGACTTAGGCTTGGTCGTTTTACCACTGGCCAGCAGCGTCTCTTCGCTATCGGCAAAATAAACGCGTGTACGACCCTTAATGGCAGCAGCCTCTGCAAAGCCTTGCGGATCGATACGATAAAGCGAGGATAAAACCAGCATAAATCGGCCAATCGCTTTTTCTTGTGCCGCAAACTCATCAGATATCAAAAGAGAACGCATCTCTTTAACACGATCAGTATGGACCGCATTACCGGCATCTTTGCTAACCACGATCCCTTTAGGGCGAACAGGCATCACTACAGCATGCTGTAATGTCTCTCCCGATTGCTCTGGTACCATCAGCAAGCGTCGTAGGATATCCGATGCGCTCTCGCCAATGTGTTGGGTTTGGCTAGCGATATAACGATATAGCTCGTCGTCAACCTCAATAGTCTTCATCGTAGTGTTCATTATCGTTCCGTTTAAAAATCACCGTGAGATTATAACGTGAACCGAGGTTATACTCTACGGTAAAGCGTTAACAACAAGAGAAAATAGTCAGTGAATCTTCATTACCAAGTAGAAGGCCAAGGTGACGCGATCGTATTGATCCATGGCCTGTTTGGCAGTGCCGACAACCTCGGCTTAGTTGCCAGATCGTTGAAAGATAAATATAAAGTGATCAGTGTCGATCTGCGAAATCATGGGCTTTCACCACACTGTATCCCCTTTTCTTACCGCGACATGGCCAATGATGTACTGACTGTTATCAATCAACTTGATATTGAGAGCTTCTCTCTAATTGGCCACTCGATGGGTGGTAAAGTCGCCATGGCGCTCACCGAACTGGCTGCAAATCGGATCAAGCATCTCGTCGTACTTGATATTGCCCCGGTGCATTACCTTGTGCATCGTCACCAAAATGTATTTGCCGGATTACGGGAAGTCAATCAGCACACCGTCAGCAAACGTAGCGAGGCTGAACAATTTCTTGCAATGCATGTGGTCGAGCCCGGGGTTCGCCAGTTTCTGCTTAAATCTTTTGTCAAACAAGATGATGGAACCTATGGCTGGCGTTTCAATGTTGAAGGGCTAATCGCTAACTATGACACCATCATGGGCTGGCAAGAGATCGTGCCTTTTCAGGGTAAAACCTTGTTCATCAAAGGACAGAACTCTGAATACATTTTAGCGGAACACCGTGATGCGATAGGAAGACAATTTCCTTCGGCTAAAGCCCACCTTGTTGCCAATACAGGCCACTGGCTCCATGCCGAAAAGCCCGAGACGGTAAATCGCATCATTTTGAACTTCTTACAGACGGCTTAACGTTAACAGCCGGGTATTGTCTATGATATAGTGCGCGACTAACACTGCGTTGACGATAATACGGTAAGGAGACACCGATGTTGTATGAGCATATGGACTTGCTAGAATCACTCGGGCTGGATTTACTCTTTGCTGCCATTTTCTTCTTTATCGGCATGGCCATTAAAGATGTGCTAAAGCAAGGTAATGTGCCACCATTTGGTCGAAAAATTGTCTGGCTGGTCCTTTTTCTAGGCTGTGCTGGCTTTATCACCAAGGGGCTGATCCAGATTAGCTGGGAAGGCGCTGGTATCAGTTAGAATTGAATATCACAATCTGTAGTGATCAAGATACCAAGCACACCGTCTAGTGCCGTTATCAATCACTACTGTATTCAGGGGGACTCCCTGATGATCAATTATGTATCGCGTTAACAGTTTAGTTAACGGTCAACAATTAATACGGGTAATTTCTACTATGGCGAGTGTAGGACTCTTCTTTGGTAGCGACACAGGTAACACCGAAGCTGTCGCTAAAATGATCCAAAAGCAGCTAGGCAAAAACCTGGTTGAAGTAAAAGATATCGCGAAGAGCAGCAAAGAAGATATCGATAATTTTGACCTGCTATTACTGGGTATTCCAACTTGGTATTACGGTGAGCCTCAATGTGACTGGGATGATTTTTTCCCAGAACTCGAAAACATCGACTTCTCCACCAAGCTTGTAGCCATTTTCGGCTGCGGTGACCAAGAAGACTACGCCGAATATTTCTGTGATGCGATGGGCACTGTGCGTGACATCGTTGAAGGCCGCGGTGCAACAATCGTAGGTCACTTCCCTACTGACGGCTTTGAGTTTGAAGCCTCTAAAGCTCTTGTCGACGATAACCACTTTGTTGGCCTGTGCATTGATGAAGATCGTCAACCAGAACTGACTGAAGCACGCGTTGAGCAGTGGGTTAAGCAGATTTTTGACGAAATGTGTCTGGCTGAACTCGCAGACTAAGACATAGTGCAACGACTGATAAACGCCAGAGCCTCCCGCTCTGGCGTTTTTTTATCGCGTTATATACTCCACAGTTATGCACTATCGACCTGTCACCTCACACTCCATTGCGCAACAAACCCGCAACATAAAGAAAAGTTAGATATCAGCAATATTGACCGGGTTTAAGGTTTATTGTTACCTTGTGGTCACTTATAATGGGGAAAGCAGAGAAAGACTACCGCATCATGTGGGTGCGGCTAGCCAATAGGAAACTCGAATGTCAGATAATAATCACGCACTCAAACAAGCAGGCCTAAAGGTTACGCTTCCACGCCTTAAAATTCTGGAAGTTCTCCAGCAACCTGACTGCCAACACATCAGTGCTGAAGACTTGTACAAGAAACTCATCGATATCGGTGAAGAAATTGGTCTGGCGACAGTTTACCGCGTCCTTAACCAATTTGATGATGCTGGTATTGTAACCCGCCACCACTTTGAAGGCGGTAAGTCTGTTTTCGAACTCGCAACTCAGCATCACCACGATCACCTAGTTTGTCTCGACTGTGGCAAAGTTATTGAATTTTCTGATGAAGTCATCGAGCAACGCCAGAAAGAAATTGCCGCTAACTTCAATGTTCGCCTAACGAACCATAGCCTTTATCTCTACGGTCATTGCATCGAAGGCAACTGCAACGAAGACGAAACGCTACACGATAAAAAATAATCGGGTTACACAAACAAAAACGAATTGGCAGGCGGCTCAACACCTGACCCCATCCCCCGATAATTACCACCTATAAAAAAACCAGCCTTTAGGCTGGTTTTTTATTTTGATATCGCTTTAAGCTATCAATTAGTCGCCAATTTTAGCCCAAGTATCACGCAGGCCAACAGTACGGTTAAAGACTAGCGCTTCAGCGGTAGAATCTTTGCTATCAGCACAGAAGTAACCCATACGCTCGAACTGGAATGCTTTTTCTGCTTCAGCCGTAGCCAATGCTGGCTCAACAAAGCCTTGCATAACAGTCAGTGATTCAGGGTTGATCACTGAAACGAAGTCTTCTGCTGCACCAGGATTTGGCACAGTGAATAGGCGATCATACAGGCGAATTTCAGCCGAAATACCTTGCTCTGCAGATACCCAGTGAATAACACCTTTCACTTTGCGACCATCAGTTGGGTTCTGACCTAGCGTCTCATTATCGTAAGAACAGAAGATGGTCGTAATGTTACCCGCTTCATCTTTTTCGATACGTTCTGCTTTAATCACGTAAGCGCCACGTAGACGTACTTCTTTACCCAATACCAAGCGCTTGTATTTTTTATTGCCTTCTTCGCGGAAATCTTCACGTTCGATGTACACTTCGCGAGTAAATGGCACTTGGCGACTACCCATCTCCGGTTTATTCGGGTGGTTAGCCACTTCCAGCATTTCCGTTTCACCAGTGAAGTTCTCAATCACCACTTTCACTGGATCCAGAACAGCCATCGCACGTGGTGCGTTTTCATTCAAATCATCACGGATACATGATTCTAGCGAACTGATCTCGATGGTGTTGTCCTGCTTAGTCACACCAATACGCTTACAGAACTCACGAATTGACGCTGACGTGAAACCACGGCGGCGTAAACCAGAGATCGTTGGCATACGTGGGTCATCCCAACCAGAAACCAATTTCTCAGTCACTAGCTGGTTCAGCTTACGCTTCGACATCACGGTGTATTCTAGGTTAAGACGGCTGAATTCGTACTGATGAGGTATGCAGTCAATCGTAATATTTTCTAGTACCCAGTCATACAGACGGCGGTTATCCATGAACTCCAGTGTACAGATAGAGTGCGTAATGCCCTCTAATGCATCCGAGATACAATGGGTAAAATCGTACATTGGGTAAATGCACCACTTATCACCAGTCTGATGGTGAGTGGCGAAACGAACACGATAAATCACAGGATCTCGCATCACCATAAACGGCGAGGCCATGTCAATTTTCGCACGAAGGCACATCTTGCCTTCTTCAATTTCACCGTTCTTCATTTTGTCGAACAGTGCAATATTCTCTTCTACGCTGCGATCACGGTAAGGACTGTGCTTGCCGGCTTCCGTTAGCGTACCGCGGTACTCGCGCATTTGCTCTGGACTTAGCTCATCAACGTACGCTAAGCCTTTATTAATTAATTCAATAGCAAACCCGTGCAGCTTATCGAAGTAGTTTGATGAATAACAAATCTCACCACTCCACTCGAAGCCCAACCAGTTAACATCGTTCTTAATCGACTCAACGTACTCGATGTCTTCTTTCTCAGGGTTGGTGTCATCGAAACGTAAGTTACATTGACCCTGATAGTCCTGAGCAATACCGAAGTTCAAACAAATAGATTTCGCATGGCCGATGTGCAGATAACCATTTGGTTCTGGCGGGAATCGGGTATGTACGCTTGTATGTTTGCCACTTGCTAAATCCGCATCAATGATCTGGCGAATAAAGTTAGTTGGACGAGCTTCAGATTCACTCATCGATTAGACCTCGTGTGCTTACAGGATTTTTGAGTCCCCTATGATCCATAAATATGGGGTACTACTCAACAAATAGTATGCTTTGTTTGCCGATATGGATAAAAAAAACCCGCAAAAGCGGGTAAAAAAAAGAGAACCTCTGTCTAAGGCCTGATTTGAAACCACTGGAGTAGCTTCTGGATAGGCACGGCTGCCCCTGCCCATCCAGAAACTGGCGAGGGTTCAACCTCGCCAGACATCAATTACAACGAAATTACACGGCTGAAACGCTGACCGTTCGCGCTAACCGCACGCACAGAAACCGCCCCTGTTACCGCAGGCATTGCTTGAGCATCATACATTACCCATGTCTTACCTTCATCCGTTGAATATTGCAGTGCCAGACCTGGCATGCTGATATTCATGTGCAACACGCCATTTTCAATCTTAGCACCCGGCACAGGTACACGGTATTGGATACCCGCTGCATCCAATTTAGCCAGTTCACGCTGACCAAGGCTGTTAGCAAAACGTTCCCAGTCACTGTGCAGCTCGCCCTTATTCACTAATTGGGTATCTTGTGAGTATTCTACGCCTGGCTGATAATCACGCTCCCAGTCAGCCTTATGCCATGCACGTTCAGCCGCCGCAAGTACGCGAGGGAATACCATGAATTCATACTGCTCATCAGTACGCACCGTCTCGCTCCATAACTGAGCAGACAGACCGTAGAAGTCATTACCCTCTGCAGTACCTTTACTGGTAAAGCCGTTACCATCACGATCAACGGAGGTTTCCGCATTCTGTGGCAAGTTTTCAGGCGCAAAGCCAAACATCTTACGGGTATCGGTTGCACGCGTCGCCCAGTAGTAGCCACGCTCTTCCGGATCCACTTCGTACGGCATATCCATGTACACGTAATCAGGGTTCGAGATGATCATGTCGTAGCCCTTAGCAGCCCAATCATAGGCTGAAGCACCACCGCCCCAGTACAGAGTATCCCAGAAGTTGACACGAACATTGTCAGTCTCGAACGCTTTCGCATCCTTGGAATATTTCAGGCCATCCTGCCATGCTTGGAAATTCTCGATACCTTTATCTGCAACAATTTTACTTACCTTTTCAGCGAAGTAGCTTGGCAAGTGTGCGTAGTCAGACACTACACCATCGGCAATCGCCTTCTGACACATCGGTGACTGTGCAAACGGCTTATCTTGTTTGGACAAGTCCAGATCACCTTTCCAGTCAACTTTGTCAGCCGCGTTCACATCCTGGAAGCCCGCGCCAAGTTTAATATTCTTCGCTTCATCACCACCAAAGTGCCAAGTATTCAACGGCATACCCGCAGCAGCGTGCATCGCTTGCAGCTCGGTGATCACTTTATCAACGAAGTTTACCGACGAATCCATGCATGGGTTGATAAAGCTACGCTTATCGTAAAACTGCACGGTTGTTACGTTAGATGCATCTTGTGGATCCATCAGGCGGTATTCGTTAGCCGCAGCCATATCGCCCGCAGCAGCCAGACGCTTGTAACGCGCTTCCATGGCCACCACTGCCGCACGCGAGTGTGCTGGCATATCAATTTCAGGGATCACCTCGATTCCACGCGCCTTGGCGTATTTAAGGATATCCAGATAGTCTTGCTTGCTATAAAAACCTGAACCGAAGTTATTATTGTCAGGACCTGAGCCCAGCTGCGGCAACAAACAGGTTGTTTCAGACAGGTCATGGCAGCGCTGACCGCCGATCTCCGTTAACTCTGGCAACCCAGGGATCTCGATACGCCAACCTTCATCATCAGTCAGGTGGAAGTGGAATTTATTCATCTTGTACGCAGCCATCTGGTCAAGCGTACGCAAAATAGCATCTTTTGAATGGAAGTTACGGCCAACATCGACCATCACGCCACGGTAATCAAAACGCGGTGCATCCACGACTTTCAGCGTAGGGATCTGCTGCTCACTGCCTGTGCTCATCAATGACATCAGAGATTGCAGGCCATAGAATACCCCTTGAGCGTCATAACCAACAACCGTTGTTGCGCCATCACGCACGTCAAGTTGGTACGCTCCTGATACCTTGTTATCTTTATCAAAACGTTGTGGATCGAGGATCAACTTAACCAGGTACTCACCCTGAGTATTGATACCCAGTGACGCCATTCGCTCAGTCGCTGCGTTAAGCATTGACGCTGGAATCGCCTTATTATCAATGCGAATACCGTTTGCCAATGAAACAGAACCGCCCGTCAGCTGAGTACTCAGCGGTGTCGGTACAATCGTCCCTACCAACGCTTCCTTCGCCATCAGGTCTACATCGCTATTTTTTTCAAAGCGAGATTGCGCCGTGGCTAAAATATTATTATCGGTTGGTGTCCGCTTCCAGTTATTGCCATCAATAGGAGATAAATAAGCGGACGGATCTTCATAATCCAAGCTCTCAAGTGTTTTCGGCTCTGACTCGCCCGCTACCACATAGGCGCGTGGCATGTAGTCGTTTTCAAATAGCGTCCAATACTCACCAATGTATGGGATCACCACACTTTCGCCTGCCGCAAACCCCTTAAACTTATCGGTCGGCTCTAAAGTGTGTAAATCACCCGTAATATGGGTCACCTTGAACTGCTCATTTTGAACGTCCAAGATCATACGGATACTGTGGAAATAAATTTTCCAATCAGTATCCATAACGGCAGGGCCATTATTGGTCAATGTCAGATTAATCAAATCACACGATGCCCATTCCGCTGCCAATTCACGGCATTTCAGCCCCTCATTAGCACCATGGTTAGTGACAATTTGATAATTTACGCCGAGATTAGCCGCTAGCGTATCTGCTACCTGCTGATCCGTCATTGTGGATGTATTTGATGCACAACCTGTTGCGACTAATGCCACAACAGAAGCCAATACACTTAGCTTGAATGTTTTCATGAATACTGTCTTCCCTAATACCACAAGGTGATACCCAACGTAGGTACCCGCTCCTGGGCAAAATATAATATTTAAAATAAACATAATAATGATCTGAAACCGCAGACACAGTGCATCGCCCATTCAATTCAGAAGCCAGTCTGGACGGGTTAAATGACAACACAGATTAGAGGTTACAGATGATTATTCAGTTGGGAAGTAACCGACCTCCAGGCTGGAGGCCGGTTGTACTACAGTTAATTATTTAGCGTGAAATAATTAAGGTAGTTTTACTGCAGATAGGTCTTCAGAAGGAGAAACCTTCTTCATTTCACCCGCTACGATTTCAGCTAGTGGGCCAAGGATAACCTGAAGGTTATTTGTACCCAATTTAACCACACCCATTGCACCTAGTGCTTTCAGTGTTTTCTCGTCAGCAAGGCTGCTGTCTTTTAGTGTCAGACGTAGACGAGTAATACATGCATCAATGTTTTCTAGGTTAGATACGCCACCTAGCGCTTTGATGTACTGCTTAGCTAGTTCACCCGTTTCTTTTGAACCAGTTACATCGCTAACTGCTTCATCTTCATCTTCACGACCTGGAGTCTTCAGATTGAACTTAACGATAGCTGTACGGAAGATGAAGTAGTACAGAGCGAAGAACACGATGCCCTGAACGATCAGCATGTACCAATTAACAGCCAGTGGGTTACGAGTAGATAGAACCAAGTCAACCAAACCAGCAGAGAAGCCGAAACCAGCCATCCACTGCATTGATGCAGCGATGTATACCGATAGACCTGCTAGCGCAGCGTGAACAACATACAGACCCGGTGCTAGGAACATGAATGCAAATTCTAACGGCTCAGTAACACCAGTGAAGAATGATGCAAAACCAGCAGCGATAAGCAAAGATGCTACTCGCTCTTTGTGCTCAGGCTTAGCAGTGTGGTACATCGCAAGTGCTGCACCTGGTAGACCAAACATCATGACTGGGAAGAAACCAGCTTGGTACATACCTGTTACACCAGGGATAGCTGTACCTTCAGCAATAGATTTCGCACCGCCAAGGAAGTTAGGAATATCGTTAATACCTGCTACGTCGAACCAGAATACTGAGTTCAGTGCATGGTGTAGACCAACAGGGATCAATAGGCGGTTAAAGAATGCATACAAACCTGCACCAAACTCACCCATGCCTTGAATGCCTTCACCGAAAGTCACTAGGCCACCGTAAACAGCAGGCCAAACGTACATCAGTACAAACGCAATGAAAATACCCGCAAAAGACATCAAAATAGGTACAAGACGCTTACCAGAGAAGAATGCGAGTGCTTTGTGTAGTTCAACAGTCGAGAAACGGTTATAGATTTCAGCAGCAACGATACCGACAAGGATACCTACAAACTGATTATTAATTTTACCGAATGCTGCTGGTACTTCCTTCAGGTCGACACCTTGAATCTGTGCCACTGTGGCAGGAGCTAGCAGCGTTGTTACAACAAGGAAACCAACGAAACCAGATAGTGCAGCTGCACCGTCTTTGTCTTTAGACATACCGTACGCGACACCAACGGCGAAGAGCACTGACATGTTATCAATGATAGCGGAACCCGCTTTGATCAAGAACGCAGCCAGTGCGCTATTTGCGCCCCAACCCGTCGGGTCAACCCAGTAACCGATGCCCATTAAGATAGCTGCTGCAGGTAGCGTTGCTACCGGCACCATCAGTGCTTTACCTACTTTTTGCATATATCCAAGAATATTCACCGTTAGTTCCCCCTATGGTTTTCTCAGACGCGAATTGGATAACTTATTTTAGCTACCCGATTAAGTTATTTGCAGTTTAAGAAATTAATTTCGCCCCGCAAATTAAAAGGTCTTCATTTGTGATCCTTATCACCTGTGTGAGCAATAAACAGGCGAATTTGCTAGCTCGATCATAAAACTTATTTTATTATCCAAAACAAAGGCGCGAACACGCTAGGATTTTATCGTAATTTAAATTTTGAATGAGGTATCACCGTGAGACTAATCCCACTCAATGAAGCTAAAGATGTCGGTTTGTGGTCAGCTCGCTATATTGCTGATCGTATTAACAAATTCAAACCTACAGCAGAACGTCCATTTGTTCTTGGTCTACCAACCGGTGGTACTCCACTGGCCACTTATAAGCGCCTGATTGAGCTTTATCAAGCCGGTGAAGTAAGTTTCCAGCATGTTGTAACCTTTAACATGGATGAGTATATCGGTCTGCCTGAAGATCACCCTGAGTCATACCATAGCTTCATGCACAACAACTTCTTCAAACACATTGATATTAAATCAGAAAATATCAACCTGCTAAATGGTAATGCCGAAGATAACGACGTTGAATGTAAGCGTTACGAAGACAAGATCAAGTCTTACGGTAAAATCAACCTATTCCTTGGCGGTGTAGGTAATGACGGTCATATTGCATTTAACGAGCCAGCTTCATCACTGTCTTCTCGTACTCGTATCAAAACCCTGACTGCTGATACCCGTATTGCTAACTCTCGTTTCTTCGATGGCGACATCAACCAAGTACCAAAATATGCACTGACTATCGGTGTGGGTACACTGCTTGATTCTGAAGAAATCGTCATTCTTGTTACCGGCCACAATAAAGCACAAGCGCTAGAAGCCGCTGTAGAAGGTTCTGTCAATCACCTTTGGACAGTCTCTGCCCTTCAGCTTCACCCTAAATCAATGATTGTTTGTGATGAACCATCAACCCAAGAGCTGAAAGTGAAAACCGTTAAGTACTTCCAAGAACTTGAAGCTGATAATATTTCGCACCTGTAAAAAAAGGAATCTCTCATGTACGCGCTGACCAACTGTCGTATTTTTACTGGTAGCGATGTGCTGAATAACCACGCCGTCATCATTGATGGCGTGAATATTCATGCCGTTTGCCCAGTGGCAGAACTACCATCTGATATTGAAACTCGCGATCTTGATGGTGCCAATCTGGTCCCAGGATTCATTGATCTTCAGCTTAATGGCTGTGGCGGTGTCATGCTAAATGATGAGATCAATGCTGATACCATCCATACCATGCACCGTGCCAACCTGAAATCAGGCTGCACCAGTTTTTTACCTACGCTGATCACCTCTTCAGACGAAGACATGAAAGCCGCTATTGCTGCCCAGCGTGAGTATCAGAGTAAATACCAGCATCATTCATTAGGCCTACACCTTGAAGGTCCATATCTGAATGTCATGAAAAAAGGTATTCACTCCGTTGAGCATATCCGCCGCTCTGATGATGAGATGATCAACACCATCTGTGCCAATGCGGATGTTGTAACCAAGGTAACGCTCGCTCCTGAACTTAACCCACACGAACATATCGAACAATTGGTTGAAGCCGGTATTGTTGTCTCTGCTGGACACACCAATGCCACTTATGCTGAAGCCCGTAAAGGTTTTGCTTCTGGTATCACATTCTCTACCCACCTGTTTAACGCGATGACCCCAATTGCGGGCCGTGAACCAGGTATGGTCGGGGCGATTTACGATACACCTGAGGTATATACCGGTATCATTGCCGATGGTTTTCACGTTGATTATGCCAATATCCGCATGGCACATCGCATGAAAGGCAACAAACTTATTTTGGTCACCGATGCTACTGCACCTGCAGGAGCTGACATGGATCACTTTATTTTTGTCGGTAAGAAAGTATATTACCGGGACGGAAAGTGTGTCGATGAAAATGGCACGCTAGGTGGTTCGGCACTTACCATGATTGAAGCAGTTCAAAACAGTGTCGAACATGTAGGTATCGCCCTGGATGAAGCAATTCGTATGGCAACTCTGTATCCTGCTCGCGCAATTAATGTCGACAAGAAACTGGGGGCTATCAAAAAAGGCATGGTGGCAAACCTGACTATTTTTGATCGCGATTATCATGTTCGGGCGACTATCGTTAACGGTGAATACGAGCAGAACTAACTATGACTGGCGGACAAATTGGTAATGTGGATCTGGTAAAACAGCTGAACGGTGCAGCAGTTTACAGACTCATTGACTTGCAAGGCCCTATATCACGAATTCAGGTTGCTGATCTTAGTCAGCTCGCCCCTGCAAGTGTCACTAAAATTACCCGCCAATTGCTAGAACGCGGCCTCATTAAAGAGGTCGCGCAACAAGCATCTACTGGGGGTCGGCGTGCTATTTCGCTAACAACAGAATCAGCACCTTTTCATGCGATCGCCATCCGTCTTGGACGGAATTATATCGAAATTACACTCTACGATCTCAGCGGTAAATTTATTGCTGGTACTGCACATGCCTTCCATTACACCAATCAGCAAGAGCTTACTGATGGTCTGCTTGAGCATATTCGTCAATTTATTGCCGATAACCAGAGCGCAGTACGTGAGCTGGTCGCCTTCGGTATTACCCTGCCAGGCCTGATTGACCCGGAAAAAGGCATTGTAGAATACATGCCTAATATCGAAGTCGATAACTTCCCTCTTGCGAGTATTATCAATGATAAATACGGCGTTGCCTGTTTTGTCGGCAATGATATCCGTGGCTTAGCCTTGGCTGAGCACTACTTTGGCGCAAGCAAAGACTGCAGAGACTCGATTCTGATCAGTGTCCACCACGGCACAGGTGCTGGCATCATTGTCAACGGACAAGTTTTCCTTGGCTATAACCGCAACGTCGGTGAGATCGGCCACATCCAAATTGATCCTCTCGGAGACAAATGCCAATGTGGTAATTTTGGCTGCCTAGAGACCGTTGCTGCCGATCCTGCGATCATTAAACATGTTCAAACGTTATTGGCACAAGGTTACCCGAGTTCACTACAAGCACTTGAAGACTTAACCATGCCGGCTATCTGTGATGCCGCCAACAAAGGTGATGAACTGGCAAGTCAGGCCCTCATCAAAGTCGGCAAACAGCTTGGTAAAGCACTGGCAATGACGATTAACCTGTTTAATCCACAGAAAATAGTCGTCGCAGGAAATATCACCCTTGCACAAGACATTATCTTTCCTGCTATCCGCCGCTGTGTTGAAACTCAATCACTATCAACCTTTAATAAAGATCTGCCAATTGTCAGATCTGAGCTATATACCCAACCAACCATTGGTGCATTTTCAATGGTGAAGCGTGCGATGCTTAATGGCGTACTGCTTCAACGCATGCTGGAAGAGCAATAGTCTCGATCCACTCGCGGCAACTGAACCTCACACTGCACTCATTGAGTCACAAATATTAAGGGGCATGTTCCGGACAGGAGCATGCCCTTTGTGGTATATTCGCGCCGACTTAAGAGGTGCATGACGATGCTGTCGCGCCGAGAACACACCAACGGAATGTCAGTCTGGTATGGAAATTATTTATATTATTGCCGCTTTCTTAGCGGGTTTTATTGCACTTCGCTGTAAGCTCCCTCCTCTGGTCGGTTTTCTTCTTGCTGGCTTTACTCTTAATTCAGCCGGTTATGAATCCACTCACACTCTTGCCGCTCTGGCCGATCTCGGGGTAACCCTGTTACTGTTTTCTATCGGTTTAAAACTGGATGTTAAAACACTGCTTGCCAAAGAAATTTGGGGCGGTGCAACCTTGCACAACCTGCTGACAACCGGGCTATTCACTCTCGCCCTACTGGTATTTAAACAATTAGGGATAGGGATGTTGGCTGATCTCGATCTCACTCAACTCGCCTTGCTGGGTTTTGCCCTGTCCTTTTCCAGTACCGTTTTTGCCATTAAAGCCCTACAAGAAAAAGGCGAATTAAACGCTACCTATGGCACGCTTGCCATCGGCATTTTGATCATGCAGGATATCTTTGCGGTCATCTTCCTAACCGCCTCTACCGGTAAAATCCCTGAAATCAGTGCGTTTGCTCTACTTGCCCTACCACTCCTACGTCCCTCGCTGTTCAAAATACTGGATAGAGCCGGTCACGGTGAAATGCTGGTACTATATGGTATCTTCCTTGCCTTGGTCGCAGGTGCCGGGTTATTTGAAGCTGTCGGGATGAAAGCTGATCTTGGCGCGCTGATCTTGGGAATGATGCTGGCTGCACACCCAAAATCATCAGAAATGGCAAAATCATTATTTAACTTCAAAGAATTACTACTGGTCTGTTTTTTTCTCAATATTGGCCTTGCAGAAGAACCCACGTTTGATGGTCTGTTAATGGCGCTGCTCTTCTTATTACTGCTCCCCCTCAAAGGGATACTCTACTATCTGGTCTTCAGTCGCTTCCGCTATCGGGTACGAACATCCCTACTGGGCTCCCTAACCTTATTCAATTACAGTGAATTCGGCTTGATTGTTAGTGGCTTAGCTTACAACATGGGTATGCTGCCTGGGAGCTTCTTAGTCGCTATCGCGATTGCTGTTTCCCTCTCATTTCTTATCGCGGCACCACTCAATAGCCTCGGTCACCGACTCTATAAGGATGCCTCAAAATGGCTTAAAGAATTTGAGCCTGACAAACTCAATCCAGCAGATCGCTTGATTGATCTTGGTGAGAAGCAAATTATGATCCTCGGGATGGGCCGAATTGGCAGCGGCGCCTATGACGAGATGGTCAAGCGCTATGGTGAACAGGTGATCGGGATCGAAACCCGCGAAGATTCAGTGGCCCTCCACCAACAACAAGGACGAGTAGTGATCCATGGTGATGCCACGGATCCAGATTTTTGGGCCAGAGTGATCTCCAAACGCAGTACTAAATTAATTCTTCTCGCCATGCCTCACAGCCAAGCCAATCGCTTTGCGCTTGAGCAAATTCGCGAACGCAACTATCAAGGTCAAATTGCCGCAATCGCAAAGTACAGTGATGATGAGGAAGAGTTGCAAGCACTGGGCGTCGATGCTGCGTTTAATATTTATAACGAAGCTGGTGGGGGGTTCGCCCGACATGTGTGTGAACATTTAGCGCCACAGATCAAATAACCCCCATCCAGTGTCATCCGGTCATTGAATATAAGACGGCAGCTTCGGCTGCCGTTTGCTTTTCTGAACAAAAAATGCCACGAACAAGATAATATTTAATTATCTTTAGATATTTCGAATATCATTCACCGACAAGCCTATTTGTTTATTGAATCCGTTCTTAATGTTGCATTTCATTGTTGAATGCGCAATTTTAACAATTAACAAGGGGTCAGACGTCGCCACTGACCGCCATCTTTTAGATAGTAATAAACGTTAATTTCGGGGTAATAAGTATGTGTTCAGTATTCGGGATCCTAGACATCAAAAGTGATGCCACTACCTTGCGCGAAACCGCACTGGCTATGTCTAAAAAAATGCGTCACCGAGGCCCTGACTGGTCTGGTATTTATTCATCAGAAAAAGCCATTCTAGTTCATGAACGTCTGGCTATCGTCGATCTTAACAGTGGCGAGCAACCTCTGTATAACGCAGATAAAACATATGCCCTTGCCGTGAATGGCGAAATCTACAACCACAAAGAACTGCGGGCCGAGTTTGCGGCAGATTACCCATTCCAAACAGAATCTGACTGCGAAATCATTCTGGCTCTCTACAAAGAAAAAGGCCCTGAACTGCTTGATTACCTCAACGGGATATTCGGGTTTATCCTCTATGATGAGCAAGAAGATGCCTATCTCATTGGCCGTGATCACATCGGGATCATTCCGCTATATCAGGGCTATGACGAACATGGCAACTACTATGTCGCCTCTGAAATGAAAGCACTGGTCCCTGTTTGTAAATCCATCAGTGAATTTCCTCCTGGTCATTTCCTCTGGAGCAAAGCCGGTGAACCGGTACGTTACTACAAGCGTGACTGGATGGAATTTGATGCTGTTATGGACGCCAAGAGTGATAAAGCAGCCCTGACCGATGCACTGGAAAGTGCAGTGAAACGCCAGTTAATGACAGATGTTCCCTATGGCGTGCTCCTCTCTGGCGGCCTTGATTCTTCTGTTATCTCAGCCATTACGAAGAAATTTGCGGCTCGCCGTATTGAAGATGATGAACAATCGCAAGCTTGGTGGCCAACCCTGCACTCTTTTGCCATCGGCTTGGAAGGAGCGCCTGATCTCAAAGCTGCGAAAGTGGTTGCGGATAGTATCGGCACTGTCCACCACGAATTAACCTATAGCGTTCAGGAAGGGCTTGATGCTATCCGCGACGTGATTTATCACATCGAGACGTACGATGTCACCACGATCCGCGCATCGACGCCAATGTACCTGATGTCACGTAAAATCCGTGCGATGGGGATCAAAATGGTACTCTCAGGCGAAGGGGCTGATGAAGTCTTTGGCGGATACCTGTATTTCCATAAGGCCCCTAACGCACAAGAATTTCATGAAGAAACCGTACGTAAGCTACTGGCATTGAACATGTTTGATTGTGCTCGCGCCAACAAATCCATGGCAGCATGGGGAATAGAGGCCCGTGTTCCGTTCCTTGATAAAGAATTCTTGGAAGTGGCAATGCGCCTGAACCCTAAAGACAAAATGTGCGGCAACGGCAAAATGGAAAAGCACATCTTGCGTGAATGCTTTGGCCATTATCTGCCTGAATCTGTTGCCTGGCGCCAGAAAGAACAATTCTCTGATGGTGTCGGCTACAGCTGGATTGACACCCTAAAAGAAGTGGCAGAAGAAAAAGTGTCGGCACAGCAACTGGAAACGGCCAAATTCCGCTTCCCGTATAACACACCGACAACCAAAGAAGCCTATGTCTACCGTGAGATCTTCGAAGAGCTATTCCCGCTAGACGATGCCGCGAAATGTGTCCCAGGAGGCCCATCCATCGCCTGTTCTAGTGCGAAAGCGATTGAATGGGATGAGAGCTTTAAAAACAGCGCAGATCCATCAGGCCGTGCGGTTGCAGCAGTCCATAACGAAGCGTATAAAAAATAATTCCCTTTGGTACAACAAGATTACCAGATAATAAAAGCGAGAGCCGAGGCTCTCGCTTTTGACTAAAAAAGTCTATTATTCGCTAGAAGTAGAAACGGGTACCAAACACAAATCGGGTAAAGCTGTCTTTCACCCCATCTTTACTCACATTAATATCATCTGTCGAAATGTTGTAATTGACCTCTGCACTGATGGCCACATTGGGATTGATAAAGTACTTCAAGCCACCAGCCAGTTTTATATTCAGTGCGGTCGCATCTTCAAAATCAAAATCAAAGTCACCGTCATCACCTGACAGGTTAGCGAGCTGCGCGGCAGCGCCCAAGTATGGCACCCAATTAGAATTATTCACAAAGTTGTATTCAGTGAAGCCACCAAGCTGGAACTGCTGGGTACTATCACTCATATTGACGTCCAGCACCCCACCGATTTCCCAGTTTTCACGAATAAAATATCCGTAAGAGGTGGTAAGGACAAACAAGTAGTCATCGACATAATCTAAATCGAGGTTACCTTGTAAAGCAAACTCCTGAGTACCTTCTGGTAAATTCACACTAGCCCAAATCGCAGGAGTAAATAAACTACCGATTAAAGCTACAGCCACTGCATTTTTTTTCATATTGCTCTCCACTTCCTTATTGATATTGCAAAATAAGCGTAGAAGTGAATGCCGCATTTTTCTAAAAATTATTAATTTATCAATAAAAAAAAGAGAGCCTACATCGCTCTCTTTTCTTATTTCAATTTAGCAGCGCACAAATTAGCGCTCCCAGTACGCCTCTTCTAAGCTCACTTCTCGCTCAGGCAAACCACGAGAAAGTCGCGGTGAATGCTGAGCCAGTACTTCATAACTCACTCGATTCGAGTACAGGCAAATTTGCGAGAATGAGGAATACGTCAGAAAGTCAAACTGGTGCTTACTTGATTTCGGTACATTCTCTCGATGGTAACGGTTTGCAGACATATCATGCAAAAGAGCTGATAACGCACCATCACCCGCACCGTTGGTATTTTTAATTCGCTCGGGGCCACCCATATACGGCGCGATGTGTGAATATACTTTAATTGGTGTACTACAATCATTCTTCAGCATCGGACGGCTGAATTCATAGCGATTAAACTCAGGAATATCACCCGGCAGCAGGTGTAAGCTTGTTTCGCGCTTGGCTTCATCTTCTGTATAGCCTGCCGTATACAAACCAACAGGGCCCGCCGTACACAGAACCAAATCAACCCACTCAAGGGTTTTTTCTGAAGCCATTAATGGGTCAGACTCACCAGTCAGTGCTTCCGCTTCGTCTTCGTTCATCGCAACAACGGTTACATGATCACGTAAAAAATCACGCCACCACTGTGGATCATCTGCGATGACAAATTTAGTACCCAGCGTCAATACAACAGGCACATCATACTTCTTGGCGTACTCGATAGCCTGCATGGTTGCAGCTGGCATCGGATCGCCCGGCTTACAACGAACTAAATAGGCTGTCAGTACCAATGCCGATGCATTCTCAAACACCGCCTCTGGAATACTAGATGGCTCCAACTGGTTCATTCGCCCTTCATTAATCGCAAAAGTACGCTCACCATCTTTAGAGATAAGCGCAAAACAGCGACCAATAGGACCATTAACGGGCTGCAGATAGTTCATATCCATACGACTGGAAGTATTGCACAAGTAACGGTAAGCGTAGCTTCCGATCTCGATATCTTTGCTCATTACACCCAGTAAAACGGATTTATCATCCGCTAATACAGAATAGTTGTGCAACGTATTACCAATCGTACCACCCGCAAATTCGTGGCTGATCAGTTCTTTTTCCTTCAGCTCCTGATAAAGCGCTTCTGCTTTTTCATCAGAAATCACCAACGAATGACCTTTACTCAGCTCATAACGCTCCAGAAATTCATCCCCAACACAGGCTTCAATATCAACCAAAGTTTGATCAATACCGACAATATGGGTGCGCGCTAGTCGCTTTTCTTGTTTGGCTTGACTCAGAAGTGGATCGCGAGCATGTACAGGAAAATAATGCTTGGATTTGCGTTGGCCTGGAAATTTCATGTCAATGAACTGTCTGTTGAGAGAATTTTTGCGGATTCTATCACAGAATATAGAACAGAAAAGCAAAAGCTCTCATAGAATCTGTGGCTTTATCACTCTAATGGCCGTCTAATAGGCAAGTAAATGGTACAGAGTGTCTATATTAATCAACACACTGCACCCATAAATCGTATGCTATAGGGTAAGCTAAAAATCAGGCATCACCAGCCTTGGGTATGCTGATTCACCAAGGTCGCCATCAATGCAATATGTGCAGGATCATCATTCAAACAAGGGATCAAATTAAAGCTCTCCCCCCCAGCATTAATGAATGTCTCTTTGCACTCTTCTGCAATTTCTTCAAGGGTTTCCAAACAATCCACAGAAAACGCTGGGCACATCACATCCAATCGTTTCACGCCTTTTTCAGCAAGCGTTCGAATTGTGGTCTCAGTGTAAGGTTTTAGCCACTCTTCGCGGCCAAAAATTGACTGATAACTCATGCTCATTTGTTCTCGGGGCATGGCTAATTTTTCCGCCAATAACGCCGTTGTACGATGGCAATGTTCAGGGTAGGGATCACCGTTATCGGCATAACGCTTAGGGATCCCGTGATACGAGCAGAGCAGATAATCAGGCTTACCCTGTTGCTGCCAAAAATCAGTGGCCGATTTTGCCAATGCCGCAATATAATCAGGATGGTCAAAATATTGATTAACAAAACGTAACTCAGGAATAAATGGCTGGTTTTTTAATACCTTGGCCACTTTATCAAACACTGCTGCCGTAGTGGTTCGGGAATACTGTGGATATAGTGGTAGCACCAATACCTTTTTACATCCCTGTTGCTTAAGCGCGGCTAATCCCGCATCAATACTGGGGTTGCCATAGGTCATACCGAGTTCAACGGGGATATTCAAGACTTGTGCTAATTGTTGCTGCTGCCGCTTGGAATACACCATCAAGGGTGAGCCATCGTCCATCCATACCGACTGGTAAAGTTTGGCGACTTTGGGCGCGCGGATAGGTAAGATGACACCATGTAAAATTGGACACCATAACCACCGCGTCATATCGACCACGCGCTTATCGTGCAGGAATTCAGATAAAAATCGTTTTACACCTGAAGCCGTTGCTTCATCTGGGGTCCCTAAATTCACCAACAGTACGCCATAGTCAGACGCTTTTTTATTATCATTGATGCTTTGTTCGTTCATTGCACCCTCTCATTGGCTGACTCTATTAGATAGATACTCTATCAGGTTTCAATTGTTCGTGTTATCTCAAAACTCGCCTAACTTAAATACTGAACGACAAAAAAACGGGCGAACCCCAAAAAGGGTTCGCCCGTTTTTAACAATTTGCAGACTGTCGATTAAGCCAGTGCTTTTTCTAGCTCTGCACTGACGGCTGCAACAGGCTGAGTACCATCAAATTTAAGGTACTTAGTATTGCCAGCTTCCGCTTCTTTGCCATAGTAAGCAATCAACGGTGCAGTTTGGCTGTGGTATACACCTAGACGAGCACGAACGGTCTCTTCTTTGTCATCTTCACGAATAACCAGATCTTCACCCGTCACGTCATCTTTACCTTCCACTTTAGGTGGATTGTAAACAGCGTGGTAAGTACGACCTGATGCTAGGTGAGCACGACGGCCAGCCATACGCTCAACGATAACATCGTCAGCCACATCGAATTCAATAACGTAATCAACTTCAACACCGATTTCTTTCAGGCCATCAGCCTGAGGAATAGTGCGAGGGAAACCGTCAAGAAGGAAGCCTTTTGCACAGTCGTCTTCAGCAATACGCTCTTTAACCAGACCAAGGATAATATCGTCAGACACTAGTTGACCAGCATCAATAACGGATTTCGCTTGCTTACCTAGCTCTGTACCTGCCTTGATTGCTGCACGTAGCATGTCACCAGTGGAAATTTGTGGAATACCAAATTTTTCCATGATGAATTGTGCCTGAGTACCTTTACCTGCACCTGGAGCGCCCAGAAGAATGATGCGCATTTTGATCCCCTTAATTTTGAATGGCGTGTTCAAAAATTTTAAAAAATGAAAAATACACTGATTAGCGTTTAGTCGCAAGCCCGACGCTTTGTAACCCGCTGGATTACATCCTGTCTCAGCATACAATCAGACATGGCAGACTGAACAAAGGGGGAGATAAAACCTTAGTCATATCCCCCTTACTTTTACTCAATCAACAATGCTTATGCTAACAGTTTATTGACCGCGGCCAAGAATTGCGATGGGTCATCCATCGTCCCCTTCTCGGCTAACATCGCTTGGCCCAGCAACATTTCAACCCAACGGCCAAAGGCTTCTTCGTCAGCTTCATCAGCCATCTTAGTCACTAGCACGTGATCAGGGTTTAGCTCAAAAATATACTTCACCTCTGGGGCATCATGACCCGCTGCAGCCAGCAGCTTCGCCATCTGGGTGCCCATTTCGTTCTCATCGGTCACGACAACGGCTGGGGTATCTTTTAACTTAAATGTCGTGCGTACATCTTTCACACGATCACCCAAATAGGCTTTAGTGCGCTCAACCACCGATTGGAAAGCCGCCTCAGTTTCCTTATGCTTCTCTTTTTCCTCTGCATCTTCAAATGCTGATAAATCAAGATCTGCTTTGGTGATTGCCTGGAACGCCTTACCATCAAATTCAGGCAGGTGGCCCATCAACCATTCATCGATGCGATCATACATCAAAATAACCTCTAAGCCCTTCGCACGAAACTGCTCAAGGTGTGGGCTATTCTTCGCCGCCGTAAAGCTATCGGCCGTCAGGAAGTAAATCTTATCCTGACCTTCTTTCATTCGTGCAATGTAGCCATCCAAAGAAACTGTTTGCTCTACTGTCTCGGCATGGGTTGAACTAAAGCGCAATAGCTTCGCGATTTTCTCACGGTTAGCGTAGTCTTCTGCAGGTCCTTCTTTTAGTACCTGACCAAATTCATTCCACAGGGTTTGGTATTTTTCACTGTCATTGTTCGCCAGACGCTCCATCATGGTCAGAGCACGTTTAGTGCATGCCTTACGCAATGATTGGGTCACCTTGTTATCTTGCAAAATTTCACGCGATACGTTCAGCGGCAGATCATTTGAATCAATCAAACCACGCATGAAACGCAGGTAAGATGGCATGAACTGCTCTGCATCATCCATAATGAAAACACGCTGAACATACAGTTTCAGACCATGTTTGCTATCACGGTTATTCATGTCCCATGGCGCTTTCGATGGGATATACAGCAGGCTGGTATAATCCTGCTTACCTTCAACGCGGTTGTGACTCCAGCTTAGCGGCTCTGCAAAGTCATGCGAGACATGGCTATAGAACTCTTTGTACTCTTCATCACTGATCTCTGACTTATTTCGGGTCCATAACGCCTGAGCTTTATTGATTTGCTCCCATTTTCGACCTGTTTCCTTGCCTTCTTCGTCGCGCTCAATGGTCTGGATTTGAACCGGGATGCCGATGTGATCAGAATACTTACTGATAATGCTGCGCAGACGATGCTCGCTAAGAAACTCTTTTTCGTCTTCGCGCAGGTGAAGAATGATCTCGGTACCGCGGCTGGCTTTCTCGATATCTTCAACCGTGTAATCGCCTTCACCGCCCGACTGCCATGACACGGCTTGATCTGCCGCAACACCCGCTGCACGCGTATTCACCGTCACCGAATCAGCCACAATAAAGGCGGAATAGAAACCAACGCCGAACTGCCCAATAAGTTGTGAGTCTTTTGACTCATCATCACTCAGCTTGGCAAAGAAATCTTTGGTGCCCGACTTAGCAATCGTGCCTAAATGATCAATCACATCGTCACGGGTCATACCGATACCGTTGTCACTGATAGTCAATGTACCCGCCTGCTCATTGAACGATAACTTAACGCCCAACTCGGCATCATTCTCATACAAATCAGGCTGAGACAAGGCGCGGAAGCGCAACTTATCAGCAGCATCAGAGGCGTTAGAAATTAATTCACGTAAAAAAATCTCTTTATTGGAATAAAGAGAGTGGATCATCAACTGAAGCAGTTGCTTAACTTCAGACTGAAATCCACGGGTTTCTTTATTGTTATGGATAGTTTGTTCGCTCATTTCAACTCCGAAACAGGTACATATACATTTAGGGAACAAAATACAAAGTAGCCACTCCGGTCATTGATTCCCTGCTACTTATTCATAGAGATATGGGCAAACCACGCCATTTCAACCTAAAACACTCTTTTTATGTGATTGAGTTTTTTTTAGATAGATTTTGATATTCAGATAAGATTCAGATTCGTAATGCTATAAAAGCATATCCACAGCACCACGAATATCGATATGAATAGATTAAACAGCAAATTGTTAATTGGTCAGCGATTCCTATTTGACCCCTACGACAACAGCTTAATTGACCAAGCAGAAAATAATGAACTTACCCGACTCGGTTGTAATGAAAGCCGAGCACTTAGTTTGCTGATAGAGGAACCGGGAGCTATCATTACCCGTACCCGGCTACATAACCACGTGTGGAGAGAGCAAGGCTTTGAAGTTGATGACTCCAGCCTAACTCAAGCTATTTCCACCCTACGTAAGGCATTGAAAGACTGCACAAAATCACCGGCATTTATCAAAACGGTTCCCAAACGGGGCTATCAGATGATTGCTGATGTTCAATGTCTTTCAGACAGACAGAGCACTGATAGCGTCGATAACACTGATAGCATTGACACCGATGACATACCCGCCGTTCAACCAGAAGTGGTTAGCAACCCTAAGCCGGAACAATCTTCACGTCAACCACAGCAGCATGCTGAGCCCGACTCACAAAATACATCAATCACATCAAAAAGACCTCTGTTTACTATTTTGAGTGTAATAGCATGCCTGATTGCGGTGTTGCTACCTCTCATCATTAAGACGAGCCTACCCCCAAAATCTGTCGCCTTTACGCCTTTTACAACCGTTGATGGCGTATCCGTTATGACACCAACAAATCAACCCGATCTCAGCCAATGGAAAGCAACTATTTCACAGTGCGTCAATAACTATTTGAAGCATCATACGGGAAAGAAACATCCTCTTAAGGTGATTGCCAGTGGTGAAGCGGATCAGCTATGGCTCAATTATATTCACTCAAGCTATACCCCGAATGAAAACGTGACACTGCGCTTGCTCTCCAGCCAAAAGGACAACACAACACTATGTCAGTAATGAATAAGTTACACTCTGCACTCGCGATAGTGATGAAATATTGGGCATTTATCCTGCTGGCTTTTTCTGTCATTTTTAGTGCTTGGTTATATTACGTCAGTGATTACAAGCAAGAACAATTACTCATGTCTCTTGAGTGGCAAACGACTACAATCAGTCGAATTGAGCCCACTAAACTTGATGAGCTTAGGATGTTGCGTCAGGTTGAGCAGACCAGCCATATGATCTACCTACCTAATCACACCTATTCCCGAATCACTAAGATGAAGCTCTTCAGTGACAATACCCAACCTCTAGTGTTACATATCACTGAATTGGGTAATTGGGATATTAGTGGCGGTTACTTACAGACCGAGCCGTTAGAATTTAAAGATATGACATCTGGCCAGAACCAAGATTTCCAGCCAAAGCAACTGCAAATCATCAAGCAGATCTATCGTATGGATGCCCAGCAAAGCCGCCGTATCGATATCATTAATGATAAATCTATCTTGTTAACCAGCCTAGATTACGGCTCTAATATCCTATATTCACTCTAAGTTGCATTAATGGGTGGCATATAATCACGCATAAAAAAACACCAACAATGGCATCAAGCTATTGTTGGTGTTTTTAATTTAGTGCCAGCCATTAAGCTAAACGTATTCTATTAATATATCTTTTGCCGGCCCGCTAATGAATGAGACAAGGTTGTACCGTCAACCAGTTCAAGCTCACCGCCTACGGGTACACCATGGGCAATCCGAGTCGCATCAATATCATATTCACTACACAACTCAGCGATATAGTGGGCGGTTGCCTCACCTTCAACCGTTGGGTTGGTTGCTAGAATAACTTCGCTTATCCGCTCACTCTGCATACGAAATTCAAGTGTATCCAGACCGATATCCGAAGGGCCAATACCATCAAGTGGTGAAAGATGCCCCATCAGCACAAAATACCGACCAGAAAACTGCCCTGTTGACTCAACCGCCACAATATCTGCAGGACTTTCTACCACACAGATCTGGCCGTTCTCCTGTCGACGAGGATTAGCACAAATTGCACACACCTCTTCTTCTGTAAACGTCCGGCATTCGCGGCAGTGTCCGATCTCCGTCAGCGCCTTGCTCAGCGCGTCAGCTAAATGCAAGCCACCCTGGCGGTTTCGTTGTAGCAAATTGAAGGCCATACGCTGTGCTGACTTAGGGCCAACCCCAGGCAAACAGCGTAATGCCTCCATCAGTTGTTCAAGTAATGGGCTAGTACGCATTAATTAGAATGGCATTTTAAAACCAGCAGGCAAGTTCATGCCGCCAGTAACGCCAGCCATTTTTTCTTTTTGCGTTTCCTCGATACGACGAGCAGCATCGTTAAATGCAGCTGCAATCAGATCTTCCAGCATATCTTTATCATCTTCCATCAAGCTATCATCAAGCTCGACACGACGAACGCTGTGACTACCCGTTAGCGTCACTTTTACCAGGCCAGCACCAGACTCGCCGGTTACTTCCATATTTGCGATCTCTTCCTGCATTTTCTGCATGCGCTCTTGCATTTGCTGCGCCTGCTTCATCATGTTAGCCATACCGCCTTTACCAAACATATTTTCTCTCTCTGTGGTCTGGTTGATCTATAAGGGTCTTATGCTCTCTTCATCCAGCACAGCGGCAAACCGCTGACAAATGAAGTTCACATTGGGATCAGACTGCAAGCTCTGCCTTGCCTGATCCAGTTTCTGCTGATAAAGCGCCTCACGCCACTCAAGCGGCGAACGCCCTTTATCACTCAATTCAATATCTAATGTTACGGGCTCTGCAAACAGTTCAGCCAATGCAGTTTCAAGTTGCTCACAAGCTTTAGCCGTATTTAAGTGTTTTTGCGTAGGACGAAGACTGAGCCGGATCATACTGCCATCTCGCTCAAACGCTGAATTCAGTGCCAACTGCTGTAATAAACGTCCTACATTAAGCTTAGTCACCCAATCGGACCAACTATCCTGTTTTGCCGCTTCCTTGACAAGTAATTTCACCATTTCAGGTGTCTTTTCATGCTCCAGCGCTTGTTTAAGTTTCGCTGGTGCAACGTCCTGACTCACGGCTTCAACCGTAGGAGCCTGCATTGGTTTCCATTGGTATTCATCCGATTGAGCCGGATCCGGTACCGCATCAAATGTTGATGATGGCACGTTTCGTGCGCCCGGTACCGACATCGCACTGGCTGCTGATGCAGCCTGACCGTTTTGCTTTTCGGCAATACGATCTAAAACACTGGATGCGACTTTTTTAGTCTGTACCGGTTCAGCCTTTTTTCCGCTAGCGGGTGTGACGCCCTCTCGCTTGGTTTGACTGCGTAGTTTGTTTCTCGCGGCCATTAAACCAGACGCGGCTGAGGGTACCTCATCCATAGCGGGTGGCTGAGAAACAGGTTGTGGGGCAGGCTGACTGACTGAAGGCATCGCTTGTTGCGGCGGCTCCTGCCCCCCATAATTCCTCTGCTCAGGCATCATAGCAGGAGCCGTGGGAACAGATATCGATGATGACCGTCCAGCCTGACTCACAAGTGCTTGATCATGATGCTGAGCGTCATGCATTTGTGCTTTTAGCGCCTGTACTCGTTGAACCCCTTGAGTCTGAGGCTGCGGTGGCGTCATTGACGGCGCAACCTGCTCCACAGATGGTGCAACGGGCTGACTTGTAGGAACAGCAATCGCCTGCGGAGTAACCGTAGAGGCTGATACCGGACGGAAAGCCAGCATACGTAGTAGCACCATTTCCAGCCCCGTTCGACCATCAGGGGCAAATGCCAAATCTTGCCGGCCCTGTAACGCAATCTGATAGCACAGCTGAGTTTCCTGTGGTGACATTGATTGGCTCAAGGCAATAACACGTAGGGCATCTGGCGCAGACTCATCAAGTGACGCAGGCAGGGCTTGGTGCATCGCGACACGATGCAACTGTGACGCCAGTTCACGCAGTAAACTGTCCCACTCCACCCCAATCGCCGCCAACTCTTCGAGGCAGCTCATCGCAGGCTGCGCCTGACCTTTTGCGACGGCCTCAAGCAAGTAAAGCGCTTGCTCTGTATTCAGCGTACCCAGCATCTCCGACACGGTATCAACCGCAACGTTACCGTTACCCAATGCAATCGCCTGATCCGCCAGACTCAATGCATCTCGCATGCTGCCTTCAGCGGCCCGAGCTAGCAACCCTAGCGCCCGTGGTTCAAAGGCAATCTGTTCGTGTGTCAGAACATTTTCAAGCTGCGATTGGATCTGGGTATTATCAAGGTGTTTAAGATGGAACTGCAGACAACGGGACAAAATCGTCACCGGTAGCTTCTGTGGATCCGTGGTCGCCAAAATAAACTTCACATATTCTGGCGGCTCTTCAAGGGTTTTCAGCAAGGCGTTAAAACTATGACGAGAGAGCATATGCACCTCATCAATCAGGTAAACCTTAAAGCGACCTCGTGTCGGCTTGTACTGCACGTTATCAAGCAAATCCCGAGTATCTTCAACCTTGGTTCGCGAGGCCGCATCAATCTCAAGCAGATCAACAAAACGGCCTTCATCTATCTCACGGCATGTTTCGCACTGTCCGCATGGGGATGCAGTAATACCTTGCTCACAATTCAAACCTTTAGCAAAAATACGGGCAATAGTGGTTTTGCCCACACCGCGTGTGCCACTGAATAAATAGGCATGGTGAAGACGGTTATGGGCAAGCGCATTCTCCAGTGCCGTCAAGACATGGGACTGCCCCACCACATCATCGAACTGGTGCGGACGCCATTTGCGTGCCAGAACCTGATAACTCATGTTAACTAACCTTACAGAATCAAGAACTCAATGCTAGCACAGGGAGGGTTTTGGAGCGAGAGGGCGCTATGACAAGCGCCCAATGATTCGCCAGCGATAGTCAATAGCTGGCTCAATGCAGTTCTAATCACAGGCGTGATTAGTGTCCATCAAAGTCACAAATACTGTACACATTCAGACCAATACCCTGAAGGCGTTTTTCACCACCGATATCTGGTAGGTTAATAACAAAAGCAGCATCTTCGACCACGCCGCCAAGACGGCGAACCAGTTTGGTGGTCGCTTCAATCGTGCCACCTGTTGCGAGAAGATCATCGACAAGAAGGACCTTATCACCTTCATTAATGGCATCGGTATGAATTTCCAACGTATCTTGGCCGTACTCCAGTTCATAGCTTTCGCCAATAACGGCACGCGGTAATTTACCGGGCTTACGTACAGGGACAAAACCAACACCCAGCTCCAGTGCTAACGGCGCTCCAAACAAAAAACCACGCGCTTCAGTACCAATAACCTTGGTGATCCCCTTGCCCTGATATTTAGCCAATAATACCTGCATCGTTGCGCGGTAGGCTTCAGGATCTTCCATCAAGCTGGTCACATCACGAAATAAAATCCCTGGCTTAGGATAATCAGGGATAGATTTGATGCTGTTTCTAATCAACGCGAGCTTTTCTTGAGTCATAATCTTTTTCCAGGCTCCTTCTGACTGCGCTTTACACACAAGAGCCGACACTAAATGAAACGGCAGGCTCTAATCATGAACCTACCGACAAAATCAGAAGCAAATAGTAGTGATTTTCGTCACCCGGGGCAAGAACTGGCAGTGAATCGAGAACAAGAGGATGATCTCATCGACATTCAAGTGAGATCATGACTCGATAGAAGGGTTATCACGCACTGGTAAACGGTTAAACCATATCAGCAATACCGTCAGTATCAGAATGAGCATCATCTTATGCCACAACAATGCCACTAACGATATCGATACCCCGAAACTAATGACAATCATAATATTTGCTCGACGTTTCACAGTCCGGGAAATAGCGTGGTGAAGATGCCAATTTTGCAGCATTGGACCAAATTTGGGATGCTGTAACAACCAGTGATTTAACCGGGGAGAGCCACGCATAAAACACGCACTAGCCAGCAACAAGAAAGGCGTAGTCGGTAATAGCGGTAAAAATGCGCCTATCACACCAAGGGCAACACATAGCCAACCACATAACAACAATACGGTCTTTTTGATCATGCATCTCTGCCTATTTGTCACCATGGGATCGAGTGTACCAGCAAAACAGGAAATACCAACGGTAAAGCGCTATCAGTGAAATTAGCAAGGATAAAATCATGCCGAACAGCGTTCAGAGTATCAGTGCTACCCCAGTCAATATAACGAAGATAAAAAGTAACAAAAACTGAGGGGGATGAAAGTTATTACCTAATAACTCCGTATTTATTTGATTCAAATCACAATCAAACTCTACAATCACCTTAGACTGATTTCACCGACAATAATAATGATGATCTTATGACAACGTCAGATATTACTTTTGAACAGCTGCAGCAGCGCCTAGAACAAGAGCACACCATGCTAGCTCGTGAGCTAAAGCATGAACTGTTACTCAATACCTTGGTGCCGTCAGCCACTGCAATCGAAGATGCCGAGCTTGGCGAACTCATCTTAATGGCAAAATCATCATTTATTCCCAACCTATTTGATATTGCAATGAGAATGGAAAAAGTGGATGCCGCCGTCTGCTCTATCAAACTCGGCATGTATGGGTTATGTGTTGATTGTGAAGAAGAAATTGCCTTGGCTGATCTTGATAATGATCCGGCTCAACCCCGCTGCCACAGCTGCTGTGATCACAGCCGCTATCACCACGAAGCAAACTAATCAGCATTATCGTCTGTCATCTGCGACTAAGCTGATCACCCACTTCTGCAGCACAATAGGCGATCTTAAGGTTCGCCTATTGTGCTGTCACTTACTCGGCCAACGAACATCCACTTACTGAGCAGACTGTGTCGCCATCCACTGCTCAAAGGCGACCTTCTCTTTCACATTGGCCTTGCTGTACCACAGCTTTAACTGAGCAAGAGCATCACCGGTAATACTTACTTCACCTTTATCGCTGACATCAACGACCGTTTTCTCTAAATCAACCGCGTACCCCTGCTCAAAAGTAATGCCCTGCTTACGGTTATACTCAGCCACCAAGGCTTCCATATCGCGATACGCGGCAAAACCGTTTCCTTCAAGCACCACATAATCTAATTTAGTCTTCGCTCCATTGGCTAATTCCAGCTGCCATTGTGGGCCTCGCTGAAAATGCGCTTTAGCCTGAGATAGCGATGTCAGACGTGGGAGTACAATCGTGGCATCTTCATTAGGAACATCCAATTCAAACAAATATGGCTGAGTTGTATAAATCGTGGTTTTTGATCCACTTTTAACCTCACCATCAAACTGTACCACGACCTGGTGCTTACCCGCCGCCAATGGCACGCTTTCAGTTTCTGTCCAGAAAGAAGAAGCCACTTTTTTGCCATCTACCACTAACAACTTGATATTATCGCCCATACTCAATGTCGCGGCCTGAAGCCCTAGCGGTAGCATCAATAGTCCGACACCAACTAACCATTTTTTCATTATGCTATTTCCTTTTAAACCGAATATATTCTCATCGCGCAAGATAGCAAAAAGCCGCCATAAAGGCGGCTTTTTTTGAAGTAACGCTAAACGTTAAGAAACGATTAGAATTTAACTTCCATACCTACTAAGTAACCTAGGTCTAGGTCAGCACCATCTTGGTCTGCCCAGCCAAGCTCACCGTATACTTTCACGTTGCTGTGAAGCTGGTGAGTAACGTTCGCGTATACGTTATCAGTAACGCCTTCTTCTAGATATGCACCAGCGCCGTCAATCGATACGTCAGCACGGTTGTAACCTAGAGCAAACGTGTTCTTACCCATAGTGTAAGCGCCGTTAATTTCGAATACAGCAACATCAGACTTGTTTGCACTATTTTTTGCAGATGTGTATTCAAGATCACCGTAAGATGCCGCGAATGCAAACTGGCCCATTGCATAGTTAGCTTCTAGATTGAAACCATCAACATCGGTACCAGAGTTGAAAACTGGAGTACCTGATGGATTAGTTTCGCTACGTTGAATATCATCACCCGTGTAGTAGTAACCACGAACATCTAGGTCACCAAAACGTGCACCTAGACGAGCATCGGTAATAGTACCGTCAGTGTTTTGGAAATCACTTGCGCCTGAACCATCAGAATCTAGATCATGAGTCAAACCAAAGTAGAACTGACCATTGTCGTATTCATACTTGATTGCTTCGTTACCTTCAGTTTGAACAAAATCAACCTGACCGAAACCTAGCTCGTAGTCACGACCGATACCCATTGCATCAGAAACATAAAGCTGACGACCAAAAGTCAGAGTACCGAAATCACCAGCTAGACCAACAAATAGTTTGTCGTTAGTTACATCAGTTTTTTCGAAAGCAAAGCCCATTCCAGCAACAACATTTAGCTGGTCGTTAATGGCAATTGTTGAGTTAATTTGTAGATCACCATCATCTAGGTGTAGACCTGCATCATCATTGCTATCTTTATCTTGAATGTTTTGCAGATACTGAACTTCAGCTGCACCAGAAAGGTCAACTGTAACACCGTTTGCGTTGTATAGGTTGATGCCCGCTTGAGCAGAACCTGCTGCTAGTACTGATAGTGCTAGAAGAGTCTTTTTCATGATATCCACTGCCTTTTCTTATATTAGATTGGAATTCCTGTTTCCAGAATCCCTTTTCTTTATGTCACCCCCGGTTACTTAATGCCCTATAAACATAAAGAACACTGTGAAAACCGAAGGTTAGTAATTAGTGCAACTCATCCTGACAGAATATTCCTCTAGATGTCAAATCTTCTAAACTCAAACTAAAAAAACATCAAACAATTAGACTTTCAACGACTTAGCGTGTTGACAGTATACTGTTTAAGCAAGTTATTGTGCTATCACGAGATGGTCTCCCTTACTTAAAGTTCAAAATTATCAGCATAAAAAACTACAAAATTATTATAAAAAGTACCAATACAGAATAAAACACCACAAATTCTTTATTACGATAGTCATTTTCTGCTTAGCCATATACAACTAACTCTGCGTAGAACAAGTTCAATCTTATTTCGTGAAGTATTTCGCATTTTTGGCAATAAGTTACTCAAAATATGCGGCCGCTCACATTCAGTTGTTCATGCTATAATGCCATTCCATACCATTATGATGTTTCAGATATGTTACAGAACCAGATAAAGCAAGATATCAAGCAGTGCTATGAAAATCTTGGTAACCAACTTGATAACTTTATACCTAGAAGGGCTCAAAATTATCTGGTTGCTGAAATCGCTAAAACACTGGGCGGTGAATACCATGCCAAACACCGAATGCTGGTTGCAGAAGCAGGAACTGGCATTGGCAAATCACTCTCTTATTTAATGGGTGCAATCCCGTTTGCCATCTTCAATAACAAAAAAGTGTTGATTTCAACCGCTACCGTCGCGTTACAAGAGCAGTTAATCAATAAAGACCTACCACTATTCAATCGTGTATACCCAAAAGAATTCAGTTTTATTTTGGCCAAAGGCCGCCAACGTTACTGTTGTAATCATAAGTTAGCAGCAAGTTGCAATTCAGAGTCAGATCAACAGGTTAGCTTATGGGAAGAAAAACCTAAAAAGTCTGATTTAGAACTTTTGACCCGTATGCTAACAGCCAGCGAGAGCCGAAAATGGGACGGTGACCGTGATAGCTGGCCAACCACTATCCCCGATCGGGTGTGGCAGCAAATTGTGGCAGATAAGCATAGCTGCCATGCTGGTCTTCCTGCACACCGAGACTGTCCATTCGCCAAAGCCCGTGAGCACCTTGAAAAAGCAGATGTCATTATTGCCAATCATGCTCTTTTGATGGCGGACCTCGAATTAGGTGGCGGTATTATTTTGCCTGAGCCCGAGAAAACCATTTATGTCATTGATGAGGCGCATCACCTACCGCAGGTCGCGCGGGATTTTTCATCGGCATCAGCCAGTTTGAAAGGCGCGGCGAGCTGGCTGGAAAAGCTGAATCAATCATCCGGTAAACTGGCTGAACTGGCTGACTACAAGAAATCAGGTCGGTTTCAAACCAGCTTAAATGAAAACATTGCCCAGCTGATCCCGGCGCTAAATCAGATAGCCAGTCATATTGACCCTTCACTGTTCAATAAAGATGGCGTTTATCGTTTTGAGTATGGGGAACTACCTGCTTGGTTGCATGAAGAAGCCAAAGGCTGCAAAGAGACCAGCAAAAAAGCCCTCCAGGCATTAGGCAAAATTCACGATCTTATTTCAGAACGAACAAAAGAAAATGAAATCCAACCTCGGCTTGGTGAGCAAGCGTTAACAGAGTCAGGTTTCTATTTACAGCGCCTTGAAAACCTCGAAAAGGTGTGGCACCTCATGGCACAGCCTAATAGAGACAAAGGAGCCCCATTGGCTCGTTGGATAGAAAAAAGCCCAGATCGGGAAAATGACTATATTATTGAAGTTTCCCCTCTAGAAGTAGGCCATCGCCTTGACCAACTATTGTGGAGCCGGGCAGTGGGTTGCATCTTAGTCTCAGCCACATTACGTGCACTGAATCAATTTGACTACTTTTGTCGACAAGCCGGGATATTCGAAAAAGAAGCAACCCGTTTTCTGGCACTGGCTTCGCCATTTGACTACCAGAACAATGCACGTCTGGTGATCCCCTCTTTACCTTTGGAGCCACAGGCAGAGAAGTTCACCGACCTGCTCATCGAGATACTTCCTGAATACCTTGAAGGGGAAACATCAAGCCTTGTGCTATTCTCATCGTATTGGCAGATGAACCAAGTCGCCGACAAACTCAAGCCACTTGCCAAGAAAAACAAATGGGAACTGCTCATCCAAGGCGAGGAATCTCGTCATGCAATTCTAAAAAAACATAAAGAAAACTGTGAAAAAGGCAAAACCAGTATCTTGTTTGGCACAGGCAGCTTTTCAGAAGGCCTTGATTTACCAGGAAAATTACTGACCAACCTGATCATTACTAAAATTCCCTTTGCCGTGCCGACATCACCCGTTGAAGAAGCCCACGCAGAATACATTGAAAGCAGAGGCGGGAATCCGTTTTTACAGATTTCCGTTCCCGAAGCGAGTAAGAAACTGATCCAATCCGCCGGACGCCTGCTGCGTAAAGAGCAAGATACCGGTAGAGTTGTGCTGCTTGATCGCCGGGTAATTACTCGCCGCTATGGCAAAGCGCTGCTTGACTCACTGCCGCCCTTTAAACGTATTATTGAATATCCATAATGAATCACTCGCCACGTTTCTGACCAAGCGTGGCGAAGGAGTGCAATCCAATGCCTGATTTGAAACGGCTAGAGGCCATCGTTAGCCAGCTGGCCCATGAAGCCGCCAGTACTGATCGCAAACGGGGCGAAGCTAGTCGTCCTCTGTTTGATGAGCAGTTATTTCGTAGCCGCAGCAAACTGCTGATGCCTTGCGTCAATGAGATCCGCCATGAAATTAGTGCTCTGATCAATGAACAACTGGCAGGAAAACTTCAGCTGACACGCACACAACACCTCTGTGAAAAGATCGTCGCTCAAATTCAGGCGATCCAACGCGAACTGGCGACTCAGGCTATCCGGAAAAACGAACCAAAGCGGAGCCAAAGCTGGGGGAAACCTATCCATCAATTGCACCAAGACTTAACCCAGCACCAAGAATGGGAACGCCGTCTATCCGCCATGCAAAAAGATAAATCGCTCATGCTCGGACGCTGCACAACACTCGATGAGCAACGCCGCATACAGCAAGAAATCCTCGCTCTGGAAGGGCGGCTCGCTCGCTGCCAACAGGCTAGAAAAAAAATAGAGCATGACATTAACATTCAAGAACGCAAAGGCTAGCAAGAGTGATTGCTTCACGGCCTTTGGTCGTATTTTGCATACCCATTACCCAGCACAAAATGATACACGGAGAAAAACATGTCAGAGCCGACGCCTGAACCAACCCCCCTTGATAATGCCCCTGAAGATATCAAATTGGCGGTTGATCTTATCTATCTACTGGAAAGTAACGAGATCGCACCTAACGTTGCCCTTTCTGCTCTTGAAATAGTGAAAGCTGATTTACTCCGTAAAATAAACAACGCATAACCCCCCTGATATACCCAAGATAGAGTCTTGGGTATTTACACCAAAGTCACGCCATTTACTGTGAGCACGTCGTCAAAAAAATGACTACCCCTCTATTATTGCATCCCTCTTACGCCAATTTTTTTTCGTCTGAATATAAATTTAATTAAATAATTAAATTTATATTCAGAGTGACTTCACCTAATTTTTATATCGTTCTAAAATAGATGCACAAATATTTTAAACTGATCCAAATTTTAGATTTAGTTACTTGTTTTTTAACTTTTTTTATCGCATTTATTTTTTCGGGGTTCATCATGAAAACGGATTTAAAAATCACAGCCATTGCAGCTGCACTTTTGCTTGTTGGCTGTGCGTCAGACTCTAATTCTACGGCCAGCCTACCGACAGAAACCAATATTTCAGAAACAATTAGCCAAACAGAATCACTGGCAAAGTCTATTCAGCATTCAGAAGAGCAATTATCCCAAGCTCAACAAGATGAACTGGTTTGGTTTGCTTCCTCAAGTATGAATGATGCCGAGAAAGCCCTGCAGGAAGCGAAAGAATACTATACGGTATTTGAAAAGGATCCCTCAAAAGCGCATAACAGCAGTGGCTTTTTTAGCTCAACAACGAACTTGCAGGCTGCCGACGAGGCAATTCAGCAGTTTGAGATAAGCCTGAATAAAGCAAAAGCCATTCGCACTCAGTCACTATCTACGTTAGAAGAAGCTTTTTCATATCGTAAGCAATTACAATATATCAATGCCGCAAAATATTACCCAAGCAACAGCAAAGGTGTAGAGAGTGAATTGAAGAAGCTCGTTGGCTATATTGCGGATGGCGATATTGAACAGGCAACAAAAGCACAACCGACACTGGTGACCAAGCAACGTGCACTGGAAGTTAAAACAATTACGCGTATCTACCTGACTCCGGCTAAAGAAGAATTGGCTCGCTTGAAACAAGCTCATGTATCTCTGCACGCACCGGATACGCTTGCAGCCGCCGCAGCAACTATTCCAGCAGCAGAAACCTTTATTGCCGCAGAACCACGCGCTATCGCTAAGATCCAAGACAAAGCTGACGAAGCCATGTTTGCCCTTCACCACGCTGGCCATATTGCAGATGGCGTGACGCAGCTAAAAGCACTGTCAGAACAAGACTACGAACGCTATGTGCTTAAGTTTGAAAGTATTCTCTTGAATATTAGCCAAGCTTTAGGTGCTGACGACCTACGAGATACAGCGATCAGTGAACAAGGTAAAACACTGGTCTCTTATATTCGCACGCAACAGCTTGATTCAACCGATAAGCAACTGTCCCAACAACAGCTGCTTGCCCAGCTAGCCGCCCAAGATAAACAAGTCGCGCTACTGAAAGAAAAAATTGCCCAATTAACCACAAAACAACTCACCGTAAAGGATGAAACGTTACCGGTCACCCCAGTAAAAGCCAATCAGAACAACACAGCGGCTGAAAAAATGACGCCAGTTGAGGCAGCACCGGCTATTGCACCAGAACCACCAGCGGCAAATCCCGCGGAAAAAACATCAGATGTAAAAGCCGTCGAAAATAACAATGACAAAATAACGGGTTAACTCACACTTTCCTGAGTGAATCCGAGGAAGGGAAGTAAGATCGCTTGCTTCTCTTTCTCACTCGCACCTCGCACCTCGCACCTCGCACCTTAATTATCCATGCCAGCTCACATCTACTCACTCTTTTTCAACACAAAAAAGTTCACACACTAACTTGACCTTACCCTAAGGGAAAGGTTTATAGTTTTTAAGTGCTAGTATTCCGGTTAATGGTTGTCCGGATGTATTTATCGGTGTGACATGACATACTTGCGAACTTCTCACAATCTGTTTGCCCTGATTCTGATATTGCTGATCAGCCTGATCGCCAATCCGGTTTTTGCGATGTCATCACATATGTCGTTGCCGCTGGATGACACCCAAAAATCAATCACAACCACCAGCCAGCACCACGACTCATCCCCCCATCAACACCCTAGTCATCATAAAATGAGCAATAATGGTCAGCACTGCAGTGACTGCCCGACCTCATTTACCGCTAATGATAACGACTGTTCTTCGATGGAAATGATGGCCAATTGCAGCCATTGCGACAGCCGTCATTGTCAGTACAGCGATCTTCCCGCTCTGTTAACCAGCCTCACCGATTCTTATGGCGATATCCTTACCCCGTCCTTGATCACCGTACAGACAATCTCTCGTAACGAAGATTTCCTGCGCCCCCCAATTCACTAACGGTCAATTGTCATCACAGCTGTCTGTCGATCGACAACAGCATGTTTTAACTTTGATGTAGTGGATAAACAATGCAAAAAAGCATGATTTCCCGTGCCCTTGGCATGGCATTAATCATTGGTTTTGCAACGCCGCTTTCTACCTTGGCATACGCCCAGGAAAGTGCTGCCGCAATTCCAATGAATACCCAGTCCGATCTTCAGCAGCTCATTCAATGGGCCATCAAGCACGATGCCGGACAACGGCAAATCCAATACCAGGCAGATGCTATTGCCGATCTGGGAGTAGCTAACAGCCAGCTCATGGATCCGAAAGCGAAAGTCGGTGTTGGCGGGCTACCCGTTGATAGCTTTGCTTTCGATGAAGATCCAATGACCAATATCTCTATCGGCCTGATGCAGCAATTTGGCCGAGGCGATACGCTCTCTCTCCAACAGAAGCAAAGCAACCAACAAGCGGACAGCCTGCGAGAAAAAGCTGGCGTTCGCGAGCTGGATGTCACGAAAACAATCACCCAAGCGTGGATTGAGCTGGCCTATCTCAACCAAGCCCGTCAGATCATACAGCAGAACCAGCGACTATTTCATGAACTGGAACACTATCTGGGTACCAACTATGGCGTAGGGGCCAATCAGGCTCAGGATCTGATCCAAGCAGAAGTGCAAATCAGCCGCATTGATGATCAGCTGCAAGCCAATCAACAAATGCAAGATCGCCTGAAAGCCCAACTTTCCGAATGGTTAGGTAACCAAGCAACGCAATTGAACGTGCATGACTACCCGGTTTGGCAAACACTCAACCAGTATTTAGCCACAGGCCCGGCGGATTACTATCCCGCATTGGCCTCTCATCCGGCCATTATGGTCACCGATGCATTGATCAAAAGCTCGGAGATCAACGTTGATATCGCCAACGAAGCTTATCAGCCTCAATTCGGGGTTGAAGTGATGTATGCCTACCGTCAGGCAAATCGCATGAATGGCTCCCCCGCTCCGGATATGGTCAGTGCTTACCTGACCATAGATATCCCGCTATTTACCGACAAGCGACAGGACAAAAAACTGTCAGCCGCTCAGTACCAAGTCGGGGCAGTCAAAACCCAACGCGATCTACAGCTGAAGGCTATGCACGCCAAAATCAGCAGTCTGATCATTGATCGTAACAATATTCAGCAGCGTCTAGCGCGCTATCAGCAAACCTTACTCAAGCAGGCTCAGGAAAAAACCCGCGCTGTCGAGCGTGGCTATCAAAACAATACCAGCCAATTGGATGAATACATCAGGGCAGCCAGTGACGAACTGGCAATAAAACTCGAACAAGCTCGTCTTGATGCCGATCTCCATCAGGCCAACAATAACCTCGCCTACCTGCTGAACAAATATTAAGGGATACCATGAAACAAACGATTACCGTCGCTGTACTTGCACTCGCAGTAGGTGGCGCACTGGGTTACTACGCAACGTCTGCTAATCACACAACCTCAGTCTCTCCGGCGCAGACCGCGCCAGAGAATAATGAACCGCTTTATTGGGTCGCCCCGATGGATCCTAACTACCAACGAGATAAACCAGGTAAATCACCAATGGGCATGGATCTCATTCCTGTGTATGCCGACGATATTGAGACTAAGACACAAGATGTACCGGGTACGGTCACCATCGACGCAGCAGTGGAAAATAATCTCGGGGTTAAAACTACCCTCGTCAGCCGACAAAACCTCGAACCGCAGATTGATACCGTTGGCTACGTGGCTTTTGATGGCAGCCAACTTTGGCAGATCAACAGCCGGGTCAGTGGCTGGATCCAAATGCTGAACGTCGATACCGTCGGTGAAAAAGTACAAAAAGGCGATGTCCTGTTTGAAATTTATTCACCGGAACTCGTTCGTGCGCAAGAAGAACTGCTAAACGCTAAACGCATAGGCAAAACCATACTGGTACAGGGGGCAAAAGACAGGCTCCGTGCTTTGGGGGTGGATGATGCCCAAATCAATGCCCTGCTTAAACGTGGCAGAACCAGTCAGAACATTGCCATCAAAGCCCCTGCCGATGGCGTGATCACGGCCTTGAATGTGCGTGATGGCGCCTATTTATCACCACAGCAAACCGTGATCAGCGGCGGTTCGCTGGATAATGTCTGGGTCGATGCCGAAGTGCTTGAACGGCAAGCGCACTGGGTCAAAATCGGCACATCAACAACCATGCAGATTGATGCTCTGCCCGGCCAGCGCTGGCAAGGCAAGGTGGATTATGTCTACCCGATCTTGGATGCCAAAACTCGTACCCTGCGCGTCCGTCTTAAATTCAACAATGCAAATGGTGAGCTAAAACCCAACATGTTTGCCAACCTGACTCTCACTCCGCGCAGCGATGACAATGTATTGGTTATCCCAGAGCAAGCCGTTATCCGCACCGGCAATATGGAACGTGTCGTGCTGGCATTAGGTGATGGGAAATACCGTTCAACACGCATCAGCATCGGCCGCAGTGCAGGAGGCATGGTGGAAGTCACCCATGGCTTATCCGCCAACGATAAGGTCGTCACCTCAGCCCAGTTTATGATCGACTCTGAATCGAGCAAAAGTGCTGATTTAAGCCGCATAGACCAAAGCGCCGTTCCCACCAACAGCGTAATGGTCAACGGGCTGGTGAGAAATATCATGCCAGATCATCAGATGATCACCATCGAACACTCTGCTATCGCAGAATGGGGCTGGCCAGCCATGACCATGGACTTCACGGTCACCGATGACGGCGATCTCAATCAGCTTATGGGGGGCCAATCCATCCGGTTTCTGATCACCAAGCAAGATGACGGACAATATACTGTGTCGGACATCACCTTGGATAACAGCACTCAAAATACCCCAGCAGACATCAGCACCATGGACCACAGCCAAATGGATCATAGTGCCATGAATCACTCCGTTATGACGCAAGCAAATAAAGTGGGTGCACTATGATTGCCGCCATTATTCGCTGGTCAATTCAAAACCGATTCATGGTGCTGATGGCCACGGTATTTCTGATCGCAGCAGGGATCTATAGCGTAAAAAAGACCCCTATAGACGCCATTCCTGATCTCTCCGATGTTCAGGTGATCATCAAGACCAGCTACCCGGGGCAAGCCCCACAAGTGGTAGAGGATCAGGTAACCTATCCCCTAACGACCGCCATGCTTGCCGTGCCTGGCGCGGAAACCGTTCGAGGCTATTCATTCTTCGGTGACTCGTATGTGTACATCATCTTCAATGATGATACTGATATGTATTGGGCGCGATCCCGGGTATTGGAATACCTCAGCCAAGTTGCACCGAAACTACCTGATGGTGCGAAACCGACGCTCGGGCCGGATGCAACGGGAGTGGGCTGGATCTACAGCTATGTACTGGTGGATAAAACAGGCCAGCACGACTTGAGTGAGCTTCGCAGCCTGCAGGATTGGTTCCTCAAATATGAACTCCAGACCGTCAATGGCGTCTCGGAAATTGCCACCGTCGGCGGTATGGTTAAACAATATCAGGTTCAGATCGATCCCGATAAACTGCGGGCTTATGATCTCACGCTGCAACAGATCAATATGGCAATTCAGGCCGGTAACCAAGAATCCGGTGCCTCAGTTGTGGAAATGGCTGAAGCCGAGCACATGATCCGGGCGACCGGTTATATCTCAACCGTGGATGATCTGAAAAACCTGCCACTGAAGGTCAACGATAAAGGGACCCCACTGTTGTTGGGTGACATTGCTGATATCAATCTCGGCCCACAGATGCGCCGCGGTATTTCTGAGTTCAATGGTGAGGGCGAAGCCGTCGGCGGTGTCGTGGTCATGCGATTTGGCGAGAATGCCCAATCGGTGATCAGTGAGGTCAAAGATAAGCTCGCCGAGCTACAGCGCAGCCTGCCCGATGGTGTCGAAATCGTCACCACCTATGATCGTTCAGGCTTAATCGATAGCGCCGTCACTAACTTGTATAAAAAGCTGGCGGAGGAATTCTTTGTTGTCGCTATCGTCTGTGCGCTGTTCTTATTCCATATCCGCTCATCTCTAGTGGTCATGATCAGCCTGCCTATCGGTATTCTCACCGCCTTTATCGTCATGCACTGGCAAGGAATCAATGCCAACATCATGTCACTCGGTGGTATTGCGATTGCGATTGGCGCCATGGTTGATGGTGCCATTGTTATGATAGAAAACGTGCACAAACACATTGAGCGCACGCCGCTAACCGACAAAAATCGCTGGCAGGTAATAGGTAAGGCTGCCGAGGAAGTCGGCGCGCCGCTATTCTTCTCACTGATCATCATCACTTTGAGTTTTGTTCCCGTCTTTGCCCTCGAAGGCCAAGAAGGCAAAATGTTCTCACCATTGGCCTTCACCAAAACCTATGCCATGGCTGCTTCTGCGGGCTTAGCCATCACTCTGGTGCCGGTACTGATGGGTTATCTGATCCGCGGTAACATTTTACCTGAGCATAAAAATCCGGTTAACCGTGCAGTAACGGCTCTTTACCGTCCGCTGCTCAATATCAGCCTACGATTCCCCAAAACGGTCATTATCATCGCCATCGCACTGATGGCCTCAGCGTATTATCCGATCCATAAAATGGGCAGTGAATTTATTCCACCACTTGATGAAGGGGATCTGATGTATATGCCGACCACCTACCCGGGGATCTCTATAGGTAAAGCCAGAGAACTGCTGCAACAAACCGACAAACTGATCAAAACTATCCCCGAAGTCAAAACCGTCTGGGGAAAAATTGGCCGGGCCGATACCGCCACCGATCCGGCCCCACTGACCATGATCGAAACCATTATCCAGCTCAAACCCAAGGATCAGTGGCGAGAAGGGGTAACCACGGAAAGTCTGCGCCGAGAACTGGACAACCTGATCCAGTTCCCAGGCCTAACCAACGCTTGGGTGATGCCAATCAAAACCCGCATCGATATGCTGGCAACAGGAATAAAGACCCCTATCGGGATCAAAATTGCTGGGCCGGATCTCAAGCAAATCGAACAGATCGGCACCCAATTAGAAACGATATTGAAAAACGTACCGGGTACAGCATCGGTCTATGCTGAACGCGTGGCAGGCGGACGCTACATCACCATGGATATCAAGCGCCGTGAAGCCGCCCGCTACGGCCTGAATATTCGTGATATCCAGCAAGTGATCAGTACCGCCATTGGCGGCATGAATGTCGGTGAATCAGTCGAAGGATTAGAACGTTACCCGATCAATGTACGCTACCCGCAACGTTATCGTGACTCACTGGATGCACTGAAAAATCTGCCACTGGTAACCCCAAACGGTGCCCGTATCGCACTGGCGGATGTCGCCGATATTCGTTTCGAAGATGGGCCACCGATGATCAAAACCGAAAATGCCCGTCCTAACGGCTGGGTCTTTATCGATATTGAAGACAGAGACTTGGGCTCTTACGTTCAAGACGCTCAGCAGATCGTGGCGAAACAACTGGCGCTGCCTGCTGGTTACTCACTGGCATGGTCAGGCCAATACGAATATATGGAGCGCGCCAAAGCCCGCTTGAGTGTCGTCGTACCTGCCACCATCGCCATCATCATGATGCTGTTGTACATGAGTTTCCGCCGGGTCGGCGAGGTCATGATCATCATGGGGACCTTGCCTCTCGCCATGGTGGGCGGTTTATGGTTGATGGAGATCCTTGGATACAACTTCTCCATTGCCGTCGGGGTCGGGTTCATCGCCTTGGCCGGGGTCGCGGTTGAGATTGGGGTGATCATGCTGGTCTACCTTAATCAGGCCTGGGCTTTCCACCAGCAAGATGCCGATAAAACACAGACACCACTGACGGCGTCACACCTGATCAGCGCCATTCAAGAAGGTGCGGGGCTCAGGGTCAGACCCATCATGATGACGGTTGCCACCGTGATCATTGGCCTGATCCCTATCATGTATGGCTCAGGAACGGGCTCAGAGGTCATGCAGCGTATTGCCGCACCAATGATTGGCGGTATGTCGTCCGCACTGCTATTAACTCTGGTCGTACTACCTGCTGTCTTCAAGCTCTGGAAAAACCACAGTCATAAACTGGCTGACTAACCCTTCATTATCACCACTATGACCCGGTGCTATCGCATCGGGTAAGGAGTAAAGTAACATGCATACATCCAAACTACTGCCACTTGCCATCCTGCTCGTTAGCACCACCAGCGTTGCCGCTGGCAACTCAGATCATAGCCATCATACAAACAGTGATCAGATAGAGCATAGCCAAATGGATCATGACTCAATGAGTCACAGTACGATGAATCATGAGTCAATGGATCATAGTGGAATAGATCACCGCAGAATGGGCCATGGCAATATGGCCTCTGCGGTCGGGATGCCGGCCCCTGCTGCACAAGCAAGCCAAACCTATCACGTCACCTTAACCGATGGCATGAAAATGCAGTTTTCACCGGCGTTGTCGATCAAGCAAGGCGAGGTCGTTCGCTTCATTGTCACGAACAAAGGGAAGATGGCGCATGAATTTTCCATCGGGAGTCTCGATGAGCAAAACAAGCACCGTGAGATGATGCAAGCCATGCCTGATATGGAACACCATGATGGCACAACCGTCACGCTGGCACCTGGTACAACAACAGAAATGGGCTGGCACTTCATGGGCCTTAGTTTTGTGGAGTTTGCCTGTAATATCCCCGGCCATTCAGAAGCGGGTATGAAACGTAACACGATTTTGAAATAACTTTGCCGTCCCCTCCGGTGCTGCATCTCTCAGTAGCATCGGAGTCACATTCGCCCCGAACCGCTAACCTTTCATGTTCATTTATCCAGAAAATTGGCGACTGTGATCACAAAAATATTACTTTTGTCATTAAGCCGTTGCGTCAAATGCCATTCTACATACAATCCTGAATTTTTGCTGAACAGCATGACTATGCACTCGCAACATGGGGCATGGACTATCGACACTAATGAGTGGTTAGCCCACATCGGATATGACTAATGAGTGATACAACTTACAGCCAATATAACCCCACCTTTCAATCGACCTTTTTACATCCTCGTCACTGGCTTACCTGGATTGTAATGCCATTGATTTTCCTTTTAGCACTTCTGCCTCATCAATTCAGGCTGGCTATTTCACGGCTGGCGGCCAAGGTGATCCTGACCCGAAAGCGAGGGGCCAAGCGACGCGCACTCAAAAATATTGAACTCTGCTTCCCCGATTTAAATAACACTCAACGGCAAGAATTACTTGAACGCACCTTCACCATTGCAGGCTGCGTATTACTGGGATTTGCTCAACCGTTTATTAAAGGTCGCCGCTATGTCATCGATAGCCATGACATTAAAGGCAAACAGCATCTTGAAACACTGCAAGCCCAGGGAAAAAATATCATCATGCTAGTCCCGCATAACTGGGCAATCGACTTTTCAGCACTGTATTTTGCCGCGAATGATATGCCGATGGTGGCGATGATCAAACCGCAATCAAACCCTATTGTCGACTGGCTGATGAATGTCCAGCGCAAGCAATTTGGCGGCCGAATTTACCAACGCAACCAAGGCATCAAACCGTATCTGCGTTCAATTAAAGAAGGCTATCTGGCGTATTACTTGCCAGATGAAGAGCATCATATCCAGCAAAGTGTTTTTGCTCCCTTCTTTGGCCATGATAAATCCACCGTTAAAGGGGTCGGGAAATTAGCCAAACTGTCGAACGCGGCGATACTCCCAGTATTTCCATCCTACAACATTGAAAATGGTCGATTTGAAATTGATATTCGCGCCCCCCTGAAGAATTTCCCTTCTGGTGATGAATACAGCGATGCCTGCCATATCAACCAGATGCTGGAAACCATGATCCGCGAACAACCCGAACAGTACATGTGGATCCTCAAAATCCTTCGCACTCACCCTGATGGCAGCCGCCGCTACTAATAGACTAACACTGAGCACCTTAAGCTCGCCGGAATAACAAAAGGGCCTAGTTATTAACTAAGCCCTTTATACCCATGCAACCTCAACGTACAGAATTTAGAGTGAGCTCATACGCTCAATATAATGGCAAGATGCGTGCAATAGTTCGCTCTACACGTTTTCAAAGATCTTAATGATCATCCCTTCATCCACTTGCTGCAACGCTTCGAGTAATTGCTCGGGATTAATTTCAGCCGGGACATCCAGCTGCAATTCCGCAAAAAACAATGCTTGTCTTAAGTCCGGCACACCAATTCGGTGATTTTCGATCTTCACAATGCTAATACCGATATCATCAAGAATATCAGTAATATCATGCACGATCCCCGGACGGTCTCTCGATTCCACCTTCAAGGTAAGGTGATCGGTTTTCATTGGGACCAATGACAGCGGTGTATCAATCACACGAACATCTACATTCTCTTGCGCCAGAAAGAGCTGTTTAAGCTCGCTCACTGCCGCCTCAGGGATATCAACTTTTATAATCCCTACCACTTGATTATCGAATCGATTGATTTTACTGACAAGCCACTTCCCCCCCAGGGCATGGGTCTTGGCTGCCAGCATATTGATCAACTGAGGGTGATCTTGTCCCGCCAGAGTGATGGTTAACTGCGTATTCATATGCTTTCCCCCTCTGTAAAACAGCCAGAAAATACCTGCTGCATATAATCCAGCCTAGCAAGCATTCTATGACACTGCCGTGATAAGGCTCTCCCTCTGTCGGATCAATGGCCACTATTTAATGATACCGTCACAAAAAAGAAAATAGACAGGAACGAGGGCAAGGTACTAGGTGCTAGGTGCTAGGTGCTAGGTGCTAGGTGCTAGGTGCTAGAGAGTATGAATAGATCAGAAGCAGGAGCAAGTCCCATGAAGCTACATACTGTGCAGACGGGAGGATAGATAAAACAAAGCCACGTATGTCACCCCATACGTGGCTTATCAATGACTATCGAGCCATATCTATACTGGTGTAGATTAAATACCTGCGCGCTTAAACAGACCCGCCATCAATGGAGAGCTTGCTTTCACTTGCTTAGCTTTATTCTTGAACTCACGAGCTAACGAAGTATCATTGATAGAAGTAGCAATATAAATCATAGATTGATACATATCACGCGCACTCTTGATTCGAGCGGTATCATTCAGCGGGCTGATGATCTTAACCACATCACCGCCAGTTTTGCCGTTCTCGTTGGCATACGCTAGAACAGAGTCCAACATTTTATCCAGATCAACGACAAATTCAGAATTCTCCATTCCCAGCTTTTTGACTTCTTTCAGGTTGCGCTTACGTACCTGATTAATGATAAAAGCAGGCTTGTTGATTTTCTTATAGCCAAAGTAGCCAGCTAAGATCAACAAAGCGACACCACCTGCTACATAGCCCCAGATAGAGCCAGACGATTCAGCTACAGGCTGGATCACCTCAGCGGCGGCATGGGTAACAGATACTGGTACATCAGACATATTAAGTAACCTTTAACTTCTATGAAACGGAACACTGGAACATTATGCACTCCTTACCGTTAGAACTATGCGCTTTATCAATTTTTCATTCAAATTGAGTGACAGAGTTCAAGGTTTAGTGACTGCCCGCACAAAGTCACACTGAGCCGAGTAAGGAAATGTCATTGTCACGCATTGTATCCGGAACCACAGCCACCTAGCAATGACACAACAACACTAAGTCATTCACAACTGATATAGCGGCGATTGGTACTCTATTGGTGTTATTTACCATCATGAACTACAGTCAAAATCGTTGCTGTTGTGAGGCGTTCAACACGTTCATATATACCCAAGTTAGCGCCAGACGCAGGATTAAAAGTGAGCTTAGTGCACTCAATTGAAGGAAAATAAGCGTGTGAATGGCAATTCCCTTCCAAGCTTATTTAATATCGACGAGGGTACGCGTATCCACGTCACTAAATCCCGAATAGGAATAGTTCGTTCATCCTTGATTCATCTTCGTGGCGACATACTCAACTACCTTCCCAAAAGGAGAAATAAAGATGAAAAAACAACTAATTGTGACTCTCGGCGCGTTACTGCTTTCTACTTCTGTTTTGGCTGCCAACAATGCTTCTACCGGTGGTGGCTTTCAAGGGCCAAGCCTCAACGACAACCTCAATACCGTTGAGGATGTCATGAATGCCAGCTGGCTGACTGATGGCACCCCTGTCACCCTTATTGGTCATCTGACGCACTCTCTGGGCGATGAGCGCTATGTATTTGCCGATGATACGGGAAAAATGCCAGTCAAAATCGATAACGATGAATGGAATGGTCAAACAATTACCCCAAAACTCAAAGTGAAAATTAACGGGGAAATTGAAAAGAACGACAGCATTAATGCGGTTGATGTCGATTCAGTACAGATCCTGAATAACTGATCAATTTAGTTTATCAACGCAACTAAGCGATTGATTGCAGATGTGAAAAGGAGCACCTCAGTGCTCCTTTCTCGTTACTGGCAACTTATACCTAGTTCCCAGCCGGTTTTCTTGCGCAATTATCTGGCCACTTACCTATCTAGATTGGTAGCATTATTCGTCATCGAACATATCAAGCAGCGCTTGTGACAACACAAAATAGTTCGCACCGGTTTTAGCTTCAACAAAATCCAGCAACCGATCATAATGACCTTCCGCATCAGCGTAGATCATCTGATGTAACGATGTGTCAATAACCACTGGTGAAGCCGCAAAACCAATAAACATAGTACCGTGCTCTAATGCATTACCAAAAGGACGGTTTTGGCGTAGCATCTTAATTTCTTCATCATCAATGATAACTTTACTTTTGCTGTTATGGGCCCAAACTGGCTTGGTTTCATCATCCAGTTCGATGTTATCCATCTTAGTACGGCCAATGACCTTTTCCTGATAATCGGTGGTCTGCTTCTCCCAATCGAGTTCGCGATCCACATAGCGCTGAACAGTAAGGTAACTGCCGCCTTGAAGGATCTCTTCATCATCGGTTACCAACACCGCTTCAATACGGGCTTTATCTTTCGGGTTTTCGGTACCATCGACAAAATCGATCAGATCTCGGTTATCCAAGTATTTAAAACCTTGAATATCTTCTACCAAATCGGCAGAGGCGCGGAATGCGTTCAGCAGATATTTAGCGGCCTGATAATTGAGATCCATTCTTTCCGATTTGATCATGAAAAAGATATCACCCGCCGTACTCGGGAAGTGACGAGGACCGTCTTGCATTTCAGTGAAGGTCGTCAGTAACTTCGGCATGGCCACATCCGGAAACACACTGGACCAAGCCTTTTTAGAGACAGCGACGGTAATATTAAGATCAGCAATTAAATCTTTCTGTGCAATAGACTTTTCCACCCCTGCAATCAGCGTAAAGGCGTCTTGGAGTACGTCAGGATCGGCGTCATCTTTTATTACAAAAGTAAGATATTCAGCAAACGTCGAGGGGTTAGATAGAGCACCTGCTTGTGCTAATTCTGCAACAGATTGAGTCATCATAATGAAGCCTTTTGTCGTTTTTCTTTAATTTATACGCTTAATTATTGCAGAAACAAGTATAGCGCCCCCCAGAATAGACATGCTTTATGGGAATTAAGATCCCCCTTTTGTAACCTATAAAAAAAGCCCTCTGAAGAGGGCTCATTCAATCAATATACACCTTGCGGTAACCAAGCGGCACCGCGAACTCCGCTGCTGTCACCATACTTCGCTGGGAGCAATAATGTTTCGCTATCTGGACTAAAGACATACTGTTTCATCTGTCGTGCAACATCATCGTACAGCGTCGTGATGTTCGACAACCCTCCACCGACCACAATAACATCCGGGTCTAGGATATTGACGATCGAGGCAAAGCTGCGTGCGATTTGATCCACCAGCTGGTAATAGGCTAGTCTGGCTTTTTGATCGCCATTTGCCAGTGCTTCAACGATTTCCGGAGCCGATTTAGCGTCACCAAACCGTTGTAGATACTGCATTTCAAACCCAGAACCCGAGATAAATCGTTCAATGCAGTTATTACGCCCACAGTAACAAGGCTGATGAGCACCGTCTCGGTCAGGATGATAATCCGGCAAGACATTGTGTCCCCACTCACCGCAAATCGCATTGGCACCGACAATCGGCTGCTGATTAACCACCAGCCCGCCGCCGCAGCCCGTGCCGAGGATCACGCCAAACACCACTTTTTTTCCCGCAGCGGCGCCATCAATGGCTTCCGACAACGCAAAACAGTTGGCATCGTTGGCAATATACACCTCCCGCTCTAACAGGCGACTTAAATCACCCTGCAGATCAGTACCATTCAAAAAGGTACAGTTCGCATTTTTGATCCGCTGTGTACGCGGGCACATCGCACCGGGTAACCCGATCCCAATACTGGCACGGGTGTTTAGCGACACCTCGTTACGACGGATCAAATCCGTCACTGCAATGATAAAATCGTCATAGTTTTTAGGTGTTGCTATACGCTCTTTATGCCGTTCTTCATTAACATCATTGAAAGCGCGCAACTCAATTTTTGTGCCGCCAATATCGAGACCGAATCGCATCATTACCTCACCACTGTTCGCCAGTCATTATTTCAAGACAGTACGTAACCGCTTGATTTTTTCTTCCAGAATCGGCTTAGGACACCCCAAGTTAAGGCGAATAAAGCCGCGACCTTCCTCACCAAAACTATATCCCATGGTCGGAATAACCCCGGCCTGATGCAACTGTTTTTCTAACGTCTCATCATCCAGCCCCATTGCCCGACAATCCACCCACGCTAGATACGTCGACTCTTGCGGACGGTATGTTACCAACGTCAGCTCGTTAGCGATAAAATCAGTCAACAGTTGATTGTTCACTTCCAAATAACGGATGGTTTTATCCAACCACGCCTGACCGTTACGGTAAGCGGCTTGGTTCGCTAGAATGCTGAACGCACTGTATACATCAATACCGTACGCCAATAACTTTGACTTCAGCGCAGCGGCTTCGATCTCGTTCGGGATCATGGTGTTGGTCAATCGCATTGATGGCAAACCAAACGATTTAGTACCCGCAATACACACTGCCATCTTGTCGAAATAGGCAGGGTCAACCCGTAAACAACTGAAGAATGCATGGCCACTGAAAACAATATCAGCCCATATTTCATCTGAGATCAGGTATACGCCATACTGATGGCACAGCTGGCACACACGCGTGACTTCATCTTCAGTCCACACCCGACCACCTGGGTTATGGGGGTTACAGAACATCATGATCTTCACCCCATCTTTAAACTGCGCTTCAAGATCCTCAAAGTTAATGGTGTAGTAACCATTGTCATTATGCAGCGACGACGCCGCCACGGTACGACCGGTATTTTCGATAGTACGGTAAAACGCATGATAAACCGGACTTAATACCAATATTCTATCACCAGGTTGACTCCAACGCTCCACCAGCATCGCAATCGCAGGCAAGCTGCCCGGCGTAGTATGGAACCACTCTTTTTTCAGGGTGACCTGATGGCGTTCTTGCCACCAGTCAATCACCGAGTTGAAATACTCATCACCGCGCTCGGAATAACCGAAGATCCCATGTTCAATACGCTCTTTCAGAGGATCCGTAATAAAATCAGGGGCTTTAAAATCCCAGTCAGACACCCAACTTGGCAGCGCTTCGCCTTCCGGTACACCCAGCCACTTTTCCATGTAATCCCATTTCAAGCAATCTGTACCGTAGCGATTAATAATTGTATCGAGTTCGTGCGCCATAATATCCTCGTGTAATCAGGGAAGCCTTGTACTTAGCAAGGCTTCAATCTTTTTATTATATGGTTATAAGCTATCGCGTATTTATGCCGTCACAGGCTGAGATGCGCGAGCTGTCTTGACTGTTTTTGCAATACCCATACCGGTGGTAGCCAGAATCATGGCGAAGAACACCGCAGAGTAGTTCTGCACCGCCCATGGCAGGTAATCCAGCGTCGACACACCCAGTGTCGCAGCCATGAAGACCCCGGCATTGGTCCACGGCACCAACGGTTCAATCACCGTGCCCGCATCTTCAATGGTGCGAGACAGGTTTTTCGCATCCAGATTCATTTTCTTGTACGTATCACGGAAGAGCTCAGAAGGGATCAGCAGCGCTAATTTACCGTCAGACGTGGTACACACAACGGCAAAGGTGGTCACAATCGTGGCACCAATCAAGCTTGCCGTGCCAGTAATGCCTTTGGACAACATATCAACCAAGACTTTCAGGCCACCGGTTAGCGCCAATGCGCCAGCAAATGAGAATGCACAGAAGATCAGCAATACAACACCCATCATTGAGCCCATACCGCCGCGGTTCACCAGCGTTAGTACGTCACCAACAATCGTCACGTGACCCAGACCCGCATCAGCAAACATGCTGGCATTAAAGCCACTTAGCATCGCGGTCAATGCAGTGATCAAACTGAAGCCCTGGAACACAACGGCATTGAATACGCCCAACGCAATCGCAGCCAGCATCAGTGGAATGGTTGGCATCTTACGAACCGCACCAAACAAAATCAGAACGGGTGGCAATAGCAGCAGAATATTCATAGAGAACAATTCACGCACATTGGCCAAGATAGCCAGTACTTTTTCTGGGGTATCGGCACTGATATCGCTGCTGCCGGCAAAGAAAAACACCACACACGACAATAAGAAAGCTGGTATTGTGGTCCACAGCATGTGCTGGATATGAGAATAGAGATCCGTACCTGCCACAACTGGAGCAAAATTGGTGCTATCAGATAACGGTGAAATCTTGTCACCGAAATAGGCGCCTGATACCACGGCACCGGCAACTGCGCCAAGATTTGCATCCATCCCTGCGGCCACGCCCATCAGTGCGACACCGACCGTACCAGCCGATCCCCACGAGGTACCAGTACAAAGAGAGACTAAGCAGGTCACCAAGAAAGCGGTTAGGACCAAATATTCAGGACTGATGATCTGCAAGCCGTAATACACCAGCATCGGGATTGTTCCACCGACCATCCAGCTCCCGATCAGTCCACCGACTAAGACTAAAATGAAAACGGTTGGTAATGTTTTAGCCAGGCGTTCAACGATTGCCTCTTGAATATCATCCCAAGAATAACCCAGCTTCCAGGCAACCCCTGCTGCCACAATAGCAGAAGAAAGCAGCAGACTTTCAATTGGTAGGCCGTACATGCCGTAACCAATAACGAGAAAACACAGCATGGCAACAATAGGAAGCAATGCTAACCCTGCTGATGGTGTCGAGATAGCTTTATTATTCATGTAAATTACATCCTGATTTGCGTAAGGAAACAAAGAAGAACAACATCTAAAACCAGTTTTGAGTCACAAGCGCAGCATAATGGCTTACTGACGGGTAAAATGTGATGGCTTTCACCAATAGAAAACAATAATATGAGATGTAAATTACATGGATGAAAAGTGAGATCGAGGCCACATATGCCAACTATGAATGAGGTTGCAAAAGCAGCGGGCGTTTCCAACGCAACGGTATCACGCGTGATCAATCAGTCTCCCAGCGTATTACCAGAAACGGTTGCTAAGGTGGAAGCGGTCATGCAAGAGATGGGTTACAAGGTAAAAGGCAACCGACGCCTGACCATCAATCAGGGCCATGACACTATCGGTCTGATTGTCAGTCGCTTCAATTCCCCGTTTTATGGCTTGCTGACTCAGGGGGTTGAAAAGATTGCTCGCAAGCATGACCGTAAACTCATTGTTGCCAGTGGAGAATATGATGCAGAGTGTGAAGATAATGCTATTCAATTCATGCTCAGCAAGGGATGCCGCAACATAGTGATACACAGTAAAGCCATGAGCAATGAGGTACTAATCCGCTACGCTCAGCAGCTCCCTGGCCTTATTGTGGTTAATCGCCATGTTCCCGAGATCGCGTCACAATGTGTCTGGTTAGACAATAGCGAAGGCACATACAAAGCAACCCGTCATTTAATTGAACAGGGCCATCAACGTATTGCCTATCTCTCTTGCGAGATGGATATCGATGACAAATTTACCCGGTTTGATGGCTATCGACGGGCGTTGGATGAAGCCGATATTGATCTGAATCCAGATTGGATCGAAGAGGTGCCATTCGGTGAGCCTGGTGGGGCTTTAGCGGCGTCTAACCTATTAAATAAAGGCTTACCTGTGACGGCGCTAGTGGCCTTCAATGATTTTTATGCCGCGGCTGCAATCCAAGTATTTAAAGAGCAGGGGATCGCCATCCCTGAGCAGCTCTCTGTTGTCGGGTTCGATGATGTACTGCCACAATGCTATTTCAGCCCCAAACTAACCACTATTCGTAGCCCAATTGAAAGCATGGCCATCAATGCCGCACGCTTATCACTGGAAGGTACCGATAGCTCACTGTCGCGCTTTTTCCACCCGCTACTCATCAAGCGCGAGTCAGTACAACCGCCGCAAACAGTTTAATCAATCAGATGAGCCATGGCGAAATGTTCTATTTAGAAATACACGCCCCATTGATGATGTATTCATGGGGTGCAGACGTTAATGCGATAAGGACTGAGCAATAGATCGAAAGGCTGCTATCGCATGATCCACCGTCCCCTAGCAGAAAACCTATATACTCAAGCTACTTAAAGATGCTCGTTTCAGCGAGAATATATTGAAGATTTGCGACAAAACGCATCAACTGCCTCCCCGCTGAACGAGCACCATCCACCGCTCATATGCTTGGCCCATCACTTGCGACAGGGCACAAAAATATCCTGATTCACCCGATACGCTTTGGTTTCGACATCCATGATCCCCAGTAGTGAATCAAACACGTTATCTTGAGAGTAATGGTCCGTTTTCGCGCGTTGTGTTAAACAAGAGATCGAGAGGTGTTTCTGTTTAATAAATCCGTCCGAAAACCACATCATCAGCGGAATATGGGTTTGCTCTTTCGGTGCGACGGAATACGGCATCCCATGTAAGTAGATCCCATTTTCTCCCAGCGATTCACCATGATCGGAAATATAGATCAGAGCGGTATTGTATTTGTCCGATACCGATTTTAAGTCTTCTATCGCTTTCGAAATAAAATAATCGGTGAACAGTATGGTGTTATCGTAGGTATTCACCAACTCTTCATTGGTGCAGTTTTCGATATCCGCATGGGGGCAATCGGGGACAAACTTTCGGTGGCTCTCGGGATAACGTTCAAAATAGGTCGGGCCGTGGCTCCCCATAATGTGATAAAACATCACCGTATTGTGGGTCAGATTAGCCGTCTCTTGATCAAAATGCTCCAATAATGCGGTATCAAAACAATGTTCGCTATTGCACAACGGATCAACGCGATTAGGCAGTAATGTCATCTTTTTAATATGGTGCGCGACCCCTTTATCACCACCGTCATGATCCCACCAAGTCACCGTAATGCCTGCCCGCTTTAAGATATCGATCACGTTATCCTGATTATACGCCGTCGGTTTATCATAATTGTCTCGGTTAAGCTGTGAAAACATGCAAGGCACAGAGACTGCCGTTGCCGTACCGCATGAGGTGACATTCTGGAAAAAAATAGGATGATAAGGAATGGTATAGGCGTTGGTGGGTTTGGCGTAACCGTGCAATTGGTAGTTATACACTCGGGCGGTTTCACCGACGATAAACATCAGCAAGGTTGGCTTACTGGCCTGTAACGCTGCGGTTGCCTGCTTGGCATCAAGTCCTATCTCTTTATAAGGAACCGGCTCGGTCAGATAAGTATTGTTGATATATTTAAATGTCGAGACGAGATATTCCGTCGGGATGATCATCTTTTTCAAATACGAATTATTGCGGCCAACCGATGCATAATCCTTGTAATACAGTGCCGCAATAATGCCAATCACGGCGAGTGAGAACAGCATGCCGATGATCTTCCAGCTAAGGAAATGGCCCATACTGGTCAACGTCAAAGGCGTTAGCGCAAGGGCTATCGCGGGTAGCCCCCCCATCAACACAAACCACGCTACAGAATAGACACTGAGGTAACTGCTCGCTTCGGCGGGATTGGTTTCAAACACATTTTCAATCATGCCGTAATCAACATAAATCCCATAATTAAACATGGCAAAACTGACTAGGCTTGATGTCAGCAAGAGAAAAATAAAGAAAGGCTTACTGAAATACGGCCAGTTAAACACCTGGAATATAAAGTGAAAAGCTGCGACAAAAAAGATCGGAATAGAGATAACAAAACCAATTTTCACGCTGTCCAATGCCGTTAATATACTATGCATGGCTGCCCAGATCGGCACGTTGATAATCAGCATGTAATAAGCCGCCAGTATCAATGGCAGCTTATTGATCGACAAAGTAAACCGACGACGATTTCGACTAAGCATAGTTGGCCCCGACCAAACAAAGACTAACTATGATAGTAGATCACTTTTGGATCTGCGCAGCGATGCGATTAGCCGGTATACGCTCCACTTGAATAGTGCAGCTCGTAGCTGTGAGAATAAATCTCCAGAATATTACCGAACGGGTCTTCCATGTAAATCATGCGGTAAGGCTTTTCGCCTGGGTAGTAGTAACGCGGGGCTTTCATTCGCTTCTTCCCGCCCGCTGCGACAATCTTCTCTGCTAACCCTTCAACATCAGGATCTTGCACAGAGAAATGGAAGATACCGGTTTTCCAGTATTCAAAGTTGTCTTCCGGGTTTTGTTGGTTCTTGAATTCGAACAACTCAACCCCGATACGATCACCAGTAGACAAGTGAGCGATACGAAATCGCTCCCAGCCCGCGCCGAATACATCGGTACACATCTCACCGATCGCACTGTCATCTTCTGTGACGTCTGTTGGCTCCATAATGAGATACCAACCAAGCACTTCGGTGTAAAATTTAACGGCGATATCAAGATCTGGCACAGAAATACCAATATGAGAAAACGTTCTTGGGTACGGCATGGATTCAGACATCGACATAATAACCTCGGTGTATGGTTAAATGATTATAGGGCGTAATAACACCGTCCCGACGGACTGTGCGTTCAATGTCGTCACTATAAATCTGACCAATACAAACCGGAAATTATCATATATTCTCATTATCATAATTTCCTGTTATCAACTTAGTATCTCTCTCTTATGTTGAATCCCCTTTGGCTCCATACTTTCAAAACGCTGATTGACGTTGGCCACTTTACCCAGACAGCGGAAATACTCCACATGACCCAGCCTGGTGTCAGCCAGCATATCCAAAAACTGGAAGTAGCCTGTGGACACTCGCTGATCAAACGTGAAAAGAAGCACTTCACACTCACCGAACAAGGTCGGCTGATGTATGAATACGCCTTAAAAGTCGCGCAAGATGAAGTCAATTTGCTGGCAAGCCTTCGCTTTGATAATCCTTACGCCGGGCAGTGCAAACTGTCTTGCTCCGGGTCATTAGCATTACGGCTATATCCGCCACTACTGTCATTGCAACAACAGCACCCTGATCTCGCCGTCCACCTTGAAGCCGCCCCTAATCAAAAAATTCTGCAGGATATTCTCGCCGATACGCTCGATATGGGGATCGTCACTCATCAGCCAAATAGTCAGCGCTATCAGAGTACGGATATCGGCAGTGAAGCCCTATGTCTGGTGCTGCCTGCGCAATATCATGGCAGTCGTATCACACCTGAGTTACTACAACACTGTGGCTTAATCGATCACCCCGACGCCAAACACTACCTAGCGCTGTTCTTCGATCTGTGCGGTGAAGCAGCCATTGCAGGGATCAATCTGGAGACCATACCAACATCAGGCTATATCAATCAGCTGTATCAAATTTTACTGCCTGTTGCGAAAGGCTTGGGGTTTACTGTATTGCCTGAAAGCGCCATCAAGCATTTTTCGCAACAAAAAGAGCTATACATTGTGCCGACAGCAAAGCCGGTTAAAGAGACCCTCTATATGGTACAAAAACGCAACCGGGATCTCCCTCACCGCTATCAAACCGTCGCCACGCTGCTCCGTAGCCTGCTTCGCTGAATCCCTCATATTCAGTTCAGCTATAAATAAGTACCTCGGATCGGGTAGTGATTCTCTGGGTTACGAATAAAGCCGAGACCTGACACTAAGGTGCTCAGTTCAGGTCGTGCAAACGGACCATTAGAAATATCAATAAGCTGTACCCCACCCTGATCATTAATCACAAACAATCCGGGCTCGGCAAACACATGATCCGTTTCCTGCGCCGAGCGGGGGGAAGACAGATACAGCCCCAGCGCTTTCATCTGCGCAAGGCTAAGGCCGTAGGCGATTGGATAACTCACCGTCAGCTTGCTCAGCTGCTCACGAGCCTGAATCTCACTGTCTGCAGATACCGCAATAATATCGATGCCTAGCTGGGCCAGATCCGCTTTGTATTTTTCCAGTTCATTGAGATAACGAGTACAAAGCGGACAGTGTTTCCCTCGGTATACCACCACCATCCGCCAGTCTGCACCGGCCTGAGGCGTACCAATCGCAACGGTATCCCCGTCTAATGTTGGCAATTCAATACGAGGAAACGGATCGCCTGCGGTGAATTTTGTTGTTGTCATCAGATAACTCTCCTCTTATGCCTGCATCATATTTGGTGCCCACATACCGCGAGCGCGTAAGGCTTACACCCGAATATAGTTATATACCCAAACAACGATGTATTCACGGTATCCACGGTATTCATGTACCTAACAAGCGCGATAACGCTCATAAATGGAATTTATAGTTGAGTTTTAGAGGGTTGCCGCAGAGAGTCATAGGCGTACATTGTGGATCAACACACAATTTCAATACGTTAAGGTATTAATGATGAGTGACAATCAACACACATCTATCGAGTTTTCCGCTCAATCTCTGGGACAAACGTTCTTATCTAAAGGCTGGAAATGGTTTGTTATTGTCGGAATACTGGTTGCGCTCGCTGGCGTAGGCGCTATCAGCCTACCAATCATGGCAGGGGTTACCATTACCACCATCGTTGGCGCGATCTTTTTATTCAGCGGCTTGGTCCAGGCTTACCACACCTTCAATATTCACCCTTGGAAAGCCAAAGTCTGGTACGTGATCGGCGCATTGCTTTATATCCTTGGCGGGGTCTTCATTCTCTGTCAGCCTCTGTCAGGACTGATGACCATCACTATGTTGATGGTACTGGTGATGATTTGTAATGGTGTTAGCCGGATGATCTTTGGCCTAGGCAGCCGCGCACTACCTGGCAGCCTGTGGATAGCACTCAGCGGCCTGATCTCAGTACTCATCGGCGCATACTTCTTCAATATGCTTGATGATCCTGAGTTCTCTCTATCTCTACTGGGTATTTTTGCGGGTGTCTCTTTATTTATTGAAGGGATCAGCTTTGCTTTTATCGGTACACAGATGAAGAAAGCCGCAAATAATCTTTTATAATCCACCAAACAAAAAGCCGCCCGTTAATACCATTAACGGGCGGCTTGATACAATGGCACAATTACACGTTTAGATATTCTGCTGTTTTTTGATCATTATAGACATCTCGATCAAATTCACCGATCTTGTCAGCAACAAGCATCGCGATCATCACATCGACAACATTATTAAGCAGCGTTCTGAACATACCAGAGAACCAGTCAATACCAATCAAGATAGCCACACTTTCAAGGGGTAACCCCATGGATGTCGCCAAGAAGGTATAGACGATGATCATGCCACCTGGGACCACAATCGTCCCCATGCACATGAGTACTGACAGCAAAATAGCCATTCCCATTTGGTAAGCCTCAAGCTCAATACCTGTCGCTTGACTCATAAAGAAAATGGCCAAGACGTAGCACATTACGGCACCATTCGCATTCATCGACATGGTGATCGGCCCGGTAAAATCAGCCACCTTACGGCTCACGCCAAACTTGGTCACAGAATCTTCCATTTTCGTCGGTAAGCATATTGCAGATGATGTTGTTGTCATCGACATAATGGATAACTTAGCGAATTTTTTTGGCATTTTAAACGGATTAACTTTCGTCGCAAAAGCGGTAAAAGGCCCATACATCAGTAGCAAAATAATGTCACCAATCGCCAGTGCCGCCAGGAATTTCAGCATTGGCACAACCACCTGAAACCCGACAGCACCAGAGACATTCGCCAATAAACAGAAAATACCGATAGGTGCAAAATTCATTACCAGCTTGATGATATTCATGATCACGGCATTAAAGCTGACAATAAAATCACTGATCACGGTTTTACCCGTACTGCGCGTATAGGATCCCATCGCCAATCCAAAAATAACCGCAAACACAATACACGGGATCATGGCCCCTGATGCCATCGATCCGACAATATTGGTCGAAAAGAAACCGAGTATAGTCTCTTGCAGTGACGCTTCAGGCGCGGCCACCGTTCCTGCCATTGCGCTATCTACCAGACTAATACCAACCCCAGGCTGAATAACCAAGGCCAGAAACAGCCCGACAAACGCAGATAATACGGTGAATATGATAATCCATTTAAAGGTATGCAAACTCATTTTGCCTGCCCCTTTATTATCGACATTACCAATAGCAGCAGCCACTGCGGTCATGACCAATAACACCACTGACATTTGAATAAGTCGAATAAATATATCACCAATGAACTTTATATTTTCAGCCCATGGGCCAACAACGGCACCAAATACAATTCCCCCTACCGTTGCTATAAGAATTTGTGTGGTCAGTGACATTTTCTCTCTAGGTTTGCTTCCCGATATACTGATAGACATAATACGGCTCCATTGATTATGGTTAATGTTATATTCAATACAGAACGCTTAATAATCATTACTTTTTGTATGGCTGTTTACGTTATATTTTATATTTCATTATCAGTCAGAATTTATTTTAATTATAACTTAATCAAGCTAATACATAATTAAAAGCAACTAACTGTTATTAATACAAACTTGATGAATAGATAATACCTGTACGGAATTTCGTTTTCATCGCTATCATTCAAAACTTAATCACTAAATAAAATCTTTGATGAAATCAACACAAATTATTGAAACGGTTTTTATAACAATACGTAAAACAATATTCCCAATAACGGAATACATTACCTCCAAGCCACCTTAAGATACTGGTTTCAAATGCTGGAGTGGTTCTTAACTCTGTTCTTGTGCGGGTTGCTCACCATCATACTGGCCGTAGTGCTAATCCTGTCAGCGCTGGATATCGGGTAGCGTTCCCTCATTAGTTCGACCATATATTTCATTGAAATGAGGGATGTTTTTTTCCCATATCGGGCACTTTTCACCGATGAGCGTTTTCAACGTATCGATGAATAGTTTTGTTTTGATAGGGGCATCTCGGTGAGGGTATACGGCATAGAATGTCCCGAAATCATCTAAATGAAGCTGCGTCATGATCGGAATAAGTTTGCCATCTAGAATTTCATTATCAATCATCTGGGCCGTTACAACGGCGAATGTATTTCCAGCCACGGCGGTTTTGGTCATCATTTCGACATCATTCACTTTATAAGTCGCCTTTAACTGAAGATAGTGGCACTCCCCACTTTCATCAAAATAGCGAAACTTATCAATCAACAACCCCGGAGCGGCGTACACTGCAGCAGGTAAAGCTTCCAGCTGTTCAACCGTTTCAATGTTTCCGTACTTAGCAATGAATGCAGGAGAGGCAACAATTAATAACCGATTACGAGCAATTTTTCTGGTGATCAAACTCGAATTTTTCGGCTTACCTATACGAAAACCAATATCAAAGCCCTCTTTCACCATATCCATGATCCGATCCTCTAATCGCAGTTCAATCTCGATATCAGGGTAGCGCTGTTGAAACGCTAATACTGCCTGCTGTACATATTGCCGGCCAAACAAGGAGGAGCTGGTGATCCGCAATACCCCTTTAGGCTGCGCATGGTAATTCTGTGCCAACCGATGCGTCTCACTAAGCAGAGTGCGTAAAGACTGCGCTTGATTGACCATTTCATTACCCGCTGCGGTTAACGATAGCGAGCGAGTTGTGCGGTTAAGCAAACGAACGCCAAGCTCCTCTTCTAAGCGGCTGATATGCTTTGAGATCACCGATCTATCTACATTTCTTTGCTCCGCCACTTTCGTAAAAGAACCAAGCTCAACCACTTCTAGTAACAGTAATAATCGACTGGGAAAATCCATACAGCACCTTTGTTGCATTTTTAGCACCAATAATGTGCCAATTTGAGCATTTTTCTCAACCTATGACAAACTTATAGTAGCTGCACATTGAGGGCTTGAGTGAAAAAGCCCATTGAGAGAAATGAGGAAATATTCATGAATAAATTATCAATCACCCACAACAATGGCATTGCTAGCGTTACTATCAATAACCCACCCGTCAATGTATTAACAATAGATCTTATCAACGAAATAAATACGTTTATTCTATCGTTAAGCAATGATCGTGATACAAAAGTAGTGGTATTCAAATCACTGCATGACACATTCTTTTTGGCGCACTTGGATCTCAATGTGATCAATGGCACTCAGGGTGGTCAAGCTGCCTCTATTGAGTTTAATCACATGATCACCAATATTAAGGCAATGAAACAGATCTCTGTTGCGGTAGTTGATGGCGTAGCGCGTGGCGGCGGTAATGAATTTGTGATGGCGTGTGATTTAGCATATGGCACTGAAAACGCAGCTTTCGCTCAACCAGAAATTCATGTGAATATCCCAACCGGTGGTCAAGGTGCGGTGCAGTTTGCAAGAAGACTGGGGAAAAACAAAGCATTACAAGCGCTGCTTCTGGGTAATGATTTCACCGCCCAGCAAGCAGAAGCCTTAAATATTATTACTCAATACGTCCCCAAAGCAGAGATGGATACCTTCCTTGCTCAAACGCTAGGGATCATCAGTCAATTAGAAGTCCGTGACATTGTGATGTACAAAGACATCATCGAGACGTCTATTAAAGATGAACAGGCTGGCGCAGAACTAGAACTTCGCTACTTCCTCGATCGGGCAAAAGAGAATAAAACCCAAGCCATCATTACTGCGTTTCTCAAGCATGGTGGGCAAACTGAACGTGAGGCCAAAGATATCCAAGGGATCTTTGTTGATACAGCGGCTGAGCTTTCAAAATAATTTCCCAGTAGTACTCAACGCCGCTGGCATGAGGTACACCCGCGACAGGCAGAGCGGGTATGCGGATCAAGTCGGCCGCGTTGTATTTTACAGTAAGCATTTTTAAGTGCACGACGGGCTGAAAACCAGTCATCGGGTTTCGTCAGCAACAAATAACCGTTAAAACACTTCATTAAAGGAATGCGGTATTCATCAATAAAGCGGCTATCGAAATCAATCTCAAAATACCTTAACGCTTGCTCCATAGAAGTAAATTTCGCAATAGTCTGTTGGATGTCGGTCTGGCTCATCATCGATACCGCAGTGAAATTTTCATCAGTGTAAAAAAACTGGCCGCTTCAATCCTTGATATCACCCCTCATCTGAAAAGTTTTTCTCAATCGTATTCACCGCAACAGCGCTTAGCGACAAGTGGTTCGTTATTCGCTACTATCCTATCCAATTAAAACAACAGGCTACATTGATATGAAAATTTCCGTTGATGGTGGTTCTTTTAAAGTCGCAATTGAAACTGAATACGAAGGCTTAGTGACTGAAGCGACTGATATCTTTCAAGCAACCCTCAAGCAAGCTAAAACCAATGATAAGGCAATTTTACGCTTTATGCAGATCATCATAGAGCACCGTGAAAGCGATGATGCCATTGGCTATGCGGTACTGGGCTTATTAGGTTGGTATAACCTATTCATTAACCCGGTAGAAGATAAAGATATCGAACTTAATCTTGCCAAGATTCTGCCGCACCTTGTGAATCCGGCCGGCGATCTCACCGCCACCAGTAACAACGAAGCAAATACCTTTAAACACTGACCCCTCAAAGATGACCGGGCTAATACGGTTTCGCGATACCCATTCAAACCTGACTACAGCGATATAGTCAGGTTTGCTCTTCTTCACGCCGATGCAACGATGTAAAGGGACATTCCATGGCATACACAGTGTTAGACACCACAACCTGGTCACGCGCTGAACATTTTAAGTTTTACCAGAGCTTTAGCCACCCTTGGTATAACGTCTGCTCACAGATTGATATGACAGCGCTCTATCAATACTGCAAGCAACACGGACACCGTTTTTTCCATGCCTATCTTTATCTGACCCAGCAAGCCTTAAACCACTGTGAACCCATGGCCTATCGCATTGTGGATGATGAGGTGCGTATCTACTCGCCCATGTGTGTCAGCATTGCCTTACTCGCCGATGATAATACCGTCAGATTTTGCGACTTGCCCTATGCCGCAACCTTTAGCGAGTTCAGTCAGCGGGCGACTGAAAGCGAAATCAACATCAAAAAAACACCGTTTATTGTCGAGCAGTTTATTGGCCAGACAATCCGTCAGGAAACCATTCACATGACGGTATTACCTTGGGTTGATTTCACCAGTATGAGCCACGCCAGAGACACCAACTTTCCCGATAGCATACCCAAAATGGCACTCGGGAAACTGACCCAACAAGGTGATAGCTGGCGAATGCCGCTCTCTGTCGAAGTACACCACGGTATGATGGACGGCCTGCATGTTGGTCAGTTCATTAATACCTTGCAGGAGCTGTTCAATCAGCCATCATTATTAGATAATGGACAAAAAGGTCACTGAGGTGACCTTTTTTAGCAGCCGATCACTCCTCACCAAAACGTGCATATTGAATGCTTTCTTGATATGAGACAGTTTCTGACTCACTTAAAACATTGCTTTCAATACTAACTCACTAACCATTAACAACTTTTTTGATGCATGCATAATTTTACATTTACAAAACTCACATTATTTTCAATATGTTAAATATAAAGAAATCTCAAAAAACATATATCACCTAAAATCTACGTTTTCGTATCTTCTTATCAACATTAAACAGGTGTAGAGTTCGCTTACTTTCAGTCTTCATCAATATGTAGATATAACAATGAAAACAAAAAAATACGCTACCATTGGCCTTCTAAGTGCTGTCGCATTACTTGTAAATGGCTGCGCACAAACAGCAGCTGCCTCACCAGAACAATTTACATTCGACATTGCAAACTCAACCATTAACCATAACTTGTCTTCAGGCTCTGGTATGGTGATGCATAACGGAGAATTAATTGTGGCAGGAGATGATTCTCCTTGGTTGTTTACCGTTAATCATGATTTCAAAATTGAAAAGAAAGCTCTGATTGATAACTTCCCAGTTAATGCACAAAAACGTATTAATCATAAGATCAAACCTGATTTTGAATCGATGACAATGATTGACTACAACAATCAGCCTTATTACTTTGTAATTGGTTCAGGTAGCAAAAAAACATTACGAGAAAATGCTTACCTTATTCCCGTAAATGGTGGAGAGAATCAAAAACTGTCTCTATCTAACCTATATGCACAGCTGCATCAATCTGCTGGATTCACTCAAGAGCAAAAAATCAATATCGAAGGTATTGCAAATACTGCTAATGAAATTTTCATCTTCAACCGAGGTAATGAAGGTAAAAATGCCATTTTTGCAATGAAAACAACTGATCTAATGCAATATTTAGAAGGAAAATCAACAACACTGCCTTCTTTAAAAGTCTATCAAGCTCAGCTACCAACCATTAACGGCGTGCAAGCTTGCTTCTCTGGTGCAGATTACTGGAAAGATAATAATAGTTTGATTTTCACTGCATCGGTTGAAGGTAATAACCAAAGCAGCGTAAATGATGGTGCAATTCAAGGCAGCTTTGTTGGTGTTCTACCATTGCAAACATTAGAAAATACCTCTGTTCTAAATTTAATTCCTTACAGCCAAGAAATTGAACATGCAGGTAAGGCGGTCATCACTAAGATTGAATCAATTGCAGTTGCAACACAAACAAAACAGCAAGCGAACGGTTATATTGTAAGTGATAATGATAATGGTACTAGCCAATTCTTCACATTCACAATCGATAAGTAATCTTGTAGCTGTCTGATTTCGTCATGTTATCTGATGACATAATATTAAAAGGTCGCTATTAGCGACCTTTTTCACAGTCCCAATCGGACTTAATAATCAATCGATAACAATACCCATTAACAAGTAGCAAAATTGCATACAAATAAATCAAAAACGACCAATATAAATTCTCTACTTTATATTGTAATAATATCGCAACCAGATTAATGTTATTTATATAGTTTCATACTGCTAATAGTATAAGTCTGAATTAACTATCGTATATCAATAACCCACAATACAGACAAATCAAGAAAGGATGTATTAAATGTTCCCATTTAGCCATAACAACAACTTACAATCTGCACTTGAATATTGCCAACAACATCATCGTGTTTTGGGTGTAGGGCAAGAATTAAGCCCCGAAATGTTAACCATGGTAACCAGTACAAGCCTATTTCATGATGCTGAATCTCACACTAAATCCATGGGATTATCCAATTACGGCGGACTCGCATGGTTTACAGCTCAATTTTTAGAAAAAGCATTATTACAACGCGAGAATGGTGAAGACATTACCGGGGATATTGATGTGTTATCAGAAAAAATGGCTTCAGTTGCCTTATGTCTCGGTGATAGCATCCCGTCATTAAAGCTAACAAAGCCAGATATCGATGCTATTTTAAACGCCGGTGAAATTGCAATGCAATGGCTCGACAATACATGCTTCCCGGCATAATTTGTGTTTTAACAACACCAGGAATTGGGTATGAAACACAAAATATGCGACCAATCAGCGTATAATAACAATCACGGCTTTACTCTTATAGAATTAATTACCGTTATTGTTATAATCGGTATTTTAGCCGCCATCTCTATTCCTATATATATCAATATCCCTGATGATGCCATCATTTCTGATCTGGATTTTATTGATGGTTCACTACAATCAGCTAACGAGCTAGTGTATGGAAAAGCGGTCATTAAAGGTATTCAAGACCAGGAATTTAGCCACTATAATAACGAGACAAAAGCAGAATTACTGATTAACAACAAGCAAGTCAGTCTCCACTTTGGCCATATCCAGCCAACCGCTTGGAATGTACGTACGCTGCTAGGACTCAGTAATGATGACTGGAATGTCATTGCAGCAGGCGGTGTGTTTGGCCCCGTTTATCTCGTCCCAAGAGGTGCACCCGGATTTGATAATGACACCATTACCGATATCATCAACAGCCAATGTTATATGGCTTATGGATTTAACAAAAAAGACTATGAGACTCCCTTTTACCAGATCATCAGTAAAGGGTGCTAAATAAGAAAGGCGCTTAATGAGCGCCTCACCCACCCTGTATATGTAAAGACACACTGAGAATAAGAAGGCGATAAAACATGTAAGTTTTATTTTATCGTCACCTTGTTAAATAATTGCAACGCCTTCGCGTTCAATAACACTATTCGCACCAGCGCGTTCAATTATTTTCACCAAAACAGATTGGATCGTCTCATCGTCTCGCACATCATTTTCACTTACGAATTTTTGCTCCTGAGGCTCAGTCCCCTCTTCTTGAATAAACCCGACGATCACTTCAGTTGCAAGTTCCGTTGTTTTCCCATAATAGGCAAGAGAGATCTGAGGATACCCTTTAAACCCTTTCTTCACTTGCTTTGCTATACGCTTTTTCGCTTTATCCACATTCATAACTGAATCCTTGTGGTGATCAATGTTTTACAATATCGAGCAATTCTACGTAAGCCATCATCGAAATGGAGACCGCTTTAGCCTCCTTATTCTGTATTATAAATTCAGCATCCGCTTTTTTAACCTTGCTAAATCAATCGCGCTTGAGCGTACCGTGAGTTTAATATGATCATATTCATATTCTTCTTTCGTAATACTCATGCTCGAGCGAATTTCACCGATAATACCTTTCGCAGTATACGGCACAATGATCTCATCTTCGATCATATCGTGCTCAGCAACGCTGACGATGTATTTGTGCAGCGCCTTGATATCAAGTGGGTTGCGCGTTGACATCATCATAGCATCAGGAAATTCGTCCATCAGTGCTTGTTGTTGCTCTGGGCTCAGTTGATCGGACTTATTCAATACCAATTGCTTTTTGACCCCGTCTACGCCCACCTCTTCCAAGACCTCGTGTACCACCTCAAGTTGTGAGCGGAAAGACGGATCCGCGGCATCAACCACATACAACAATAAGGAAGCATCATGCGCTTCGGCCAAGGTGGAATGGAATGAAGCCACTAAGTCGTGCGGTAATTTTTTAATAAACCCGACAGTATCTGACACTAAGATCCGAGGTTGAGTGATCGGCTGTAACGCACGCACGGTGGTATCCAGCGTCGCGAACAGTTTATTTTCACCGACGACATCACTTCCTGTAATGGCGCGCATCATCGATGATTTACCCGCATTGGTATACCCTACCAAGGCAACAGAAAAAAGCTCAGAACGTTGAGTACGCCGACCTTTCATTTCATCTTGCACACTCACCAACTCGCGGCGAAGTTCTGCCAGTTGGTCGCGGACTTTACGGCGGTCAAGCTCTAGCGTGGTTTCACCCGCTCCTTTACCCATCTGACGTTCTTTATTACCACTGGTGGACTCTCTCAATCGTGGTGCTAAATAATTAAGGCGAGCAATTTCAACCTGTAACCGTGCAGTTCGGGTACGTGCGTGGCGGCTGAAGATCTCAATGATAATCCCGGTACGATCAAACACCTCAACGCCTAATTGATTCTCGACATTACGCAATTGTGATGGGCTTAAATCGCAATCAAACACCACCACATCAGCACAGGCAAACGGCAGGTTTTCTGAGGGGATATCGGTAAATTCCATCTCATCAAATAAGTCTTCTGCGTCAATTTCTTCTTCAATCGTCCCTTGGTTACCCGTCAGGCGTGCAATTTCAGCCAGCTTTCCGACCCCCAGCACATTCATCTTCTGAGTCGAACTGAGCTTTTGCGACTGCGTACCAACCACTTTAAACCCGAGGGTCGTCACGAGGCGAGCCAACTCTGCCAGAGATTCTGTTGCCTCATCGCCTTTAAACTGCGGCGTGCAAATAGAAATAAGTAATGCGTGATTAAGTGATGCTTTTGCCGTTATTTGCATAATTTCTCATGTAACTGCACCCGAGTGCAGCCCAATTTATATCGAAAGTGGTTTAATCCTACGCTGTTACCGGTGAGTTTTATAGGGTAAAAGCATGCTAAATAATGAGGCTCAGCGTTCCCTCGTTATCATCCAGAAAATAGGAATAGCTTTTAGATCAAACAGGTGATTAATGTCATCGCAATCGTCTAGGTGTCTGGTAACATACTGTGCTGTCTGATTTCGTTATGGCTAATACCCAAGCAACCTCAATATGCTCGTTTCAGCGAGAATGTCTTGGCGGCTAATCAAGCAGAGATTTGTAAACAGAGTGGTTCTTGAATATAGAAGGTTTAACAATGCTTAAATTCATTGCAGGATGGGTTCATGTATTATTGTGGTTGAAGACAACTCTCTCACCAATGCTTATTGGTTTCACTATGGCCATGATTATTTGTATTGTTCGTGATGATATTAATATTTATCTCATAGCCAGTTTTTCTGGAATCGGATTGGTAATAGGGATTGCTTGGGCGGAAAAAACTCGGAGAACTATTGGTTTATCCAAATTTCATGGCCGACTAATTGGTCACCCTGAAATTGATGGATCAAAAACAAACATTAAACAGCATGACGAATAATGTTCGGACATTATTTGGATATATACCCAAGTTGCATCATTCTGAACCGCCCTGCACACCGGCAGCAAACCGAGTACAGGAACGGAACATTGGCGGGGCTTATGATGCTTGCTTAGCCAACCACGCTTTCATGAAAGCCACTTCATGTTGTTGCGCTTTGATAATGTTTGCAGCATACGTTTTAATCTGCTGATCTTTCAGGTATGGCATCACCACTTCCGCCATCTTAATGGCCGCTTCGTGGTGGGGGATCATCCCTTCAACAAAATCCACATTCGGATTACCCGTTAGCTTCACTGTCGACATACCATGCATCACCTCCATTGATTGAGTCATCATTGCTTGTGACGCTTTCATATCCACATCTTTTGGATTAATGGTTTTATGATCCGCCAGCCATTGCTTCATGAACGCCACTTCTTCTTTTTGACTTTTGATGATGTTTTCCGCCAGTTGCTTGATTTGCGGATCAGTCAAAGACGGCAAGATCTTCTCACTCATCACAATGGCCCCTTCGTGATGTGGGAGCATCCCCGCCACAAAGTCGTACGACGGCACACCCGTTAACTTCAGGGTGTGCATGCCATGCATCGCGGCCATAGAATCAGTCATCATCGTTTGGGATGCCGCCAAACTGTTATGGCTGTCAGAATGAGTGTCGTGGGCAAATACTGCTGACGATGACAGTAATGCAGCAATAAGAAGGGATAGGCTGACTTTTTTCATTATAAAAATCTCACTGTTTCTGGATTGCCAGAACATTAAAGTATCCAGTAAGTGGAAGGTCAAGGCAGTATTTTATCAACTTATCAATAATAGACAGTACAGTGCCTGCATACGCAGACAGTCAGCGGTCTTTGCGCTTGTTTTGTAAAGAAGTGTAAGGGTGTTGCATGTACAACACTCTTTGCAATTATTATAACGTCTAAGTATGGGTGACTTTTTATTGGGTCATTTTGTTTTCGTTATAAACGAGAGAGTTTTCATGATACGTAGAACCACGCTATCTCTTTTGATCGCGTCGAGCCTTTTTTTGGTCGGATGTGAGCAAAACGAACAGGGACAAGCCCCAAGTGGTCCCGCCCCGACACCGGAAGTGACGGTAATGACCGTAGAACCTGTTCGTCAAACACTAACGGTTGAGCTGCCCGGGCGCAGCCGTGCTTATATGGAAGCCGAAGTGCGTCCGCAGGTCACGGGCATTATTGCGGAACGTCACTTTATCGAAGGTGGCGTCGTCAAAAAAGGTCAATCGTTGTACCAAATTGATGATTCAACGATCCAAGCTGAACTATTAAGTGCAGAAGCCGAATTGATCCGCGCGCAAGCCGCTGAAGAGTCAACCCACGCTACCGTCAAACGTTTCCGCACCTTGATCTCGAAAAAGTCGATCAGCCAGCAAGATCTCGACAACGCAGAAGCCGCTTACAAAGAAGCAAAAGCACAAGTGCTTGTGGCCAAAGCGAAGATCAACACCGCGAAAATCAATCTGTCTTATGCAAAAGTGGAAGCACCGATCAGTGGTGTGATCAGCAAGTCAAACGTAACAGCGGGTGCGTTGGTGACCGCCAACCAAGCCGCCACGCTGACCACGATTCAGCAGCTTGATCCGATCAATGTCGATATCGTGCAATCCTCTGCACAGTTACTGCGTTTAAAAGCCGCGATGTCGCAAGGTCACCTGCAAAAAGATGAATCTGCCCAAGTCACACTGACCCTTGAAGACGGTTCAACATACGCCCATAAAGGTGCCCTGAAGTTCACCGAAGTCAACGTCGATGAAAGCACTGGCAGCGTCACACTCCGTGCGGAATTTGCCAACCCAGACAGCTTATTGCTACCGGGAATGTTCGTCCGTGCCACCGTCACGGTGGGTGTGGATCCGCACGCAATTCTGATCCCACAAAACATCATTAGCCGTGATGCGACAGGTAAAGCCTCTGTCATGATGGTGGGTGCAGACAGCAAAGTGTCTGTCCGCCCTGTTACCACGGCAGAAGCGATCAACAACCAATGGCGTATTACTGATGGCCTGAAAGCCGGTGACAAAGTGATCACCACCGGCCTGCAGATGGTGCGTCCGGGTAGCGCTGTCACAATTCAACCCGGTGAGCAGGCATAATCATGGCACGATTTTTTATTGATCGTCCGGTCTTTGCTTGGGTACTGGCAATCCTGACGATGTTGGCGGGCATCATGTCCTTGTTCAACTTACCAGTGTCGCAATACCCGACCATTTCACCGACCACGATCACGATTAATGCCCGTTACCCGGGTGCATCTGCGAAAACAGTAGAAGACTCGGTAACACAGGTTATCGAGCAAAACATGACCGGTCTGGACTACCTGCGTTACCTCAACGCCAGCAGTGATGCGTTTGGTAACGCCACCATCACGCTGACGTTTGACAGCGAAGCCGATCCGGATATTGCCCAGGTTCAGGTGCAGAACAAACTGCAATTGGCGATGACCTCACTGCCAATGGAAGTACAAAGCCAGGGCATCATCGTCAACAAAGCCAACAGCTCCTTCTTGATGGTGGTCGCGGTTTATTCTGAAAACCCGGAGTTCACCGAAAATGACATCGGTGACTTCGTTGTCACCAATATTCAAGATCCGATCAGCCGCATTAGTGGTGTAGGTCAGGTGCAAGCGTTTGGTGCGCAATACGCCATGCGTGTTTGGCTGGATCCGTTCAAACTGACCCAGTTCAACCTCACCGCGCTTGATGTGGCTAACGCTATTCGTGAGCAAAACGCGCAAGTGTCTTCTGGGCAGTTGGGGGCCGCACCCGCACAAAAAGGCCAGTTGCTCAACGCAACCATCTCTTCGGCCAGCCGTTTAACCAGTGTGGCAGAGTTCAGAAATATCATTCTGAAATCAGAAGCGAATGGTTCAAACGTGTACCTGAAAGATGTGGCGAATGTTGAACGCGGTGCAGAAAGCTACGATATTAAAGGCCAGTACAACGGCTTCCCTGCCGCTGGTTTGGGGATCTCGCTGGGCACTGGGGCAAACGCACTGGAAACAGCTGAAGCAGTAAAAACGCGTCTGGCACAGATCAGCGAAACCTTCCCTGAAGGATTGAAGATCGCCTACCCGTTTGAAACCACGCCATTTGTTGAAGCATCGATTACCGAAGTGGTCAAAACTCTGCTCGAAGCGGTGTTGCTGGTCTTTATGATCATGTACCTGTTCTTGCAAAACTTCCGTGCGACGCTAATTCCGACGATTGCGGTACCGGTGGTCTTGCTCGGCACGTTTGCGGTCTTGTATGCAACTGGCTTTAGCGTTAACACCCTCACCATGTTTGCGATGGTACTGGCCATCGGCTTGCTGGTGGATGATGCGATCGTGGTGGTTGAGAACGTCGAACGTGTGATGCACGAAGATGGCCTTGAACCCAAAGAAGCCACCAAAAAATCAATGGGACAGATCACTGGCGCACTGATCGGGGTCGGTCTGACACTGTCAGCGGTATTCGTACCGATGGCATTCATGTCAGGCTCAACCGGTGTGATCTACCGTCAGTTCTCTATCACTATCGTGGCGGCGATGACGCTGTCGGTATTGGTGGCGATCATCCTAACCCCCGCCCTTTGTGCAACGTTATTGAAGAAAAGTGACGCCGAATTTGGTGAGAAGACCGGCTTCTTTGGTTGGTTCAACCGTAAGTTCGACGCAATGACCGCAGGCTACGAAGCAGGCGTGGCGAAAATGCTCAAGCGTACTGGCCGAATGCTATTGCTATTCCTCGCCATGAGTGCTGGTACGGGGTGGTTATTCATGAATCTGCCAACCTCATTCCTGCCGGATGAAGATCAGGGCACGATATTCTCGATGGCCATCTTACCGCCGACCTCAACCCAAGAGCAGACCGGAAAGACGCTGGATAAAATCCGTACCTATTTCTTAGAACAAGAAAAAGACAACGTGGAATCAGTATTCTCGGTTGCGGGCTTTAGCTTTGCCGGCCAAGGTCAAAACATGGGTATGGCGTTCATCGGCTTGAAAGACTGGTCTGAACGTGAAGCACCCGGTTCCGACGCTGCCTCACTGACAGGGCGTGCCATGGGGTACTTCTCAACGATTAAAGAAGCAATGGTGTTTGCCTTTGCGCCACCGGCGATTCCTGAATTGGGTAACGCGACCGGTTTTGACTTCTACCTCCAAGACTCGCTGGGCTTAGGTCATGAGGCATTAGTCGGCGCGCAATACCAGCTGTTAGGGATGGCCGCGCAAAACCCGAAACTGGTAGGTGTACGACCTAACGGTCAGGCGGATGCGCCGATGTACCAAGTGAATATCGACCACAGTAAGCTGCGCGCTCTGGGTGTCAGTATCAATGATGTCAACCAGATCCTGTCATCGGCATGGGGTGGTGCTTACATCAACGATTACATTGATCGTGGCCGAGTGAAAAAAGTTCTGATGCAAAGTGATTCTGCACACCGCATGCAGCCGGAAGATTTTGACTCATGGTATGTGCGCAATGCACAAGGTGAAATGGTACCTTTCTCTGCCTTCGCCACTGGCGAGTGGAGTTATGGTTCGCCGCTACTACAGCGTTTCAACGGCCTGCCAGCGATGAATATCCAAGGTGGCGCCGCTCCGGGTGTGAGTACGGGTGAAGCCATGGCAGAAATCGAAGCGATGGTGAAGCAGCTTCCTGCTGGTTTCACGGTAAACTGGAACGGTATTTCCTACGAGGAACGTCTGTCTGGTAACCAAGCGCCGACCCTTTACGCTCTCTCGATACTGGTTGTCTTTTTAGTCCTTGCTGCCTTGTATGAGAGCTGGTCAGTCCCACTGGCGGTGGTGCTTGTAGTACCGCTTGGCGTACTGGGCGCGGTACTGGCAGTCATGAGCCGCGGTATGGATAACGACGTGTTCTTCCAAGTAAGCTTATTGACCACCGTTGGCCTTGCAACCAAAAACGCCATCCTTATCGTGGAATTTGCCAAAGAGTACTACGAAAAAGGTGCAGGGTTGATTGAAGCAACGTTACACGCTGTACGTGTGCGTCTTCGTCCAATCATCATGACCTCACTGGCGTTTGGTCTGGGTGTTGTGCCGCTAGCCATCAGTTCGGGCGTAGGCTCTGCCGGTCAAAATGCGGTCGGTACTGGTGTGCTGGGCGGTATGGTGAGTGCGACCTTGCTGGGGATCTTCTTCGTCCCTGTGTTCTTTGTGGTGGTTGAACGTCTGTTCGACCGTCACAGCAAGAAAAAAGACCAAGTCAAGTCAGTCGATTCGGCACCATTAGCCGACTAAGACGTCACGCTTGAGACTTCGCCAATAAGGCTGAGTTATACTACCGTCATGTAATACGAAAAAAGAGCGCTGCAGCTTTCAGCGCTCTTTCTTTTTGTATCCATAAAGAAACACAGAACAAGTAGGCCAAGATGAAAGAACAAAAAATTTCGCCCATTTCAGCGTTGGATCAAAGCCCAATGTATGTGTGTAGTGTTATGCAGCGTATGTATCGCAACCGCGCACTGGTTGAACTATCGGATCCACACCAGATGACATTGGAAATGGCGAGCGCATTAGCGGCCTTAGAAGAGTTTCAACCGATGAGCCAGCAGGAGTTGGCCGATGCGGTCATGACCGAGCGTAGCGTAGCCAAACGCATGGTCGATAACTTAGAAAAGCGTGGCTTCGTCCAAGTATCCAAATGTAAAAGCAACCACAGACTCAAAATGCTGTCACTCACGCCAGACGGAACCACAGCGCTGCAATATGCTCATCAAACGATGACAAACTTACAGAATGACTTCTTCGCTTGCTTATCTGAACAGGAATCTCAAGCGTTCACCCGCTTAGTGAGAAAGCTGACGCAAGCCAATATTTAGTGGCGACACAACGCGACACACATGATAATACGGGTATAGGTTAAACTCACTTGCGTTTTCCTTGCCCTTGGCATGATTGATGGCTCCCGAATTCATCCATGTAAAAGACAGCCTTAAACATAGGGCAAGAAAGTACAAAGGTATAGGTGTCTGCCTTGATTATTCGTTTTATTTTATTAATCTAAAGCACGCTTAATAATAATCTGATTAGGAAAATGTTTTTCAATTTGATTAACAATATAAGATGAAGTTCCTTGCTTAACATCTCCAATAGGCGCTTCAGTGGCAATTTCAATGGTTACACCAAATTCATGAGCGCGAGCTTCAAATGCATCGAAGACTTCTTTTTCTTGTTTAGTGAGCTTAGTCAGGTCTTTACCTTCTAACTCTAGCATCTGATCCAATAGCCATTTATCTTGTGGTGACATTATATTGTCCTCATTGCAAATACTTGCTACGACTCTACTCCTTTCATTCATAAAATCTAGGCGACTTTACTTGCAAACAATCAACCTTTAATTTCAAATTTAAACGTCTAAATTAAATAGACTACTGATTTAATGAGTTAACGAGCAACACAGAGCTTTACCCGATGGTTAGCCGAAAAAGATAGGATAAATGTGATTGATCAGGCGGCGTTTAACCGTCGCCGACTGGCACGACCTGTCTCATTCACCAATAAAAAATTGTCCATAAATACAAAGTGTACCCTCTTAGATACGAAGGTCGTTCCACCCAGCCAGGGCTGGGTTCATAGTAATACGGAGTACCGTTCAAGCTTACTTGCTTGCATTAGCCTTGTCTTGATATGACCAACGCATCCCTTACTCATCAATGTAACAAGACACTTAGAGCACAGGGCAAGAAAGTACAAAAATGTGGGATCATGACTTCCTGTAATTTGTTTCTGCTAACAATTAAAAAAAATCTTGCGATTATCTACTCAAACATTCACTGCTATTTACAAAAAATACATATATTTTAGTGAATAATCTCCCAACCATTATTATAGCTTATAGGAAATTCCCCTATATTCACTTAACTTTAATCAACTTTTTATTATCAAGAGCATATACTGTGAGTAATGTGAAAATTATCAAATCAGTTGGCATTGGTGGTGTAAACACTTATGACGATATAAAAACAATTCAAATTAATCTAAATAAAGTCCTTAATCTCATCACACCAACAAAGCGACTAAGTGAAGATGGTAAACTTGGGCGTTTTCCAGAAAAATCAAAAACCGTTGCTGCAATTAAAATTTTTCAAAAAAAAGTACTCAATATGGTCCGCCCAGATGGGCGTATTGATCCAAATGGTAAGACAATCAAAAAATTAAATAATTGTATTTTAGAGAAGAAAGCCAACTCATCTGCTAAAGTAAAAATAATCGAACCGGCTAAAATAGAAAAAAATTCAGCACTAACATGGGATGTCCATACAAATAGACGTATTTTGACTCTACATCCTTATGTTAAAGCACCTGCAGCATCATTTATTAATACAGTTGAAAATGAGCTTGGTATCACGTTACGAATTACACAAGCACGAAGAACTATAGAGGAGCAAAATGCACTATATGCACAGGGTCGAACCACTGATGGTAATAAAGTTACAAAAGTAAAGGGTGGATATAGCTTCCACAATTATGGCTTAGCTATAGATATTGTTGAAATTAAAGATAAAAATGCAAACTGGAACCCAGATTGGAAGGCTATTGCTAAAATTGGTATTCGCCATGGCTTTGAGTGGGGTGGAAATTGGAAAACCTTTATTGATAAACCTCACTTTCAAATGACATTTGGTCTATCCATTCAACAACTACTCAATGGAGAACGACCATAATGAGCGCCTTTATCAGGGTGGTTTTCGTAATCTTATTTACAATAATCCCTATAAACCAAGCTATAGCTTTAGATACACCTAACTGTAATTACAAAATGTTAAGTAATCAAATCAACATTGACATTACAAAACTAACATCAATCGAAAAGCCTTCCTTAGAAGAGTCAACAGAAGGAGGTCTAGTCACTGAGTACTGGAATAAAGATAAATTAAAGAAAATTACAGTTGATTATTTTGGAGAAACTGGAAAATCTGAAATATCTTATTACCCAAAAGATGGCAATTATTTTGTTAATTTAAAAAATACATACTATACATCTCCTATTTATGATAAATCATCTGATGTCGCTTCAGTGAGTGAGTTCAAGTTCATAATTTGCAATGAGAAAAATCCGAATTACCCAAATAGCTCAGAACTCAACACAGAATACAATAGAGCCATATACATATTAAAAAACATAAAATAACATAATCCCCCTAAAACTATAAGAGGGGGATTAAAAACTCCAAGCTAAAATGGATTAATATGTAGTAATATGTTTATATAATTAGCCTCAACTGTGAACAAACATTAAACTCACCCTAAAACATATTAAAAACACATCTCTTTATTTGCAATATTTCACATCTTCATAATACATTCTGTATCATTGGTTTATTTCATCGTTCTTCTCAAACAAAGTACAGTTATTTGACAATTTATACAAATTGCTTGCATGACAATAACAGGATAGCCAGTGAAAGAATATAAATGCGATTGATCAGGCGGCGTTTAACCGTCGCCGACTGGCACTTACCCCGTAAGCACGCTGCTGACCAATATGATGGTGGTACTCAAGTAGTAAATGCGCCTTACCAATCGTACCCGAAAATTTTCGCTCTAAATGGCGCGTTAATTCGAGCCGGTTCTCTTCTGCCAGGCCTAGACGGGAGACAATATTACGCGCATTGTCTGAAATAGCTCCTTTCTTGCCTGTTTTTGTTTTCCCAATAACTCTGCATAGCTACCCGGATATCCAATAAGAATAACGGACAGACTAGGTACTTATGCAATCGCTTTTCATAGTTAGTTAATAGGAGTATGATCTCAACGGTAATATTTTGATTTAATGGACAAAAAATGAAAGCCGTCAACTTATCGATATCAATGGGACTGTTAGTTATCAGTGGTTATACTTTTGCTGCTGATAATATCTATATTGGCGCAGATGCCGCCATCAGCAACACCACAAAATTAGAATATAAAGATCTATCCATTGATGAGACTAACGATTTAGGTGCAAATTTATTTGCTGGGTATAATTTTGACATCAATTCAAGCTTCAATCTAGGGATCGAGGCTGAATACAGAAAATTTGGCGAGACTAGCTATTCTGATGGTATAAAAGGTGACGGACAAGCATTCTATATCAATGCCAGACCAAAATTTATAGATAATGGGAATAACTTATATTCTGCCTTTATTCTTGGCATTGGTCATTTATCTGTAGATACGACTGGATTCAATGAATCTTATTCTGATTCAAAAATAGCGTATCAAGTCGGCGTTGAAGCTGGATATATGATCAAGAATGTTGATATCGCCATTGGATATCGCTATCAAATTGCTGATTTCGATGGTGTCGATATGTCCGTTCATGGTGTTACTGCTGGGGTTCGTTATAACTTTTAATATACTCCACGTTAAATAGAAGAAAAGAAGTCGCTTCGGCGACCTCTTTTAATACGCATGATTGAATATTATTGTGCCGTAATTTAGTACCTCAAAGTCAATCTTCGATTGGCCCAATTACAATTACCTTGATTGATTAAGGCAAACTTCACTTTCACGATTATTCGGGCTATAAAGCATCGCGGTGAATGCACAAGCATTACAGCTTAGATAAAGTAAACAGAGAAAATCACACACAAACAGCGATCGAAATGGCGCTTGTTACGATAACTAAAATGAAACATGAAAATAGAGAGAACTGAACTATACTTTGAAAAAGTATTGGTGATAAGACTATGATTTTAGTGAGAATTCATAAACGCCAGATGGGTGGAAGCCCCCACCAGCCACATCCCGGCACACACGACGCCTGCTGCGGTTGCTCCCTTCCGGGCCTGGCCGAGTTCACAGGTTAGTGTTGCGGGAGGACCAATGGGGGCCTCCATAGATTCTTTGTGTCTCTTGCGAGAACGAGAGCGATTATCCGTCAAGGCTGATGAGATTGCAAGGCTTCTTAACCTTAGTGATGACTGACTGCCGATTTATTACCCAACCCTTTGGTGGATTAAGTATTTATCACCAACAAAGCTGCCTGCTCGTTAAACCTCTTCTTCTAAATCTTCAAGTAAGTATTCGCCAAGCAAAGCACCGCCCAGTATCAATAACCATGCGACCAGTATAGGGCTGGGCACCTCTAGCCATGGAATAACCACCAACGTTGCAAAACCGACTGCAGGCAAAATCCAGAGCATTCGGGTTACCCATTCTTGCATTTTTTTCTTCTGCATTTCTTGGACAGTGGCGATCAACCCGGTGACGCATAAGGCAACCAATGCAGCATGCTCCATACCACCAACCCACAGGGGTACCACTAAAAATATTGGCCACCACGTGTTCCCTTCTACCAAACGCCAACTTCGTACCGCTATCCAGATGATGCCGACAGCGATGATTTGCACGATGGTATAACTTGGGCTTCCTGCTAACTTACCTTCACTCTGCAGGGCCATTAAACCGACATCCATGGCCAGCACAATAGCCACCAGTAATGCCCCCAACTGCCAAGTACCTTTTGACGAGAAACTCACGGCAAAAACAGGTAGCATCATAAAAATACTGATGGACAGAGCAATGGGCTGTTCTGGTAACACAAAGCCGTAAGAGCCAAGCCCAATTAAGAGCAACCAAGCAGATACGCCACCTTGAGGTAACAACCATAAGGCGGGAATGGCAAGGGCCAGAGCGGGTAAGTCTCCTTGACTCTGCCCTAATGCACTGACACCAATAATGGTTAATGCAATACTGGCCATAACAAGTAACGCGGCATACAACATGGCAGCACCTCCTTGCGTTAACTGATAATCACTAAATAAATCAAAGCACTAATCTGTCATGCTTAATGAGTTAAACGGGTGTTTTTCTAAAGGTAATTATAAATATGGATGATTTTTGCAGTCAAATCTATAGCCAAATACACCAAATTCCGTATGGAAAAGTCTCAACCTACGGTGATATAGCAAAATGGGCCGGATTTCCAGGCTATGCACGACAGGTTGGGCGGCTAATGGCAACCCTGCCTGAAGGTTCCACGTTGCCTTGGCACCGGGTGATCAACGCAAAAGGCGAAATATCATTAACAGGAGAAGGATTACAACGCCAGCGAAGTAAATTAATTGCTGAAGGTGTTGATGTCACCGCGGCAGGAAAAGTAAAACTAAAAATGTATCAGTGGGATGGCCGGTGAGCAGCCATCCCGTAACCCAGTGTGTACGCTTACTGTACTTTGACCAACAGTAGGTTTTGCTGTTGGCTCTTGGCTGGATCGGTCAATACACGGTAAGCCGTATCGGTAATAAACATCAACTTATCACCCACTTCAATGCGTGCACTCACGGTGTAAGTATGGCTAGGGATGATCTCATCGCGGGTGAAATTCAATGCGTAATGAAATGGCACCGACTTTCCTTCAGCCAAGAAAACTTGACGGCTGATCACTTCTGCTGGGGCATCCATTTTTGAAACATCCGCTAAGGTGACCGTAATTCGGGCATTATCTGGCAGCGCAATACGCTCTCGATAGGTTAAGGTACCAGTCACTTGTTCTAGATCAGCCCCCGGCTGACCAAGGTTTGTACACGCTGAAATGATCAACGCAGCAGCCAATGCTGTAATCAGTGCAAAAACCTTTTTCATTTTATCTCCCGTTACTTGCCTGTTATTTTAGAGTGTGATCAACACTTGAACTAATAATTAAACTAGCTGATTATCCGTTTACCGCTAAAGAAACTAGCAATATCCCCATATTGCGTAATGATAACATTATTTTTGGAGTTCCGATGAGCAAAGAACTGAATGAGCTTCTCACTCTGCTAGATCTCGAGCAGCTTGATCAAGGATTATTCCGCGGTCAAAGTGAGCACTTAGGTTTGCCACAAGTTTATGGCGGTCAAGTGTTAGGCCAGGCCTTATCGGCAGCTAAAAATACAGTCAGCGAAGATCGTCAAGTTCACTCTTTTCACAGTTATTTTCTGCGCCCTGGTGATCCACACCAACCTATCGACTACGATGTTGAAAACCTGCGTGATGGCGTAAGCTTCAGCACTCGACGGGTTAAAGCAATGCAATTTGGTAGGCCTATTTTCTACCTCACCGCTTCTTACCAGATAGAAGAAGAAGGCTTTAATCATCAGGCAACCATGCCTGAGGTTCCCTCGTTCGACAGCTTACTGTCTGAGCAAGCACTGATCCAAAAGATGGCCCAAGGACTGCCTAAAATGGTGGTTGATACCTTCGGCCGAACTCGCCCAATTGAAGTGCGTCCGGTTGATCCGGTGAATCCCCTCGCCCCTGAACTGAAACCGGCCAAACAGTACCTTTGGATAAAGGCCACGGGGACGATGCCTGATGATCCGCGGATCCACCAATATTTATTGGCTTATGCCTCTGACTGGGGATTTTTAACCACCGCGATGAAGCCGCATGGGATCAGCATTATGACTCCGAGAATGAAGGTGGCAACCATTGACCACTCGATGTGGTTCCACCGTCCGTTCCGGATGGATGAATGGTTGCTTTATGCCATCGATAGCCCATCAGCCAGTGGCGCTCGAGGGTTTGTACGAGGAGAGATCTATAACCAACAAGGTGAACTGGTCGCTTCTGCGGTACAGGAAGGCCTGATGCGCCGCGCCAAAAGAAAAGGCTAAACCATTCTGTTTGAGGCGGCATTCAATGCCGCCTCATTGTTATACACTTACTATTAGGAATTCAGCCCTTCGGCTTCGAGCTGCTGCAAATGATCACCCACCCGCTGCAGCTGATACATCTGCCAATAATGTCCTTTTTCCGCCAGCAGCTGCAGATGACTACCTCGCTCTAATACTTTGCCGTGACTTAGCACCAAAATCTCATCGGCATCGATGATGGTTGATAGACGGTGAGCGATCACAACGATGCTCATGTCTTCCCGCAATGTATCCAGAGCCCGCTGAATATGTCGCTCGGTACCCGAGTCGATATTGGCAGTTGCTTCATCGAGGATCAGTATTTTTGGTTTGGCGACCAGTACACGAGCCAGTGCCAACAACTGCTTCTGTCCAGCAGACAGGTTCACACCACCGCCCCCCAATAAGGTATCCAGACCATTACCATACGCCCTGACCTGTTCGGCTAAACCGACCTTTTCCAGCGCCAGCCAGAGCGCATCATCATCAGCCGGTTGCCCCGCTCCTGCCACACGCTGGCTATCAGAATGACGTCCAAGGGTAATGTTATCTCGCACTGAGGCGCTGAGAATGTGGGGATCTTGCTGCACCATGGCAATTCCACGTCGCAGCACAGAATGAGACAAACTCGGTAACGTTCGATCATCAAGCAGGATCTCGCCACGGCCTAATGGATAGAACCCCATCATTAACGATGCCAGAGTACTCTTTCCACTACCCGTATGACCAACCAGAGCCAGAAACCCACGGTGCGGTAATATAACGTCAATGTCTTCCAATACCGGCTGTGAACCATCGTAGCTAAAATTCAGGTTACGGCACTCCAACTTACCCGTGGCTAACGGCTGATTATCATTCCCATAGTTCTGCTGACGGGCATCAATGAAACCAAAAATACGCTCACTGGCCACCAGCGCCTGCTGAAGCAAGGAGAGTTGCTGGGTCAGTTCGATTAACGGCTCGGTGACCCGCCCCAGATAGCTAATAAACGCATAGAGCACCCCGACACCAATCAGCTCGGTACCCGTGACACCGAATAAGGCCACCAACGAAACCAAAGCCACACCCGCCAAAAAATCGATCAATGGTCGGAGCAAAAAGCTATTAAGGGAAATCACACTCCGCTGGGCCTGCAAATGCGCATCAGTCAAGGAGGAAAACTGGTGATAGAACGCTTTTTCCTGACGCATAAGCTGCACTAGGCTCATCCCCTGAATTGACTCACTCATTGAGGCATTGATGTCAGCAAGCAGATCGCGCATTTTCCGATATGCCGCTGAACTCTTACGCTGATACAACACCATGATCCCAATTACGATAGGCAATAAAACCAGTACCACTAAGGTTAAACGCCAACTCAACAAACTCATGACTATGACCATCACCACAATCAAGGTGACGTTCTTGAGTACGGTGCCGATCACCTGAACATAAAAATCTTTAAGCGATTCCGTGTCATTGGTGATCCGTGAAATAAGCTTACCCGACGGCATGTAGTCAAATGCGGATAATGGCTGATTTATGATCTTATCAAACAGCTGTTTACGCACTGTTTGCACCACCCCAATGGCAATCTCGTTAAAACGCAGCGCCTGCAGGTAGCGAAACCATGCTGTTGCTATCATCAATAAGATATATGTCACCGCCAAGCTACCCACGGTGTAAGCCGGATAGTGATTTTGGGCAATATTGTTATCGATGAAATGCTGGATCAACCACGGGCCAGAAACATCGGCGATAGATGCCAACAGTAATAACCCAATCGCGAGGGCCAGTTTGCGTTTATCCGCCAGCGCATAACTCAGCAAGCGCTTGATCACGGCTTTATTATTGATATGGTGCTCTGTCTGATCAGCCATTACGCGCCCTCGATAGCCCGTTCCAGTTTCTGATAGCGGTACATTTCGGCGTACCAATTATCTTCTTTAAGCAATTGGGCATGATTACCTTGCTCGGCCACCCTTCCCTGCTGCAGAACAATAATGTTGTCGGCCTGTTCCAGCGCCGTCAGGCGGTGGGCAATAATGATCACGGTACGTCCTTGTTGTTGCCGTAAATTCGTCAGGATCAGGTGCTCAGTCTTACCGTCTACGGCTGACAGGGCATCATCCAATACCAATATTTCCGCATCCAGCAACAGGGCTCGTGCTATCGCCATACGCTGTTTTTGTCCGCCTGACAGGGTGATCCCCTTTTCGCCGACAAGAGTTTGATATCCGAGAGGAAACTGTATGATATCACTGTCAATACAAGCGGCTACTGCCGCCGCCCGGATCGCGTCCATCGTCGCATCAGGCTTACCCAGCGCGATGTTATCTGCGATAGAACGGGAAAATAAAAATGGGGCTTGGCTGACGACAGCAAAACGGCTGCGCCAGTGATCTAATTCAGCCTCACGCAGTACCGTATGACCGTAACGAATATGGCCCTGCTCCAGTTCATGCTGGCGTAGTAACAGAGCCAGCAACGTCGACTTACCACTGCCAATGGGTCCGGCTAACCCCAACATCTGGCCACTGGTCAGTTGAAAATGCACATCCGATAATGCCGGAACAGATTGCCCCTGCCAGCAGAACTGTTCGATAGCCACCTGCAACGGTTGCTGATGCAAATCAAGCGGCTTATCGCCGCTGACAATCTCCGGCTTCTGGTCAAAAATATGCTGCAACCGATTCCAGGCCGCCGAACCTCGCTCAAGAATATTGAATAACCATGCCATCGCCAGCATCGGCCAAATCATCAACCCCTGATACAAGGTAAAAGCAGTCAAATCGCCAAGGGTTAGTTGCCCTTGAGCGACCATATACCCACCTCCCGCAATACTGAGGAAAAATGACAGCCCAATCGCCACTTGGATCACCGGATCAAACTTGGCATCGACCTGTGCCACTGCAAGATTTTTCTCACCCACGTGATCCACCACCTCGGCAAAATCCTGTTGCTGGCGACGCTCTAGGCCAAAGGCGCGGATCATTCGCACCCCATTGAGACTTTCTTGGGTTTTGTCGGTCAGATCAGAAAATGCTGCCTGCGATGCCGAAAAACGGCCATGTAACTGACGGCCGAGAAAAAAGACCGCAATCGCCATTAATGGCATGGGTGCCAAGGCCAGCAGGGTCAGCTCCCAGCTGATAAACGTGGTCATGACCAGTAACACCGCAGTACCAGTGATCACCGAATCGGCAGCGGTCAGTACGCCTTCACCAGCTGTCATCATCACGGCATTCACGTCATTGGTTGAACGTGCCATCAGATCGCCAGTTTTGTAGCGTTCAAAAAAGATCGGGGGCTGAGACGAGAAATGTTTATATAGCCGATTACGCAGGACGGTGCCTAGCTCGTAGGCCGCACCAAATAACCAGCAACGCCAGAGAATGCGCAGAAAATAAACGACAAACCAGATAGTGACAAGGCTAGCCAGCCAGAACAACATGGTCGACAAGGACATGTCGCCACTGACGACACCATCGACGATCCAACCAATCGCACGAGGCGGCAGCAGTTCAAACAGGGATACCAAAATCAGAATAGCAATGGCCCCCCCATAGCGACGCCATTGCTGTTGAAAATACCATTTTAGCTGCCAAAAAACCTGCATTAGCACCGTCTCCCTACGACTGTTAACCCTGTATAAGCATAAGTCGCATTATGAAGACATTACCCACTGAAGATCAATCACTTAAATAGCGCAATTGCGTATTCAGCAGATAGTGCTATTTTTTATTTTTCGCCTGCTCACACCGTTCCTAGACTGGCAGTGCGGTGGTGTATTTCAGGGGCTCCATGGCAAACGTCGAGGTGACGTTGGTAAGCCCTTCAATACTGTTGACCAACTTCTTATAGAACAAGTCAAACGCAGACATATCGGCCACCTGCACTTTCATCATATAGTCGTATTCACCCGCCATTCGGTAGAACTCCATCACTTCCGGAAAATCAGCAGCCGTTTCAACAAACTTGTGATACCACTCTTTAGAATGGTTACTGGTTTTTATCTGCACAAAGGCAGTAAAAGACAGTCCTAGCTTCACCGGATCCAACAAGGCTACACGCTGGCGTAAAATGCCATTCTCTTCAAGCCGCTTCAAACGCTTCCAGCATGGTGTGGTGGTTAAGTTTACCGCGTCTGCCAGCTCTGCCAACGCCAAGGTGCCATCTTGCTGTAACAACCGTAATAACGTCCGATCGGTTTTATCCAGCTCAGCCATTGCATTACCCTTATTTATAGAACCAGAGAATTATTTCCTCTATTTTATGCTATATAAAGAAAGCTAGGTAACACAATTCACTCAACCACCACACTCGTATAGCCAACGTGCTACAGGTGTCACATTCCGCTGTCTTTCTTGGTACCGCCTAGGTATATCTTGCTGTTTTTTTTCAGGGTGTGGCCATGACAGTACTTTTCTCTTTTCCAGCACTGCGGTAGCATGGCGCGGCCAATAGAAAACCTGCTATTGGCCTATCTTATACAGATAAGATATATATCCAGAGGCCTCTCGATGCACTCTTGAACTAACTGGGTATCACCCTACCGACTGTTTTTCGGTACGATAACAATCAAGGAAATAAACCATGCGCAAAGCCGTAGTTGTTTTTAGTGGCGGCCAAGACTCCACGACCTGCCTGATCCAAGCCATTGCCCATTATGACGAAGTTCACTGTATCACCTTCGATTACGGCCAGCGCCATAAGCTGGAAATTGAAGTGGCGGAATCCATTTGTAAAACACTGGGTGTTACTGCGCACAAAGTAATGGATGTGGGTCTGTTGAACGAACTGGCTATCAGCTCACTCACCCGCGACAGTATCCCGGTATCGCATGAACTGCAGGAAAATGGCCTGCCTAACTCCTTTGTTCCTGGCCGCAACATTTTGTTCCTGACTCTGGCGGGAATTTACGCCTATCAAATTGGCGCTGAATCGGTGATCACGGGTGTCTGTGAAACGGATTTCTCCGGCTACCCGGACTGCCGAGACGCATTTGTAAAATCACTGAATCAATCTCTAGTTTTGGGGATGGATCGTTCATTCAAGATTGAAACCCCACTGATGTGGCTGAATAAAGCTGAAACCTGGGCGTTGGCCGATCAATATGGTCAGCTCGATTTCGTACGTGAGCACACCCTGACCTGTTATAACGGTGTGATCGGCGATGGCTGTGGTGATTGCCCATCATGCGACTTACGCAAAGCCGGACTTGATAGCTACCTTGCCAATCAGGCGGCCATCATGGCGGAACTGACGCATAAGCAGCAAACGGGTAAAGCGTAACAGGTTACAACAAGCCGTTTGCTAAGCACCGTTAACCAGATGACAAGACAAAAAAACCGAAGCCTAGGCTTCGGTTTTTTTATTTGAAAAAGATAAAATTAATCGCGGTATAGCGCGAATTCATCTTTACAGTCAATCAGCTGCTCACGGGTTAGCATGAATACGCCATGGCCACCGTTTTCGAACTCAATCCAGGTAAACGGAATATTCGGGTACTGCTCTTCCATGTGGATCATCGAGTTGCCGACTTCACAAATCAGTACACCATCGTCTGTCAGGTAATCTGGTGCATTAGCCAGAATACGACGAACTAGCTTCAAGCCATCGGTACCTGCCGCTAAACCTAGCTCGGGTTCATGACGGAATTCGTCTGGCAGGCTGTCCATGTCTTCCTGATCAACGTACGGTGGGTTCGTCACGATCAGATCGTACTTATCCTTTGGTACATCACGCAGCAGATCTGAACGCAGCGGAGTTACCTGCTGCTCCAGACCGTGATCCTGAATATTCATCTCAGCAACCGCTAGCGCGTCTACCGAAATATCAACCACATCAACTTCCGCTTCTGGGAATGCATAAGCACAAGCAATACCAATACAGCCAGAACCGGTACAAAGATCCATGATGCGGGTTGGACGCTCTTTCAGAAACGGTTCAAAGAAGTTATCAATCAACTCTGCGATCGGAGAGCGAGGTACAAGTACGCGCTCATCAACGAAAAATTCAAGACCGCAGAACCATGCTTTGTTGGTCAGGTATGCCACTGGTGTGCGTTCGTTAATACGACGGATCACACGCTCAACAATACGCTGACGCTCGCTGCCAAGTAGGCGAGAATTACGCACGTCCGCTGGAACATCTAGTGGGAGGTACAGGGTTGGCAATACAAGCTGTACCGCTTCATCCCACGCATTATCAGTGCCGTGACCATAAAATAGACCGGCAGCATTGAAACGGCTAACCGTCCAACGTAGCATGTCCTGCAATGTAGAAAGTTCGTTGACGGCTTCGTCGACAAAAATCTTATCCAAAATAGACTCCGAATGGCGCTACAATACCGCTATAAAGTTGTTGGAATTTCACTATGAGCAAAAAAGTTTTTACCCTGGATGATGATCTAACACTTTTCCAGGAAGCGGTTAAGGGTGCAAAAAAGATCACCAATGATACCATAATCACGCCGCGCCAACAGAGTACAAAGAAGGATAAGCCTAAACTCTCAGCAAAAGAAGCTGATAATCATGAGTTTTACTTCTCTGATGAATTCGAACCACACCTGAATGAAACGGGCCCGACACAATATGCTCGTACAGGTGTGTCTAAGTATGAGGTAAAAAAACTGCGTCGTGGGGTATATGTGCCAGACATGCATCTTGATATGCACGGTATGACTCAACGAGAAGCAAAACGTGAACTCGCCGCCATGATTGCAGCCTGTATTAAGGAAAATATCGCCTGTTGCTGTGTAATGCATGGCATTGGCAAGCATATTTTGAAGCAGAAAGCCCCACTATGGCTGGCACAGCATCCGGATGTGATGGCCTTTCACCAAGCGCCGCTAGAATTTGGTGGTGCCGGTGCCTTGCTGGTTCTGCTGGATATTCCGGAAAGATAAAGTCGAGGGTCGAGGGTCGAGGGTCGAGGGTCGAGGGTCGAGGGTCATGCTTGCGTAACGGCAAAACCCTGTCAAGCTCTTACTCGTAACGAGTCCCTACTACCTCGCCCCATCAATAGTCATAACGCGCTAATGCACCGACATTGACGACTTGCCCTTCAACGATCAAAGTCACTTCACCATTATCACAGATCTGCATGCGTGTTTTAACGGCCTGCTCACTGTAATAGTGCTCACAGTTACCATTACGGGCACTGTCAATCCGAGAAAAAATGGTAATGCCCGCCTGGCTAAATAAGCTTTGTGGCGCAGCAAATGTCAATGTACTGCCTGAAGTAGAGATATGCATCTCTTCATTAATGCCATTGGCCCACTTGATTGCACCATTGGCACTAATGCGTGGTGACAAAGGCGCTTGGACACATCCAGCGAGTAATGCGGCGCTAAAAATGAGTGCTAACTTTGCTTTCATCGAAATATCTATTGCTGAAGTAGTTCTTGAAGATATCGACATCCCCAGACAAAACCTTAATATTTTATCATCTCCAGTCTGTCCGGGGCGCAATAATGGGATCAACCTTCCGGATTTGCCTGCCAAAGCAGTTCACAGGATCCACTTTCGGGCTGGTAGTCGAGAGCAGCAATCGATGAGGTGATAAACATGGGGGCCTGCAGGCCGGGTACCAGTTCAGCCGTGAGGTAGCCAACCAAAGGTAGGTGCGAAATGACCAGCAATGTTTCTGGCTGTTCCGTGGCAATAACCGCCTTAATATAAGCGGCAACATTTTCGGCATCACCATAAGGGGTAATATCATCAACCGTCACTAGCTGCTTCGGCGCAGGAAGATCGCTTGCCATCGCCTGCCACGTTTGCTGCGCCCGTAAATACGGGCTAACCCAGACCATATCTAGACCATTGTGTAGCTGGTGTACTAATTGACTCGCCATCTGTTGTGACAGCGCTTGTCCTCTCTCAGTCAATGGTCGCTCTGCATCACTGGCGGCAAAGTTATGAGCTTCACCATGACGCATAATATAAATTCGCATAATTTTTCCAATATCACGAGTAGATATCCCCACCCTTTCACATCTTCATGCGACGGTAAGGTGCTGGGCTATGCTAGCAAGATCATCAGCCTGAAAACAGGTATTCGTCACACTCTGTTACTTTTCCGTGACCGTTGTAGAATATGTACTGTAAAGCGAACGCTAAGCTCACTCTCAGTCCTGCATATTGAGGTAACTTAGGTATAATTAATTTACTTTCCTTTGAAAATAGGCGCTTCCTGTGCATACAAGTCCCAATGACCCTAAGCAGTATCGGTATATTACTCTTGCCAATGCACTGAAAGTACTGCTGGTACACGATGCTGACGCCCCCCGTTCAGCCGCAGCGCTGTCAGTCAATGTCGGCCATTTTGATGATCCGAAAGACCGTCAGGGTATGGCGCATTTCCTTGAACATATGCTTTTCTTGGGCACCGAAAAATACCCGAAGGTCGGAGAGTTCCAAACTTTTATCAACCAAAGCGGTGGCAGCAACAATGCTTGGACAGGCACAGAAAATACCACCTATTTTTTTGAAGTAAGTCCTCATGCGTTTAGCGAAGGGCTGGATCGCTTTGGTCAGTTTTTTACTGCCCCACTGTTCAATGAAGAAGCGGTTGATAAAGAACGCAACGCGGTCGATTCTGAATACAAGCTCAAACTTAAAGACGATGTCCGTCGTCTGTATCAAGTGCACAAAGAAACTGTCAATCCAGATCATCCCTTTGCTAAATTCTCAGTGGGAGATCTAACAACGCTCGAGGATCGCCATGAACACCCCGTTCGTGATGAACTCATCGCCTTTTACCAGACCCATTATTCAGCGAATCTCATGGGGCTGGTGTTACTTGGACCACAGTCACTCGATGAACTGGAAGCTTACGCTGAGACATTCTTTAAAGGGATCCCTAACAGCCACAAGGCTAAGCCTGCAATCCCGGTTCCCTTGGTGACCGAGCGCGAAAAACGCCAATTTATTACCATTGACCCAATCAAAGAAGTGCGCAAACTCACGCTGTCTTTTACCCTGCCAGCCACTGATGAATATTACCGCCAAAAACCCCTCTCCTACATTGCTAACCTGCTGGGTAACGAAGGCAGTGGCAGCCTGATGGCTAGACTCAAAAAACAAGGTTTCATCAATTCTTTGGCCGCCGGTGGCGGGGTAAATGGCAGTAATTTCCGTGAATTTACCATCAGCCTCAACTTGACGCCTAAAGGGCTAGATAACATTGATGACATTGTTGCCTCTACATTCCAGTACATCGCGCTGATCCGCGATCAGGGGTTTGCCGAATGGCGTTATGAAGAAAAACGCTCAGTACTGGAAATGGCGTTCCGCTATCAAGAGAAAAGCCGACCTCTTGATACTGTTAGCTATCTGGTCATGAACTTGCTCCACTATGAGCCGGATGACATTGTCTATGGCGATTACATGATGCTCGGGTATAACGAGCCACTGATCCGACAATTTCTCGATATGCTGACGCCTGATAACATGCGTCTGGTGCTGGTCGCACAAGATCAAGCCTATAATCACATCGCCAGCTGGTACCATACCCCTTATGGCATCACCCCGTTTACCGAGCAACAGCTTGAACTTTGGCGATCACCGGGTCACGATCCTGAGCTCACGTTGCCACATAAAAACCCGTACCTCTGCGACAAGCTCGATCCCCTTCCGCTGGCGGCCGATGCTGAACAGCCGCCTCAATTGATCCAAGAGTTGCCCGGGTTCCGGCTATGGTTTAAACAAGAGCATGAATTTCGGGTACCGAAAGGGATTGTCTATGTCGCCATTGATAGCCCTCATGCGGTCAGTACACCACGTAATATCGTCAAGACCCGACTTTGTGTCGAAATGCTCTTAGATGCGATCAATGAATCCGCCTACCCGGCTGAAATCGCGGGTATGTCCTACAACCTGTATGCTCACCAGGGAGGGGTAACCCTGCAGCTCTCCGGGTTCAGTGAGAAACAGCCGCTATTGCTCGATTTATTGCTAACACGCTTTGCTAATCGTGAGTTTAACCCTGACCGTTTTGAGAACATTAAGGCACAAATGCTGCGTCACTGGCGCAACGCTGCCAAAGATAAGCCCATATCCCAGCTCTTTAATGAATTAACCGGGGTTCTTCAGCCTAACAATCCACCATACCCGGTGCTGATTGAAGCGCTGGAATCTATCGAAGTCGATGAACTCCCAGCCTTTGTCTCGGCCATGTTTGCTGAACTGCACATTGATACCTTTATCTATGGTAACTGGCTAAAAGAAGATGCATTAGCGCTGGCGGAAACCCTAAAGAACGCTTTTCGAGTCAGCGAACAGCTCTATGGTGAAGCCCAGCGTCCACTAGTCCACCTCAATCATTCTGGTACATTAAGCCATGAGATCAGCTGTAACCATGCGGACTCTGCGTTGCTGATGTATTACCAATCACGGCAAACGACACCAAGAAAAATCGCCATTTACACCTTGGCAAACCATCTGATGTCGACCACTTTTTTTCATGAACTGCGCACTCGTCAGCAACTCGGATATATGGTCGGTACCGCAAACTTGCCCCTTAACCGTCATCCGGGACTGATCTTGTATATTCAGTCTCCCGTGGCCGCACCCAGTCAGCTGCTGGAGGCCATTGATGAATTTACCAATGCCTTCGCACTGGTATTACTCGAGCTCAATGAAGCGCAGTGGGAGGCCAGCAAACAAGGACTAATAGCTCAAATTTCCGAGCCCGATACCAACCTCCGCGCCCGAGCTCAACGCTACTGGGTTAGCATTGGCAACAAGGATACCGAGTTTAACCAACGGCAAAAAGTGCTTGAAGCGCTAACGTCGCTTAGTCGGGCTAACATGGTGAAATTCATTGTTGATATCGTCAAACCTCGTACGGCTGACCGTATTGTCATGTCTTGCCAAGGGCAAGCCCACAGCAATCAGGCCCCACTCCAGATCGGTAAACCGATTGGCTCGATTACTGAATTCCAACGCAACGCTTACTAAATACCCGTCACGGGTTAACCATCCACAATAACAACGGGGCCTGTCATTCGACAGGCCCCATATTATTTTATTTCACTTCCGGCAACGCTTAATTGTCAGGGTAGAAACACTGCCCTTCTTCTGCCATCGCCACCAGCTTGTCGCAAGGTACAAAACGCTCACCGTATTTATCAGCATGCTGGCTAAGCATCTCAACCACTTGCTTGATCCCGAGCTGATCCATATAGCGAAATGGTCCACCAAGGAACGGCGGGAAACCGATACCGAAAATCGCTCCGATATCACCATCACGGGCGGAACGGATCACCCCTTCATCGAGACAGCGAGCCGCTTCATTGAGCATCATTAAGGTACAGCGCAAGGCCAGTGTATTTGCATCCGCTTGCTGCTCAGGATTCAAGTTAAGCAACTTGTAGACACTCTTATCGACCGCTTTCTTCTTACTGTCATAGCGGTAAAAACCTTTTCCACTCTTACGGCCTTTACGACCATCACAGAGCAGAGTCTCAAACACATCCGGCCCCTGAAAACGCTCACCCAACTCCCCGACTAATACTGGCATGATCTTGGCGCCAATATCGACGCCGACTTCATCAAGCAAGGTGATCGGGCCAACCGGAAAGCCGAAATCAAGCAAGGCATTATCCAAGTGCTCAATCGGCTCACCACTGAGCAACACATTGGCGGCCTCATTCATATACGGTGCCAAAATGCGGTTAACGTAAAAACCAGCCGTATCCCCCACTACAATCGGGGTCTTGCCCTGCTTCTTCGCCAATGCCACCACGGTCGCAATGGTCTCATCGGATGTGGTCTGGTGCGGGATCACTTCCACCAGCGGCATTTTTTCCACCGGACTGAAATAATGTAACCCGACCACATTCTCTGGCCGCTCGGCCGCTTCCGCGATCTGGTGGATAGGCAATGATGACGTGTTAGTGGCAAAAATCGTTTCCGGCTTAGCATGGGCCTCGATCTCTTTCACCATCTGATGCTTAAGTGCTAAGTCTTCAAATACCGCCTCTATCACCACATCCATCCGATCAAATGCGGTGTACTCAGTACCACCGGAAATATTCAGCATCTGCTTTTGTAAGTTCGCAGTATTGATAATGCGGCGCTTACGCTGCTTATCCAGCAACTTGTAGTTATATGCCATCGCATTGAGGACACCATCATTGGCGATGTCTTTAATACGTACCGGATACCCAGCCTTAGCCACTGTGACATGGCTGATCCCACCGCCCATCAAGCCGCCGCCGAGGACGCCAACATGCTGGATTGGTTTAGGTTCCGATGCTGATCCGGTCTCTTTTTTCATTGCGGTGGTCGCAAAGAAAATACTGCGTAAAGCCGCAGATTCGGGTGTCATTACCAAGTCCCCAAACAAGGTCGCTTCTCGCGCAAGCCCCTTAGTCATACCATGCTGTAAACCGTACTTGATCACATCCAAAATAGCATCGGCTGCCGGGTAATTGCCTCGGGTTTTATCATGGGTTTTCTTGGCCGCCTGATCAAACACCAAGGAACGTCCCAGCACGTTACTGCCCATGGCACGATCTTGCAGTGACAAATGCCGTTTAGGCTTAGGCTTAAGTGCTCGCTTTTCTGCGACATCAAGCAAAATACTCAATGGGACCGCTTCATCAACCACCCCCAACTTCTTCGCTTTTTTTGCTCGCAGTTGCTTACCGGTCAGAATCAGATCTAATGCCCCGGCAACGCCAATTAAACGCGGCAGACGCTGCGTCCCTCCCGATCCTGGCAGTAGCCCGAGCTGAACTTCCGGCAACCCGAGGCGGGTTTTGTCATCATCCGAGCACACCCGACTATGGCATGCTAATGCCAGCTCCATCCCACCGCCAAGACAAGGGCCATGAATCGCCGCCACCGTATGAAACGGCAAGTTTTCCAGCTCAGAAAACAGCTGCTGGCCCTTTTCAGCCAGTGCGCGAGCTTCCTCTGCAGTGGTGCAAGCTGCCAGCATCCGAATATCGGCACCAGCGACAAAATTATCCGGCTTACCGGAATAAACCACCATGCCCTTAATACCGGACTGGCCTTTAAGCTCATCCAAGACAGCGGTAACTTGATCGCCAAATGCCGCCTGTAAGGTATTCATTTTTTCGTTTGGCACATCAATTTTGAGCCAAGCGACCCCGTTATCAGCATAGGTCAGGGAAAATGCGGATTGTTGTTCTGTCATTATTCTGCCTCCAAGATCATAGCTGCACCTAGGCCACCTGCCGCACACGCCGTATTCAGGGCTAACCCGCCGCCTCTGCGCTGAAGTTCACGCAAGGTTTGAGTGATCATTCGTGCGCCTGTCGCCGCAAAAGGGTGACCATAGGCAATCGAACCACCAAGCACATTAAATTTATCCATATCAATGTCGCCAATCGCGTTGGATCGCCCCAGCTTCTCTTTAGCAAACTGCGCTGAGCCAAACATTTTCACGTTTGCCAATGTTTGAGCAGCAAATGCTTCATGCATATCAATCAAGGTTAAATCAGCCAGAGTGATCCCTGCGCGATCCAGTGCCAACGGCGTCGCATAAGACGGCCCCATCAACATGTCATGCTCAACCCCGATGGCGGCAAAAGCATACGAACGAATATAACCCAGAGGTTTTAGGCCCAGCTCTGCCGCTCGGCCTTCTCGCATCAGCATGATCGCCGCCGCACCGTCAGTCAACGGCGTGGCATTGGCCGCCGTTACAGAACCAAATTTACGATCAAAGGCCGGGCGCAATTTAGCGTATGAGGCCAATGTCGAATCTTCGCGGATATTATTGTCTTTATCGATCCACTGTCGGTAAGGGGCGGGAAATGCGGTGATCACCTCACCTTGGATCAAGCCATCACGCCACGCTTGGGCGGCTAATGTATGGGAGCGGTGCGCCAAGGCATCTTGCTCTTCTCGGGTGATACCATGACTCTTGGCCATCTGCTCGGCAGTCTGTCCCATACTCAGTCCGGTCGAATATTCGGCCACCGCTGGCGGAACGGGCATCAAATCCTTCATGCTGAGCTTACTCAGCAACGAAAGACGTTTGCTCATGGTCTTGGCCTTGCTTAATGCCAGCAAGGTGGCGGCCATACGCTTGGAAACTCCGATAGGCAGAACCGATGACGAATCTGCCCCTCCGGCAATCCCTATATCAATCGTGCCGGCCATAATACTTTCTGTCACATTGGCTGCAGCCTGAAAACTGGTCGCACAAGCTCGGGTCACACTATAGGCATCGGTGCTGATATCCATTCCCGTGCCAAGGACAATTTCTCTGGCGATATTCGGCGCTTCAGGCATTTGTACCACTTGGCCAAACACCACCTGCTCTATCAACTTAGGATCGATATCAACCTGTTGCAGCATTTCACTGACAACCATTTTCCCCATATCCAGTGCTGGCACACCATCAAACGCAGTTGCCTGGCGGGCAAAAGGGGTACGTAATCCACTTACAACGGCGATGCGTTCACCCTGACGGGTTGTGAGGTTCTGGAGACGTGTCATCGCAACTCCTTATTTTAGTTTGTCGAGTACTGATAAGATTCCGTCCTCACACGAAAACAGAGGTCAGACCACAATCAATTGTAACCCGATTGTTATTATTATCAAACAAATGTTTAAAAAATGAGAACTTGATAGCAAACGATGCTTAATGAGCATGTATGATGAATGGGTAGATAAGGTGCGAGGTGCGAAAACACAAAAAGTAGCGTTGATAGTAAATATATCGAACTAATATAGAAAAATAGAGACAAAAAAAAACCATACCGCAAGGTATGGTCGTAATCTACACGGAAAGCAATCCATGTACAGTATAAGTCAATTAACCTAAAGCCAATTGCAAATCAGGCAAGCCTGATAGGAGAAAGTAAAGTCAGCCTTCAAAAGGAAGTTGTCATCTTGCTCAACAGATAGTGAACCTTGGTTTTCATACCTAATCCTCGGTACAAACGCCAACATTGACTATCAGATGACCCGCTTACTATAGCTTTCTCAGCAAATCACAATTTGAACCAGATCAATTTTAATGCGAATTATTCGATGAATCGTCAGAACATTGCCTAAAAGACGCAAAATAGTAGCAGTGTTCGACCTGTTAACGGGCAAATTAATGATTAAAACTTTTTTTCGAAAGAAAAAGCCTAATGCCTCGGTCTCTGTAGATATGAATAAACAAAGACGATATGAAGCCCTTGTCAGGGCGTGGCATCGGGATCTCTACCGCTATGCCTACTGGTTGTGCCATGATCCGCATATTGCTGAAGATCTGGTGCAAGAGACATGTTTAAGGGCATGGCGCTCACTCGATAGTCTGCAAGATGATAATGCGGCGAAAGCATGGTTAATTACCATTTTACGTCGGGAAAACGCCCGTCGGTTTGAACGCAAGCAGCTTGATCTGGTTGATATTGACGATTATGCCATCGCCGATACCCAGCATAACGGGAGCGAAATGGAACTTGAGCAGCAAATGCTGCACAAACAAATCATGAAGCTGGCGCCTGAATACCGAGAACCCCTCGTGTTACAAGTCATGGCGGGGTTCAGCGGTGAGGAAATTGCCGATATTCTCGGTTTGAACCGCAATACGGTGATGACGCGACTATTTCGCGCCAGAAACCAATTAAAAGACCAATTAGAACAACAATCCGACCGGAGAGGCCAACACAATGGATGATTTAGAATTCCGTCGGCGTCTATTTGCTGATCCAAATGACATCAGTCCAGAGATGATTGAAACCCGAAATGCATCATTAGCTAACCGAAAGCTATCTGACGAATTACAATCACTTGATAATAAACTTGAGCGTACGATGAAAGTGGATGTACCTGATGATTTAGCTGATCGGATCTTATTTCACCAAACGGGGCAGCCAGATAAAAAAGAATACAAAACAAAAGCCTTCTTAGGTCTTGCAGCTTCTGTCGTCTTCATTGCTGGACTATTTGTCGGCCAGTTTACGGGGTTTATTAATCCAGCCACTTCGCAACCCAAGCTGGCACAGATGGCGTTAGAGCATATCTATCAAGAGTCGCCATTTGTGAACAATATTGATGAAGCCGTTTCACTGACTCAGGTCAACGCCAAAATGACACCATTCGGTTCCCAGTTTGATCGGTTACCCGGACATGTTTACTACGTGAACCACTGTGGATTTGGCGATCAGAATGCATTGCATATGATCATGGGTACTGCACATGGTAAAGTCACGGTATTTATCGTACCAACGGATACATCATCGGCATTGACGACCTTTGCCGATAGCAATATGCAAGGTGTTGTACTTCCTGCCCATAATGCTGACTTAATTGTGGTAGGGGAAAAAGGACAAGATATAACGCCTGTTGCTCAAAAATTGAAATCAGATCTCCAGTGGGAGATTTAAATCAAGAAAACCCTCCAATTAATATCTTAAAGGGATATTTTTTGGGGGGTGCAACCTAAACTCATCCCTAATACGTCTTTTTTGCTACTAAGTTAACAATACTGATGTTTAATTAACCCATCAACAATCCTCAACAAACAAACAAATCATTTAAAATCAACACATTAAAAAAAACATTAAATAAACTGGCTAACTGGTCAGATTTGATGCGTTGTTGACCCCCCATACAATCTTCCTGTTCTGTAGGAAAAAGCAGAAATAAGCACTAAATATAATTAGGAATAACTATAATATGAACAAGAAGCGTCTGTTTACTAAATCAGTGGTTACGATCGCCATTACTATGGCTTCACAACAAGCACTGGCGGCGGGTTTCCAGCTCAATGCGCAATCAGCAACAGGCCTTGGCCGTGCATTCGCCGGTGATGCGGTTATCGCTGATAACGCAACGGTAATGTCACGTAATGCTGCAGCCATGGCACTGTTTGATGCACCCGCTATCTCGCTGGGTATCAATGCTATTAATACCGATATTGACGTAAAAAATGCGAAATATGCTTCACCATTTACACTAGGTAAAGCTGTTGATCTGAATGACCAGCAGACCGGTGATACCTCTTATGCTCCCAACATCTTCTACATCCACCCTATTAATGACAAATTTGCAGTCGGTGTTGGTATCTACTCAAACTTCGGCACAAAAACTGAATTCAGTGATGATTATAAAGCCAATGAATACGGCGGCCTGACTGACGTTAAGAGCGTTAACTTTGCCCTAAGCGGTTCATACCGTATTAATGAGCAATGGAGCGTCGGTGCGGGTCTGGATGTGATCTACGGTGCAGGTAAGCTACAGCGTTCAAACAAAAATATTGAAGGACTACTTGACAAACTTAGCCAAGGTACGGCGCCTAAAGGACAACTGCTTGATGTCGATGCTGACGGTATTGCACTGGGTTGGAATATCGGTACAGTTTACGAGCTGAATGACAACAACCGCTTTGGTCTGTCTTACCGCTACAGCCCTGAACTGGAAGCGGAAGGCGACATGTTCTTCAAAACCGGCGGCGGCGATATCAGCAATGAAAAACTAATTATGCCACTGCCTGACATGGCAGAATTCTCGGGCTACCACCGTCTGAACCAACAGTTCGCAGTACACTATAGCGTACAGTGGATTAGCTGGAGTACGTTTGACAAGTTGGCAACTACCGGCAATAAAGAGCTCAACACTTACGACTGGCAAGACGGCTGGCACTACGCGTTAGGTGGTACTTATTACCTGAACAACGACTGGACGCTACGCGCTGGTTATATGTATGACACCAGTGCCCAAGATGAAAAGACATCAATCTCAGTACCTGACTCAGATCGTCAGTGGTTCTCAGGCGGCTTCACTTACCACCTAGACAACAAATCTAACATTGATGTGGGCGTCACTTACCTAATCGGTAAAGATGTTGATGTCGTTGAGAATAATGGTATTTCTACCATTAGCGCAACAACCCGTGCTAATGCATGGCTATACGGTATTCAGTACAGCCGCTCATTCTAATTCAGCGAACATTTATACCTGAACGTTACAAAGGGAGCCTATGGCTCCCTTTTTGTGTTTAATATAACCCAATGAAAAAAATAACAAAAAACACAAAAACATTTCTTATGCGTCGCCTTGTTGAGCATACATACCATCGCTGAAATACGCCATCTCCTGCACACGTGTACGCTGAAATCTCATCCGACCAGAATAAATAGAACACTTATTACCAGATAAAAAACTACAACTTTTAAATATTTTAAGATAAAACTTCAAACTAATGAAAATTTGTAAGAATGTCTTAAAGCATTTGCTCTAAAGCGTATGATTCGCGCTATTAGATTTCAGCGAACACAGTAGACTGATGAAAAAGAATAAAATTACACTTTCAGTAGTAGCAGCATTAGCACTTGGCGCGAGTGCCAACACCTTAGCTGCGGGTTTCCAACTAGCGGAATACTCTGCAACCGGCCTTGGCCGCGCATTTGCAGGTGAAGCAGCAATGGCTGATAACGCAAGTGCCCAGTTCCGTAACCCAGCCATGCTGACTTACCTTGACGGCACTCAAGTATCAACCGGTGCTATCTATGTTGATCCAAATATCAATGTAAAAGGTGACGTAAGCGTCGACATGCTTGGTATGAAAGGAACAACCAAGGCTGACGATATTGCTCACTCTGCTGTGATCCCTAACTTCTACCTCTCTCACCGCGTTAATGAACAGTGGGCTGTTGGTTTAGCTTTTTCTACAAACTACGGCATGGAAACAGAACTTGGCGGCAACTTCTTAGGTACCCTTTTTGGAAACCAAGCCAAAGTGATGTCTGTAGAAATCAACCCGAATGTGGCTTATAAAATCAACGACCAATTTAGCATTGGTGGTGGTGTTCGCTATGTAATGGGCGAAGGCCACTTTGGCGCGTCAGTACCAACTAACTTGTCACCAAAGCTTAATGCTCTCGTTAGCCAACTTGAGCAGAAATTCGGCCCACTAAAAGGCCAAGACCTAAAATACATGGAAGGCGATGACGCCGCGTGGGGCTGGCAATTAGGTGCAGCATGGCAGATCAACGATGCTAACCGTATCGGTGTTAATTACCGTTCTGCGGTTGACCTAAAACTAGCGGGTGAAGCATCAGGCGTGCTTTATGGCGGTAATTTCCCAGGAAGCATGGCGTTAACCCTACCTGCAACCGCAGAAATTGCTAGCTTCCACCAGCTAACCGATAAACTGGCTATGCATGCTAGCTTTAACTGGACCGACTGGAGCAGCTTTGAAAAATTGGTTGCCGTGATCCCTAGCCATCCATCGAGCCCAGATCTTATCAAAGAAGAGAACTGGGAAGATAACTACCGTTTTGCTGTGGGTACAACTTACCAATACACTAACAAGCTAGCACTGCGCACGGGTGTCGCTTATGACATGTCAGCTGTCGATGATGAGCACCGTACCCAGACAATCCCAGAAACGGATCGTATCTGGCTAAGCATGGGTGCTGGCTACCAGTACTCCCAAAATCTAAGCTTCGATGCAGGCTTTACCTATATCTTTGCAAAAGATGCAGCGATGGAAGAGTCGATTGATATTAATAAGAAACCTGTTGCTAGTTTCAAAGGTGAAACCACGGGTAACGTATGGCTAGTCGGTGTTCAGGCTAACTACCGTTTCTAAGACTTCGTCAGGTGGGCTTCGCCCCGAGGAACGAGTTCTAAGTTTCTAGTTTCTAGTTTCTAGTTTCTAGTTTCTAGTTTCTAGAAGTATCAAAAAGAGGGGGCTCACAAGCACCCTCTTTTTTATTTTTATAGATGACGTTTTCACCCTCGTTTTCCTACGCCCTAATAACATTCTCTTCCCACAGGGTCACAGGACCTCTTTTCCCATAAAACCACCCTCGCACCTCGCACCTCGCACCTCGCACCTCGCACCTCGCACCTCGCACCTCGCACCTCGCACCTCGCACCTCGCACCTCAAGCATGAAATCAATTCATGTGTTACAGAAATCATTTCATTAGACGCCGCTAATAACGCCACCTAAAATCAGGTCATTACTCATGCATTCATATTTACATCGATTACATTCATGCTATTAACAACTCTTTACATTATCGGAATAACAGCAGAAGCCATGACCGGCGCGTTAGCGGCAGGTAAGCGTCATATGGATTGGTTTGGTGTTATGTTCGTTGCCAGCGCTACCGCCATTGGTGGTGGTACCGTTCGCGATATTCTTCTTGGCCACTACCCATTGGGTTGGGTTGCGCATCCTCAATATTTAGTCATTACGTGTATCGCGGGCCTATTTACCACGTTGGTCGCTCCACTCGTGGTGCGTTTTCATAAAATTTTCGTTCTGTTGGATTCGCTCGGATTGATCGTCTTTAGCATTATCGGCTGTCGAGTCGCAATGGATATGGGACTCTCACCATTGATCTGTATCGTCGCGGCAGTCGTCACTGGGGTCTTCGGTGGTTTACTGCGAGATTTGATCACCAGCCGCCCACCGATGGTGCTGCATAAAGAGCTCTATGCCTCGGTCGCTTTTATTGCCGGTGGAATGTATTACGGACTACTTTACTTAGGGGTTGGCGAAACCATCGTGACCATCACGACCTTGATCGTCGGCTTCAGTATCCGTGCTGCCGCAGTACAATTTGGCTGGAGCTTGCCAGTCTTTCATTTCGAAGACGTAGAAACCAACCAAGATAGTGCTAACTCTCGAGGCTAAAAAATCACCATTAATAGTCAAAAAAAGAGCAGACAACCCGCCTGCTCTCTCTTGTCTATCTAACACATTTTTCAAGCCTGTCTTTCAAGCAGATGGGTCTCGCTTCTCAAATCGACGTTTCATCAATTCTAGAACCTGCTTTTTCTCGTCCCTGCTCTATCTCAAAACGCGTCTCGCACTTTAAATCTTCGGGGTTTCCGTGACGACATCTGCATTCTGTCCACGATGTCGTAATAAATGGTCCATTAAAGTGATCGCTAACATCGCTTCGGCAATGGGTACTGCACGGATCCCGACACACGGATCATGTCGGCCTTTGGTGATCACCTCTGCACTTTCACCCTGTCGGGTAATGGTTTCACCCGGTATGGTAATGCTTGAAGTCGGCTTGAGCGCAATGTGTGCCACAATGTCTTGCCCTGATGAAATGCCGCCTAAGATACCGCCCGCATGGTTTGACCTAAAACCATCCAGCGTCATCGCATCACGGTGTTCACTGCCGCGCTGCTCGACAACATCAAAACCGTCACCAATCTCGACTCCTTTCACGGCATTGATACTCATGAGTGAATGGGCAATATCGGCATCGAGCCTATCAAACACTGGCTCGCCTAACCCGACAGGGACATTCTTGGCGACCACGGTTAATTTGGCACCGATGGAATCACCTTCTTTCTTTAAGTTGCGGATCAGCTCATCAAAAGCATCCACTTTATCGGCATCAGGACAGAAGAAGGCATTTTGCTCAATCTGCGCCCAATCGACTTTATCAATTTTTACCTCGCCCATTTGCGACAAGTAAGCACGTACTTCAATGTCATGGACTTGCTTAAGGTATTTCTTCGCGACGGCACCGGCTGCGACACGCATCGCCGTTTCTCGGGCCGAAGAACGACCACCACCGCGGTAATCTCGAACACCATATTTCTGATGGTAGGTATAATCAGCGTGGCCGGGACGAAATAAATCTTTAATATTGGAATAATCTTTAGACCGCTGATCGGTATTTTCGATCAATAAACCAATCGAAGTGCCTGTTGTCTGACCTTCAAATACACCCGAAAGGATCTTCACTTCATCCGGTTCGCGGCGCTGAGTGGTGTATTTTGAGGTGCCGGGACGACGACGGTCCAAGTCATGCTGCATATCAGCTTCTGTCAACGCAAGACCAGGAGGGCAGCCATCAATGATACAGCCTAGTGCTAGCCCATGACTTTCACCAAAGGTGGTGACGCGAAATAATTGTCCAATTGTATTGCCTGCCATTACTTCCTCTGTCTTCTATTACCGTTGCATCCAGCCTAGTCCGTTAGGATCGCTACATTATATACAGCGATGAATCCGGCATTGTTCGGTTTGTGTGTTTTCATCAGTGAGTACATAGTGCAAATTCGCAGCTGGGATTGCAAGCGACAATCACGCTCAATCATGATGATAATCCAGCCCAATCATACGCTGCGATCGATAGTGCTGATAAAAAAACAGGTGCCCTTGGGCACCCGTTTCTATTTGGTCTCGTATACAGAGCGGCAGCTTATGCGCCTTTCTTTGATTTCCACTTTTTAATGCTGCTTGAGCCACCAGAACGGTTGCTTGGTTCATCATCACGCTGAGTACGATGATGACCCGGCTGAACACCACGTCCAGGTCGAGTGGCATTACCACGGTTGTTCTCTTGACGGCTATCAGTACGACCACCTTGGCGATGGTCTTGACGGTTGCCAGAACGGCTATCTTGACGATTGTCTGCGCCTCGATTTTCAGAATAACGGTTCTCTGAATAACGGTTACCCTCTCGGCGAGGCTCTGCACGGCGGCTGCCATCACGATCGCCAGTTATACGCTTACGGTTAAAGTCGCCCTTACCCTCGTATGTTTTATACTTGATCTTACCTTCGTCACGGCTCTCTTGCTGACGGCTGTCATACAGCTTGGCATCCGTCGCTTTCTTAATACTCTGGCCCTGACTATCGGTACGTGATGCTTCTTCTGTTTTACTTGAATCTGAAATCAAACTGTTAATTTCAGCAATTTCAGCATCAGTCAGATAACGCCATTTTCCGTTTGGCAGCCCATCAATACTGATGTTCATGATACGGACACGGCGCAACTTAAATACATCGTAACCCAGAGCCTCACACATCCGGCGGATCTGACGATTAAGGCCCTGAGTCAAAATAATACGGAATGAGTAATTGGTCTCTTTGGTGACCTTACATGGCAATGTCACGGTATCAAGAATCTCAACACCTGATGCCATTTTGGCAATGAACTCATCGGTGATCGGCTTATCGACACGTACCACGTATTCTTTCTCGTGCGAGTTGCCTGCACGCAGGATTTTATTGACAATATCGCCATCGTTGGTCAGGAAGATCAGACCGTCAGAGGGTTTATCTAAGCGACCAATCGGGAAAATACGCTTACGGTGGCCGATAAAATCAATAATATTATCTTTAATATGGCGCTCGGTGGTACAGGTGATCCCGGTCGGTTTATTCAGTGCGATATAAATTGGCTGCTCTTTCGCACGCAGTGGCTTATCGTCAATCAGGACATCGTCACCCGGCATGACCTTAACCCCCATTTCCGGCTCTTGACCATTGATGGTCACTCGTCCTTGATCAATTAGCTTGTCCGCCTCCCGGCGTGAGCAATAGCCCGTATCACTGATGAATTTGTTTAAACGCACAGCTTTGGCCTGATCGCCATTACCTGCATTATCTTGAGGCTGATTCTGAGACATGATGTTCTTCTACTCTAAGCGTTTCGCAACGCATCAAGGTTAGTCGGAAATAAGTATACCCAAGTTATCTCACTCTGAATCTTGAGCTAGCTTGGGTATATGACCCAGTATTCTAGCAATTGGCTTACGTATTGGGAAAGAAAACCTCCCTTACTTAATCCACCTTAACTCTTCAGCTCTGTTTGCTCGTGCTTAACGTATCGATATAGGGCATAAAATTAAGCCACCCGACGGTGGCTTAATTAACATCATCACGCTAACAATCAATGTTGTTCGATAACGGATTCAGGTTGATGTCCTTTCGACGCCGCATCGTGCAGCAAGGCTTTATCAAGCTGCTCGGCAACATAACCGGGTGACTTGGTTTTGGCGGACATCAATCGGTACATTGCCGGGATCACGACCAAGGTAACTAAGGTCGCAAATGCCATCCCAAAGAACACCACGGTGCCTACCGCTATCCGGCTCTCTGATCCCGCTCCTGTAGAAAAGATCAATGGTACAGCACCAAACAGGGTGGTAAATGCGGTCATCAATATAGGACGCAAACGACGCTCTGACGCATCAATGATCGCTTGCTCGAACTCGACCCCTTTATCACGCAGCTGGTTGGCAAACTCAACAATCAAGATACCATTTTTGGTTACCATACCTATCAGCATGATCATTCCTATCTGACTAAAAATATTGAGGCTCTGATCCAATAGCATCAACCCCGCTAAGCCACCAAAGATCCCCATTGGTACCGTCAACATCACCACCATTGGGTTAATAAAGCTTTCGAACTGAGCGGCAAGTACCAGGTAAGCCACCAACAAGGCCAGACCAAACACCATCAAGATACTGCTCTGGTTTTCTCTGAAGTCTTTCGATTCACCGGAATAGTCAATCACAATATCACTCGGTAACATCTCTAGCGCTTTGTTATCGAGGAAATCCAATGCTTCACCCAAGGTATAGCCAGGGACTAAGTTAGCTTTAAGTTTGATGGATTTCTGCTTTTGGTTATGACTCAAACGCTGAGCAGACGCCACCTCTTCCACACTGGCCACCGATTCAAGGGTGATCAACTGCCCTGATTTGGTTCGCACATAAATCTGACTTAAATCTGTCGCATTATTGAAGGTGTTTTCGTCACCACGCAGATAGACATCGTATTCTTCACCACGATCGACAAACGTGGTTTCACTCCGACCACCCAGCATGATCTCCAGGGTTTCCGCAATGTCAGCGACAGGGATCCCAAGCTCAGCGGCCCGCTGACGGTTTACTGTTACCACCAACTCAGGTGTGGTTTCGGCGTAATCCAAATCCACCCCTTCCATCATCGGACTATCTTCTGCTAACACCTTCAGCTTGGTTGCCCACTTGAACAGTTCGACATAATCAGCACCATTAAGCAGGAACTGCACTGGCTCTGATGAGCCGCCACGGAAACCCGGCATAAATGGCCAAACACGAATATCTGGGATCCCCTGTAACGAATTACGGACCATCGCCAAAGCGTCAGCGGCACTTACGTCACGATCTTCCCAGTTTTCCAACTGGATAATAACAAAACCTGTCTGATCTCCGGCTCGACCGCCGAAGGCAGGCGTCTGGATAGACACTGATTTCAGAACGCCCTTACCCACCATCGGTAGTAAACGACCTTCTACTTCTTCAATGTTACCCACCATGCGGTTATAACTGGTGCCCTCTGCCCCTTTAACAAAAGCAAAGATAACGCCGCGATCTTCCTGCGGAGCCAACTGCGCTGGCACCATTTTCATCATCACCACACTCAAGCCAATGAACACCAGAATGATCAATGGTGCCACATAACGGTAACGCACCGAGGCTGTCACCACTTTGCGATAGCCTTGTTCGAGCTTACCAAACATCCGATCAACCCAGAGGTTAAATCGGGTTGGCTTCACATTGGCTTTCAGTAATTTACTGCCCATTACTGGGCTTAACGTTAGGGCCACGATTGATGAGAAGATCACCGCCATCGCCAGCAATACCGAAAACTCGGTGAACAGTGGGCCGACCATGCCATCCATAAAGGAAATCGGCAGGAACACCATCACCAGCACCACGGTCGTCGCAACGACCGCAAATCCAACCTCTCGGGTGCCTTTATAGGCTGCTAATAGCGGTGATTCACCATTTGAAATGTGGTGATAAATATTTTCAACCACCACAATGGCGTCATCGACCACCAGCCCGATAGCCAGGATCAATGCCATCAGGGTTAACAGGTTTATTGAGAAACCAAGGAAATACGCCACCATGAACGCAGAGATCAATGACACTGGCACGGTCACAGCTGGGATCAGGGTCGCCCGAGCTTGTCCGATAAAGATATACAGTACCAACACCACCAGCAAACCGGTGACAAATAAGGTGCTATACACTTCCTCAATAGAACGGTCGATAAACACCGTTGAGTCATAATCAACAAACAACGATGTACCTGCTGGTAAGAAACGCTGCATGCGATCCACTTCGGCATAAACATCTGCAGCGACATTCAGCGGGTTAGCATCACTCATGGCAACGATACCCAGGCTAAGGTTTGCAATACCGTTATTTTTAAAGGTGGCGTTCTCGTTCTGCGCACCAATCGCGACGTTAGCAACATCTTTTAAATAAATGGGTGAACCATCTTCTGCAGTACGCACAACCAGATACTCAAAATCCGCCGCAGTACGATAAAGACGCGCCGTTCGCACTGACATGGTAGTGGTGTCATTACGCACTTCACCGCCCGGCAACTCAACGTTTTCATCATTAAGGGCTTTGACGATATCGCTACTGGTCACGCCCCGCCCGGCCATCAGTGCGGGTTGTAGCTTGATATACATCACGCGGTATAGTGCACCACTCAAATCTACCGAGCTGACGCCGTTGATCAGGTTAAACCGATCCATCAATACCCGTTCGGCGTAATCGGTCAACTGAGAACGGTCCATGGTGCTCGATGTCAAGTTGACGTACACCGCCGGCTCACCAGAACCATTATCTTTTGACACTACAGGATCATTAGCTTCATCCGGTAGACGGCGCTGAGCACGCGAGACGGCATCACGGACATCACTGACCCCTTCTGTCAGATCCCAGCCCATCTCAAATTCAATTTTGATCCACGATGATCCATTACGCGTGGTCGAGGTGATATTCTCGATGCCACTGATCCCGGATAATTGATCTTCTAAAACCGTGGTGATCCGACTTTCCATGATCGACGCTGACGCGCCTTTATAACTGGTCGAGACACTAACAACCGGATTTTCAACGTCCGGCATTTCCCGTACAGACAGTTTGCTAAAAGAGACTAAACCAAACACGCAGAGCAGCAAACTCAGTACAATCGCGACCACAGGCCGCTTAACAGACACATCCGACAACCACATTAGGCTTTATCTCCAGCCAGTTTAGGCGTGCTGGCCGTTAAGTCATTCACCTGTACCCCATCGCGCATGTTCACTAACCCCTGCACCACAATTCGGTCACCAACAGTGATACCCGATTCAATCACCACTTCATTATCAACCCGAGCCCCCAATGTCACCTCTGTACGGTGTGCCTTGCCGACCGCATCCACCAAGTAGACAAAACGTTTAGTACCGGAATACTCCAATGCCTGTACTGGGATCACCGCCGCGTCTTGCGGCACAAAACCAATATTGGCCGCCATCAGCATGCCCGGCTTCAGTTTTCCGTCGCGATTATCGAAGATCACCCGAATACGAATATTGAGTGAATCGGCCTGAACACGAGAATCAATGGCTTGAATTTCACCGCTAAATTCGTGATCTGGCCATGCCTGACTGCTGGCCTTTACTGTCATACCGGCAGACAAAAAAGAGAGATACTGCTCGGGTACTTGAATATCCAGTCGCATCGAAGAGAGATCATCAAGCGAAAACAGTTCACTACCCACATTGAGCATATGACCTTCACTGAAATCAATCAGGCCGACAGTCCCTGAAAATGGCGCTAAAATAGCATGATCATCTAAATCGGCTTTTGCGGCTTGCAAACGCGCTTGGGCAATATTCACACTTGCCAGCTGCGCATCGATCTCCGTTTGAGTGATCGCACCACGCTTAGCAAGGCGTTTAAATTCACCTAACTTACGCTTTTCATCATTGAAATACGCCAGCGCCTCGGCATACGTTGCCTGCCCTCGAGCATCATCAAGCTGGATAAGTAAGTCCCCTTTTTCCACCGTGCTATTTATCCCAACCACGATGCGATCCACTCTTGCGGCCACTTGGGTGGCGATATTCACCGAACGCTGTGCTTCAAGCTTGCCCACCAATGACAGAGACTGCGCCACTGGCTGTGCCATCACCTCGCCAATAGTCACAGGGATCTGACGGGTTGCTCCCGGACCAGGCTTAGGTTCAGCAGCAACAGATGTGCCCTGAAAATAAAAATAACCACCACCCGATAGCGCCGCCGTTACCAAGGCCGCAACAAGGACTTTTTTCATGCTTTTATCCATAAAATATAAACTGCCGGAATAATATCTGAACCAAGGCTAATGCAGGGTAAAGAAGTGTAAAGAAAAGCAATATTCCGTTTACGTGTGACCAGCATAAACGGCTGCCACATCAAATAACGGCATCTCAATCAACAATATGGTGAAAATAGCAGCAAGCAGACAAAAATAGGACGGAAAAAGGTTTACAGTTCCAATCTGTTTGCTACTATTCGCTCCGCACTTGTGGAGGGGTTCCCGAGTGGCCAAAGGGATCAGACTGTAAATCTGACGGCTCCGCCTTCGAAGGTTCGAATCCTTCTCCCTCCACCATTATTCTTGAAAGCTGTTCCTTACTTGGTGTATGGTACGTCTTTCCGGCAAAGTAATCGGTCATTAGCCATGATTGATTGTACAATGATGGTTTTATCCAATAGTGATTTAACCAGCAATGGTTTGCCAAAAAACGAAACACCCCGTGGAGGGGTTCCCGAGTGGCCAAAGGGATCAGACTGTAAATCTGACGGCTCCGCCTTCGAAGGTTCGAATCCTTCTCCCTCCACCATCTTTCTAAAGAAATGCTCCGGCGTTTCTGGCTGTAAAGCCAAGACAATTAGCAATACCCCGTGGAGGGGTTCCCGAGTGGCCAAAGGGATCAGACTGT
>NZ_JAKJSL010000055.1:0-48844 GCF_050336815.1 Photobacterium nomapromontoriensis
GGATAAAAGGGGTGGGTGGGTAAGATGGTTATCCACAGAAGCTGTGAGTAACTCTGTGGGAAATGCTTGTAAGCTAACTCCCGTGCTGGCTGTGATAAAGTCAATAGTAAGTATCGTGAAAAAGAGATGTAAATTCAGTGCGCTTGACATAGTTCAATTTCAAATGAATCTCCCCCTCAAGCAGCCACGAAGAAGTATCAATTTGGGAAGGTGCATATGTCTGACAGACAGCAGATCTTCACTGAGTTGGGGATAATAAAGATTTTGCTTGATTGAATGAGGATAACATTGAATAATTCTTAAATTGGTAATGATAATTATTTTTATTGTGTGATTGTTTGTGGCTAAAATTCTCGTTGTTGATGATGATATTGTGCTTTGTGAGTTACTTGAGGAAGTACTAAGAGAGGATGGTTATGACGTGTATTGCAAGCATTGCGGAGAGTCTGCGCTTGGTTTTCTACAAAGTAACTCAGTTGATGTCGTTTTATTAGATGTCATGCTCCCTAATTTAGATGGGATGCTTGTCGCTCGTAGGATATGTCAACGGTTTGCAACGCCAATAATCATGCTGACTGCACTCGGCGATGAATCGTCTTTGTTGGATGGACTTCAAGCTGGCGCTGACCATTATATTGCGAAGCCATTTCGAGTTCCTGAATTGCTTGCTCGCATCAAATCAACCATGCGGCGAGTCGGTCTAGAGAGGCACCGTAGTGGTAGAAGTCAATCGGAGTCGATTATTTTTGAACAGTTGATGCGTTTACCGTTAACGGGAACAGAGTGTGAGTTGGTTGAATATCTTGTGAAGCATAATGGGATTGTGGTTTCAAAGGCGGTACTACAAAAAGAAGTATTAAAAAAAGAGTTAAGTCCGTTTGATCGCAATCTGGATATGCATATAAGCAATATTCGACGTAAAATGGTGCAATCTGGTATAGCAAAGCAACATATTAAAACGGTGAGAGGGAAGGGATACAGTTTTTCTGAAACAATAGGATTCTCTTGAATCTAAGGTGCTTAATAAAATAAAAGAGTGGCGCATGATGCGCCACTTTTTAATTTATTTGCTATAGGAACTAGCAATATTATCAATGCGTTGATTAGCACGCATTGCTTCTTGATATGCTGCATCTGATGCCGCTCGTGCATCGTTAACAGCGCCTGCCATTTGATCTTGTTGGCTTTGTAAAGCGCCTACCTGATCAGAGAGCATATCGACTTTATTCGTAAGTTGTTGCATTTGATCGACTTCGTCAGAGCTTGAGCAACCAATTAGACTCGCGCTCAGCATAATACCGGTAAGGATAGATAATGAACGGTTCATTTTTCTTTCTTCTCCTTTGTTTGCCACTACAGACCGAGTGTTAAAAGTTTCAGTCGGCAAAAAGAGTATGGCAGATGTTGTACAAATTGCTGCTTGAACGAGATATTGTTGCTGTTTTTTTCTCTCAAAGATGAGAAAACCCGCCGTAGCGGGTTAATGGCTGGGGGATATCGAATTACGACATTGGCTTATTGAGTGTCTGCTTAATTGCGTCAACCAAAATATTGGGATTGAGCGTATGTTGTATCTTGTCTACCAGCGTGCCATCGGGAGTCAGGATATAAAAATAGGAGCTGTGGTCAACAGCATACTCGAGTGCCGAATCTTTTAATTCTGTGCGTATATATAACACACCATATTTTTCAGCGAGAGCTCGTGTTTGACGTGGCGTTCCTGTCATCCCGATGATGTTTTTATGAAAGTATTGCGCGTATTGCGCACTTTTTTCTGGTGTATCACGTTCAGGGTCAAGGGTGATGAATATTGGCCATAATCGGTTTAGATCTAGGTTATCCAACTGTTTTAATGCTGCAGATAAAACGGCTAGTGATGTAGGACAAACATCAGGGCAGTGGGTGTAGCCAAAATAGATTATCCTGATGCGGGGATCTTCCGTGTCATAGAGGTCAAAGGCTTCTTTACCGCCCTCAAGAAAGTTTAAGGGGTAGTCAATGTCTGTCGTTGTTTGATTTTTATTATCCACAAAAATGCTGGTAAATAGCCCAGCGACTAAGGCCATAGCAAGAATTATCCATTGGTATTTCACGTGATCATCCTTAATGAAACATGAAGAGATTGATGAGTATCAATGGATAAATTCTATCATGAACTGGCGAGGATAATTTGTTGTGGTGTGTGTTTCGTGATCAATTCGAAAGGTTAATCAAGTGATGATAGATCTCTAAGCGGTCTAACAAATTTGTAGACCGCTTAGAATCGGTAAGCTATTGCGAGTTTTTGGTGAGTTTAATTATCGGCAACCTTTTCTAGACCCCATACCAGTGCAATACCTAAAATCATCGCTAGAATCGCATATCCAAGGAGTGCCGGCTGGCCTGTGGCATGTTCAAAATTGAATGGGGACAAGTTTTGTTCCAACAGAGGAACCTGTTCACCACTAGAATTGATTCGCCATGTTAGTGTTTCTTTCCATGGCCAGATTTTTCCTAGTGTGCCAATCATTAAGCCAGTGAGAAATGTAAGCGCAATATCACGGTAGTGGCGCAGTACCCATGACAAAACATGTGAGAAGCTAAGAAGGCCGATGACACAACCTGTAGCAAACAGGCCTAATGTAAAAATATCAAGAGACTTTGCTGCGCCTAAAATCGGACCATACATGCCGAGCAGCAGTAAAATAAAGCTTCCTGAAATGCCAGGCAAAATCATGGCGCAGATGGCGATTGAGCCCGATATAACAATGTTGATATAGGTTGGTTCAAGAGTGAGTGGGTGCAGTACCGTGATGCCGTAGGCGAAAATAGCTCCTGCTGTTGCAGCAATTAATCGAGACACTCCCCAGATCTGGATCTGTTTTAACATATGAATGACTGAAATAATGATCAGACCAAAGAAAAACGACCACAATGGGATAGGGTGAGTGTGAAGCATCCATGTGATGACACGGGCAAAGGTGAAAATACTGGTTAGGATCCCCGACAGCAATAAGATCAGAAACGTACCGTTAATATGTTCAAAAGCGGCTTTGAAGCCATCACGACGCCAAATTCCAATAAGACTAGGATTAACGCGACGAATGCTTTCCAATAAGGTGTCATAGATACCCGTTATGAAGGCGATAGTACCACCAGATACCCCAGGGACGACATCTGCTGCGCCCATCGCTACCCCTTTCAGAAAAGTTAAAACTTTGCTCATGGTTTTCCGTAAATTTATAGATAGAAGTTGAAGTGGCGTCATTATATACCTAAGTAACCTTAGTATGCTCGTTTCAACGAGAATATATTAGTCTCATAACAAAGCACCGTTGTTTAGGTAAATCAACAAGCTACTTCAAGATGCTCGTATTGTGCACTGAACTGGACTAATAGTGCGGTGGAAAGATAATAATGTGATCATTGCCAGTGGCTATTTTTTAAACTGTGATTTGTCAGACAAAGGCTATGATGTAATTGTGGGAATATGGCGATAGTTGATTAATAAATATACTGGAGTGACAAGGATGTATCGAAAGTTACTGGCGATCCCAAATGAACATCAGTTCATTCGCACAGACATGAAATGGGATGAGGGTAAGCAAATTGATGTGGATACCTTTTGGTATGATGAAAAAGATACCGGTGGAAATATCATCGCAAAATACGTAGTAAAAGTGACTAAATTTATTTATCCACCGAAAAAATCAGAAATAAGCTATCAAAAATTCACTCCTGATAGTTTATCGTTAGTGTCGAGTGGTGAGTTAGCTCATTGATCGCTTAGTATTCGTAAGTAAAGGTGCAGATATAAAGATGATATTTGTACCTTTTTTAGCTCGAACAGTGGCTGAGTGATTTCATCAGGATATTGACTATTTTAACTGACATATTACTTATTTTTGTGCCACTACTTTTTTTATTAATGAAATAGTTGTAAGTTTTATCCTGTTTTTGTGATGTAGATTCTGAAACTAGAAGGTTTTAGCTGGGATTTGTGTGATAAGTGTCAAAAAAGGAGCAGAGAACTATCAACGTAATTGAATAATATTGGTTCGACTAATATTATAAATAGTAAGCATAAATTAAATGGAGTTAGCTTTCTTTATGATACCAACAGATTCAACACTACGTGTTGTAAGACCGACAGATGATGTGAAGCAAGTTGCTAAAATGTATAGTAAAGCCTTAGGGTTTGAAATGCTCAAACAGTTTGAAAATCAAGATGGGTTTGATGGTATTGTTCTTGGTCATAAAAAACATAATTACCATATTGAGTTTGTAAACAAGATAGGAACGAGCGTTGGGCCAGCACCAACAGCAGAACATTTACTCGTATTTTATGTTGACTGCAGCCAAGCATGGGAAAGAGCCTGTCGTAATATGATAGATGCCGGATTTTCAGTGGTAGAATCGACAAATCCTTATTGGGAAAAAGTCGGTAAGACATTTGAAGATCTCGACGGGTATCGTGTTGTGTTACAGAATCGTGACTGGGATCTGTAGTCACATCATACTCATAAAATCGATAATAAAGCTCAAGTCAACTTGAGCTTTTTAGTGCACATTACCAGCCACAGACTGATATGCTGATTTAAACATCAGAGTAAATCCATCTTGTGTGAGTTCTTTCGCTGATAATCCAGTAGCTTCAAGTCGGCGATAACATTCGTCTAAAGCCAGAATAACTGTATCTACTTCTTTTGATCCTAATATTACTGTCTGCATTTTTTGTATGTATTCGTTTTGCTGAGAGTCGGTTTATTTTGAACAAAAAAATAAAACATGTGTTGGCAGACAGTCAGAGTAATGTCAGGAAAATGTCAAAGTTGAATAATGTAAAAATATACGCAAATCAATGCTTTTAAGGAACGATTTGCGTATATCAAGCGAATACCTATGTGAGATAGAACGTAGTGATGGTTAGTATTTATTGTCGAGGACTTCCAACTTTTTTATAAAGATCTGAATGAGCGCTTCGTTATTATTATGAAACTCAACCGTGGGTTGGTTGATAACGGTGTCCGGATCTTCATTCTTTGTATGGAAATGATAAGTGTTGTGGAAGTTAATATCTAAGCTCACATTATCATCGGAAAGACTGACACTGTAACCATCTTGACTTTCAGTGCACTTTATATCTTCAAGCTGGCTACCGAACTCAATGGCATGGCCTTGAGTTTTAATCTTTTCATAAACACTTAGCAGAGTGCGTACATCGACACTGTTTTTCATCATGCCTCCAGTATATTGGGGTACTCTATTAAATTTAGGTCTTAAGCGCAGGCCTGCAAGGGGACTTGACGGTTGATTGTCTCAGATCAATATTGACCATTGATTTCATTCACATTCCTAAAAAAAATATGTTTTAAATTCTTTCAAATACATGATGACGAAACAAAATTGAAGTGGTAGCTTGATTGTACGATCATTCTAAAACGGAATTTTACTTATGTTCAAAAGTCTCGCAGAGGCGCAACTCGACCCGATACTCTCCTTATCTATCGCCTATCGAGACGATCCTCGAACAGAAAAAATGGATCTTGGGATCGGTGTATACCGAAATAGTCAGGGTATCACTCCCATAATGAATGCCGTACAACTGGCTCAGCAGCAAGTGATAGCCACGCAGACGACGAAAGCTTATGTGGGCCTTGGGGGGAATGAGCAGTTTAACCAATCAATGATGGATTTGTTACTATTAGGCACATCGGCTCATACACGCTCTGCAGCGGTACAGACACCGGGGGCGAGTGGTGCACTACGTATGTTGGCTGATTTGATTCACTTGGCGCAGCCAGAGACGACTGTTTGGATTTCAAATCCCAGCTATGTGAATCATAAACCAATAATGGAAGCGGCAGGACTGAAGGTTCGTTATTACCCATATTTTGATCCAGCCACTAAACAAGTGAACAGTGCAGCTATGCTGGGCGAATTGGCAAAAGCTGGGCCGAAAGATGTTGTGCTTTTACACGGTTGCTGCCATAACCCGACGGGCGCAGATATTTCTTTTGATGATTGGCAGGCAATTACTGTACTGGCAAATAAAAACGGGTTTATGCCTTTTGTTGATATCGCTTATCAGGGATTTGGTGATGGACTTGAACAAGATGCCGCAGGTCTTCAGCATTTAGCTGATAATGTTGAAGAGATGGTTATTACGACATCATGTTCGAAAAACTTCGGCTTATATCGTGAGCGTACTGGTGCGGCAATTGTTGTTAGTGATAACCTGAAACAGGCACAAAAAGCAAAAGGGCGAATATTAAATCTTGCCCGTTCAACTTACACTATGCCACCTGATCATGGTGCGGCATTGGTGGCAACAGTGCTTAATGATGAGACCTTGACGCAAGCCTGGAAGCAAGAACTAACTACAATGAACCGTCGTTTATTAAGCCTTCGAGCTGGGTTAGTGCAGGCGGTACAGGCTTTGGGGTCTGAACAATTTGATTTTATTCAGCAGCATAAAGGCATGTTTTCTGTTACGGGGTTGAGTCCAGAGCAAGTTAGTCGACTGCGAGAGGAATTTGCGATTTATGCTGTTGGGGATGGTCGAATAAATATTGCTGGGTTACAGGAGCAGCAAATACATTATCTGGCAAATGCGTTACTGAGCGTCTCTAGATAAACGATCTTCATGGTTGACCATAGGGAGCACTTTGCTCCCTTTTCGGTATTAGTGTTCAATAAATAATGGCACATTGGATTCACATCGCTGAATAAGAGATCCACGCATTTCGTCCATCAGTTCTTGCTGATTGGCCAAAGGAAGTGCATGAACATCGGTGACGAGTGCTCCATGACTATCTTGGTAGATCATACCGCATGCTGCAGGTTTACCTTTAAAAAAGCCAACAAACAGTTGTGCAGGAGAATTAGGCTCTAACATGATTTGTGTTAAGAATTCGATGATAGCTTCTTTGTCACTGTCATCAGGCCATTTGCTCGCAAGCACTATCGCGTAGCGGATAGTAAGAGGGTGGCAGTCAACAGGATATATCGAGAGTAATGCCGTGCTGGTACGTGCAATGTCGGATTGCGGAGAAGTCACAAGTTGTGTGAGATAAGCCTGATAAAGCGCAAGTCCTGTTTCGCTAAGCGGGGTAGGGAACTCTGCGTCGGTGACATGGCTGCTCATCCACCTGTTTTTGTTTTCAATGAGTTGTTCCATCTGAGACTACTGACCATTTTCTTTACTTTAATTTATTACACCATACCGTAAAAAGTTGTGTGAAGGTATGGGTACAAGGTTAAATGCTCAATTAATGCCTGAAAAACACGATAATGGCGAATGTTGATTTATTGTTATTGTTGTGATTTATAAGCAATGGAAATGCGTGTGTTTTAATTCGCGCGTTGCTGGTTTAACGTGTGCCAGAGACAACGTGTTTGGTTAGTGATTATTTTGTGCAATGAGCCGCTTTTGTTTATATCAGTTGTGCTTGTTTGGGGCCCTAGCAGATAGCTTGGTTATAAGCGGCAGTGAATGTAAAATCATCATTCGAGCAATATGGTTAAGCATGATCAACGCCGGTTCCAGACCGAGATAAATTGCCGTAACCATAATGGATTCAATACTGCCAGGCATCCAAGATAACAGGATAACAATAAAACGTTGATTGAGAATCTGGCTGAACCCGAAGGCAAATATCACTGTAACTCCCAAGCTCAATACTGTGGTTATCAGTCCGGAACGTAAGTTCGTTATAACGTCCTGCCTCGTGATATTGTTGAGACGACAGCCTATTATGGCCCCTAATCCAGATGTGGCAATAAAAACAACAATTGGTGGTATGGTTATGTTTGACTGAGGCATTACATTGGTTATTGCCATCGAGACCAACATCCCCGTCACCATATAGGGTGTAGGGATGCCGATTTTTTCGACTGTGTATCCACTTGCCCAAGTTATAGCTACCGCGAGAAGTAGCCAGTATGACTCATTGCTATAAATGTAGCGAACCGGATCAGATGGAGAGGCAGATGCTATCAACCCAGACAGAACTACGAGTGATAGAAGCCGAACGACATGCGTAAAAATAATTTTTTTTGAGGGGGTAAATTGCGCATCATTGAGCATCAAGACTGCCGTTATTGCCCCTGGAAATGAGCCTAACAAGCTGTCTGTTGTTGACCAGCGTTCTTTTTTATTTAACCACAGGTAGGTGAGGCTAATTTGCCCTAGCAGACAGATGACAAGTCCTACAAACATCATTATAGGAAGGTCTCTAGTGATGAAACCTGATGGTACCATCATTCCAATACTTAGCCCTAAAATCAGTTGGACAATAGTGGGTGTATGTGTGGGGAGGGTAAGTATGTACCCCATTTTGCTGGCAAATAAAAATAGGACAATAGGCCCGAACATTGCGCCAAGTGGGATGTGAAGCCAAGTAAATAAGACTGAACTACATAATGACAGAGTCATTGTTTTGGTCATTTATTATCCTCATAATAACGGAGCCGAGTATCGGCTCCATATTGGCATGTGCTATTTACAGCGTTAGCGTTTGTTTCTAGAGTGAGGTATGTATTTGTCGCCGCTACACATAACGGGAATAAATTTTAGAGATAGCATCCAATAGACGGTTTACATTTTCAGGTCTGGCTCCATTCCCCATTAATCCAACTCGCCACGCTTTGCCTGCTAGTTCACCAATGCCACCACCTATTTCAATTTGAAATTGGCCGAGTATAGCAGCCCGGAAAGCTTGGTCATTAACACCATCAGGAATTTGGATAGTAGTAAGTTGAGGTAGTTGAACTGCTTCATCAACGAGCAGTTCGAGCCCTAGTTTGTCAAGGCCTACTGTTAGTAAATGATGACATTCTGCATGACGGGCAATGAGTCTTTCTTGGCTTTCTTGGAGCACATTGCTGAGTCCTTGATGAAGCCCATACAAGGCATTAACGGGTGCAGTATGGTGGTAAGAGCGTGATGAGGCATCCCAATAGTTACTGATCATTGATAGGTCTAGGAACCAGCTTGGGATGGGTGACAGACGTTGTTGTAGTTTAGTTACTGCCCGTTCATTTAAGCTAATAGGTGAGAGGCCCGGAGGACAAGAAAGGCACTTTTGAGTTCCAGAGAAAATAGCATCAATACCCCCAGTCATCAACCCTAACTTCAACCCCACCAAGTGATGTTACAGCATCGACGATAGTGAGAGCATTAAATTCATGGGCAACAGAGCACAGTGCCTGAGCGTCATTAAGGACTCCTGTTGAGGTTTCCCCATGGACAAAGCTTACTGACTTAGCGTCTGGATGTTTTAACAGAGCATGACGCAGATCATCCGGATTGATGGGATCGCCCCATTTCGCACACACCTCGATGACTCGAGCGCCGACTTTACTTGCATTTTCAGCGATCCGTCGCCCGAAAGCCCCGTTGATGCATACAATAACTGTTTCACCGGGCTCGATAAGATTGGCTACACAGGCCTCCATACCTGCTGATCCCGGTCCAGATAACGGAATGGTAAGATCATTACAAGTATTGAATACTTGTTGGAGCATCTGTTTAATTTCATTCATCAACACAAAGCATTGCTTATCGAGGTGACCAATGGTTGGCTGTGATATCGCAGTTAGAACGGATTCATGTACAGGTGATGGGCCGGGGCCTAATAACAAGGTAGATTCTGGTACAAAGGAAAGTTGCATATTAACTCCTAGGATTGTCTCGCAGAAAGAGAATAGTTTTGTTCAATAGAGAATTTTTCAACACTATCGGCACAGGCGTGGGCATGGCGGACAATGATGTCCAAGGCGCTAGTAAAAAGGAATCGTCCACTTGTTAGCTCACCAATTGCAAAGATATTGGTATTCATTTTTTTGTCTTTGTCAAAAAGGCCGTAATCGTATTTGCATACATCGAGACCACCAAATGTGTTTTCAGTACTGATTCCGCTGTCGAGTAGGTTGCGTATTAATGGTGAATCAACATGATTGAGAGATCTTGGGCTGCCGGTGGCATAGATTACTTTGCTGACAGGGGTGGTGATGCCGTTACTGCGTACAGATAGTTCACTATTTTTTGTTGACACAACAGGGGGACCGGCAATGAATTTTAGTTGACCTGAGCGCAGGTAGCCGAGTATTTTCTCAGCGTTTTCAAGAGGTATTGATACGCGTAAAGAGATAGCCGATGAAAAATACTCCCTCATGAATACGTCTTGATCATCAAAACATAGGCGGTCCCAAATTTGGTCAATACAGGAGTTAGTATCATATAGGATAGCCTGCCAGCCTCGATTGTGTTGTGCCAGCGAGACCTCACTGGTGAGGAAAGTCTCTAGGCAATTGAGGGGGTTATTTGGCAATGGTAGATCTTCGAAGTCACTATCGCCTGATTGTAATTGATAGTGCTCTCGTTCAAGTTGATAGAGATCGCCCAGTTTATAAAAGTCAAGTTCAGGGCAGTGCTTGGCAATATACTCTGGGTTTAGGTATGTGTTTTTATAGCGCCCTTGTGTACCGCGGACAAATGGGAAAAACCCACTGCGGGAATAAATTGTAATTGGTCCGGTATGTCCCCCTTCGATCAGGCCAATGGTTGTATCGATGGCACTGAGTCGAGCGCCAATAATTGCTACACTATCCTCGGACGAGACCTGTTCCTTCAGGTCTTGCGTGGGATATGGCGAATGAAGAATATCGGTGCTGTATGGGGGGATCATTTGTGACGGTTGCTGAGTCCCACACGCTAATACGACTTTATTGGCTATGATCACTGTGCCATTTTTTGTGATAACATTAATTCGGTTATCTTTAATTTGTTCAATATTGATAACTTCATCTCGGACTACTTTTACATCCATTCCAGCATGTCTGGCCACCGAGCAAATATATGAAAAAGAATCCTTCATATACATACCAAATAATGATCTTGGAGCGTAAGTATCACGCGTCACATCTAATTCTTGAAATTCGCTATTCCATTTATAATAATTGGATTTAAGCCAATTATAAAAGTCACCTGATTGGTTTTTAAAGACACTAATATTACCTGCCTTGGTATTCAGCAGGTTTGATTTAACGTCACTAAAATAAGCGTTGCCTGGGCCAATTTCCTCAGATTTTTCAATAATAGTCAGAGATGGTAGGCTTGATGTATTTTGTGTCTTTTTACGTTTAATTAGTAGGGCATCAATAAAAGAGATACAAGAAGCCCCTCCACCAACGATGACGATGTTATTTTCCACGATTAATATCCTTATTATGTCGTTATTTTTGAATTGAATTAGAGGTTTTTATTGAAAAAGGTATAGCTTGAAGAACATCATCAACGGTTATGCCATCGGTAAGTTCTTCAAGTGTAAATTCGCCTTTGTGTAAGGAAAGCACGGCTCTTTCGGTGATGATTTTTATTTCTTTGCTCCAGTATTCGGGATGGTTAGTAGCAACAGTTATTTGCTGTACATGTTCAACAAATTTTGTCACATTACCTTCTTTTTTTATTATTATGTGGTTATCATTTTTTTCGAGCTCGAGCCCTTTCGTCGAAAAGGTGCCACAGAAAATGAGTTTTTTTGCTGAATGTACAATATTGATAAATCCGCCGGCCCCAGTAAGTTGGTTTCCGAATGCGCTAGCATTAATGTGACCGTATTGGTCAATTTCGGCAAAACCCAGAAAAGCGATATCAATGCCACCACCATTATAGAAGCTGAAAAGGTCTGCTTGCTGAATAATGCTGCTATAGCCATCAGCTTCGCCAAAAGCTATTCCCTCTTTGGGCTTTCCGTTTATCACTCCAGATTCAACAGATGAATGAAAGCGGTTATTTAGGTTCGCTAATTTATCACCAATGAGCGCGGGAATTCCGATTCCGAAGTTGAGAAAGGAATTATCTGGGATGGGTTCCTTGCAGCCGCGATTAACGATAAGTTGCTTATCAAGCGATATCACTGTGTGTTGGTCTGTGATATCGACATTAGCAGAACCATAGCTTGCATAATGACGTTCATCAGTTTCAACCACGAAGTCAACGAGGTGAGCAGGTATATCGACCCTATTCGCAGGAAGGTGGTGAACAACATGTTCTACCTGAAACGCAATTTGTCCACCGCTATTACGCGTAGCCATTGCTTGCCACAGCGCATCATGTAACGCGGCTTCACCTTCCATTGAAATATTGCCGTGTTGGTCGGCTACCGTTCCTCGTAGTAACGCAAAATCTGCACCTTGACTGGGATAGCGTAAAAATTCCTTATTACGAATAGTGAGCAATTCAACCAAGGACGAAGTTCCTTTCGCTAGCCCACCACCATCAAGGCGAGGGTCAACGAAAGTATGCAATCCTATCTGACTTAGGTGCCCATCTAGTCCGGAAGCGATATCGCGGAACAAGTGACTGATGACTCCCATTGGCCAGTTGTGAGCCTCTATTATTCCGTCTTTGCCGAGTTGAGTTAATGCGGGGCAGAAGCCCCAGAAACCACCAATTGCCCGTTTGATCAACGCTGGTTGAGCGAGTTTATCGAGACCTTTCCCATTCTTATCACCTGCGCCTGATGCAAAGAGCAGGGTAAGTCCGATAGGTTGTTGTTCTCGGGCAAACCGCTCTGATAAAGCAAGAGTCAGCAGGTCTGGGTGCCCGCAACAGCCAAATCCACCAGCGATGACAACGGATCGATTGTTAATGCATTCAGCAACGATCCTAGCAGTGGTTAGTTTCATGTTAGCACTCAGCAAGCTGTTTGACGGGCTGGTATCGAGAAGCCAGAATGACACACCCTTTTTTTGACGCCATACTGTGGCAAGTACCTGGCGCTCGAACCACTAATGACCCTGGGGTGAATGTTTGACCGTTTTCGATGTAGTCACCTTGCAAAACTAGTACTGTTTCAAACCCCATATGGACGTGACCGGGAACATAGGCGCCAGCTTCATAGCGAAGAAATGCCATATCTGGCCCTTTGGGGTCATTAGCTGTTTCATCAAATAGTACTGCGATATCAACCCCTTCACGAAGGCCTCGCTGGTAAGGTTGAAAATCTAGATTGTCAGGTAGGCTAATATCGCTATCAAAGCCTAGTTTTAGAACCACGTCTTTTGATTCTGGTGGTACGGTGAACTCCATTTCAATACTCCTTGTGACAATTATACTGGATTGTTTCTGGTAAATTGGCTTAGGCCGTTATAACCCCAGCTCGCGGCATCTAACTCGATAATAGAAATATAATTGGGCTGTGTTGGTGTGTTTTCTCCGAGTACGTTGCTTAGAAAATGATATGTAGCGCTTAACCACTCTGATTTTTGCGCATCAGTATTTGTCCCTTTGGTAATGTAGATAGCCAAATCAAACGCTGGTGATTCGGTCACCAGAGAGGCATTGACAAAACAAGGGCTTTGATTTTGATTAACATGGATACGAGTGACTTCTGGCTGCTTGTTTAGTAGCGTTTGTGTCAGACTGGTCAGGTTAGTGGCAATCATGTTAATGCTATCTTGAGGGAGTTGTGTATTTAAAGTGAGAATCAGTTTAGGCATTCTTTTGTCCTTTCTGTTGGCCAAATCCGTGCCAGTAGACCGGCCAGTTATTTTGTTTGCCATAGTTATTAATGACCGATGCGATGACAACAAGCGTAATACTGCCAATAAGCACGGGCGTTAGTAGAAAGTCAAAACCGACAGCACTTTGACCTGCAAGAACTATAACCACTGGATTCGCGCCTGCTGGTGGATGAACAGCACGGAAACATTGCATCAACATAATTGACACTCCAACAGCGAGTGACATTACGATCATGGAGCCACCTAAGCCGTAAAGTGCACATAATCCAACCGTTGAAGTGATTAAATGACCTGCGATGACATTTCGAGGTTGTGCCAGCGGTGATGTTGGTGCTGCGAAAAGCAGTACACAGGTTGCTCCGAAAGGTGCCATCAACCATGGCACTCCGGTTGACTGACCGAGTAGGCTGAGAACGAGGATACCTAGAAATCCGCCAAGCAACCCTTTGAGCATTTGAATCATTGTAGCTTTTGGTGGTAACGCACCACCACCACGTAACTTCTTCATTTATCATCTCCTTTTGAATGGAATGCGATGTTATGGTATCGCTGTGCTATGCTTGTGTACCGATCTGTACACCTCGAAGAGGATGGTACAGATCTGTACACACCATAGCAACATATAATTTATGCAACTTAATGAGTATGAAGATAATATGAGTAAGAAAGAACATATCCTGGATGTTGCTGAGGAGCTGTTTAATATGTTTGGCTATACCGCTGTTGGTGTCGATTTAATTCGGGATAAGGCGGAAGTATCAAAGACATCTATGTATCGCCATTTTGGTTCAAAGAATAAGTTGATTGGAATGGTACTGACGCGTCGGCATCAACGTTTTGAAGACGAATTAAATGCGGTGGTATCAGTCGCTACAGGGGTAGAGAGTAAGTTAGATGCAATCTTAAACTGGCACTTTACTTGGTTCCGCTCTGTTAACTTCAAAGGGTGCATGTTCATGCATGCTTTGGCGGAGTTCAAAGGGCTTGATGACGAAGTTGCACGACAAGCAGTGCAACATAAGGTTTGGCTTAAGTCTTTATTGTTGTCTGTGTTTGAGCCAGAGCAACAGAACGTTGAAGGAAGAACGGAAGTTATGATGACCTTCCTCGAGGGGATGATTATCAGGGCAGAGTTTGGAGAGGTGGTTGGGTATGAGGATATTTATCGTCTCGGTGCCAAGGCTCTAGCATTGGCAGATTTTTCTATGAGTAAGACTAGAATGACAAAATAAGATGTTTTAGAGCCAATATTAAAGTGTATTAGTAGGTGGATGGATTTTTATGATTATGAATTCTTCTTGTCATGTTGGAGGTATTTGTTATAGAGGGATATACATCGAGCTACAAATCTATGACGACTGTCACTTACTGTTAGAAAAAATGTTATGTATTAGCCTTAGACTGCAAATTAGCTGAATTAAGTTCAAATTTTATGAAAGTGAGCGCACAAAAGTTGTTCAATTTGATATAAGAATAGATGGCTAGGTTTCTATTCTTTTAACCTATTTTTTAGTTATTGCATGGCAGGAAATACATGATGGAATATGATTTCAAATCTCACCCTTTGCTCCAATTAACACAGGCTATACAGCCCGACGCCATTGTTAAGCAGTTTCAAACCGTCATGATGGCGGGCAAAGCACTAGAGTCAATCACGGTTGCGAGTACGAAACAAGCCATTGAGCAAAGCTATCAGCAGAGCTTGAAGCTTTTAGAGGAGATGGATAAACAGTTCTACAGTCAGCGTAGTAAGCAAGAAGCACTCTGTTTTCCTTTTGATGTGATGGATCAGTTTACACGTAACGTGAGTGAACAATGGAAGACGTTGGCGGGCTATACGGCCAGTGCTGCTGCTGACTTAACTGCTGAGCTAGAGCAACAGAAACTCACGGTTAAAGAATTGAATACACAAGTAGAAGCATTAGAAGCAGCTGCCATTGATAGTCAACATAGCTTGACATTGGCACGTACAGAGAGCGAAAAATTCAATAAAGCCAAATTAGCGGCACAGCGCAACACGCGTAAAGTAAAAAGTGATCTCGAAGCAACAGCTGAGCAGATAGCAAAGCTTGAAGAGCAAGTGAAAGCGTTAACAGCGAACGTTGAACAACGGCAAGATGAAAAAGAAAAAATGGCGGTGAAGCTTGAGCAGCAGCGCAATGAGAATGAAAAAATTGAAGCGAAGAATGTAGCGTTGAGTAAAGAACTCTCGATGTTGCAGTCTAATTTAGCATCCTCTCCTGGCCAGGAACAACAGCAAAAAGCATGACATACGTCGTCATGAAAAATACGGAAGCGCCTAAGGGCGCTTTCTTCGTTTTACAGCGATAAAACTAGCAAATACAGATAAACTGTTACTGTTTTGTTGATAATCTTGCGTGCGAATGTAAATTGGTTATATATAGAGGAGATAAGTGCAGTACTAAGGAGTCGCACATGAATGATCGGCAGCGTGAAATTACATTACGGTTTTTAGCTGAGCCAGGGGATGTGAATTTTGGCGGTAAAGTCCACGGAGGGGCGGTAATGAAGTGGATTGATCTTGCCGCTTATGCGTGTGCAGCTGGGTGGAGTGGTAAATATTGCATCACCGCTTATGCGGGGGGAATTCGTTTTGTTCAACCCATTCATGTCGGTAATTTGGTTGAAGTAACAGCTCGTGTGATTTATACGGGAAAGTCATCAATGCATATTGCTCTTGATGTACAGGCGAGTGATCCTAAAATACGGGTAAACCAACTGACCACGCATTGTATTGTCATTATGGTGGCTGTAGATGAACAAGGTAAACCAACAGATGTACCTGAGTGGGTTCCCATACAAGAAGAGGATATAGAGCTTAGAGAGTCAGCAATTCGGCTCATGAATATGCGTAAGCAGATAGGTGAAGAGATGGAAGCACACGTGAAATATCTAAAATAAGAACTCAGCTTGAATGCTTTTTAATCTTGATAGAAAGAAAAATCGCCAATATTAGGTGGTTTTTTTTACATTTTGAAACTGTAATGAATATTGACGGCAAACGTTTTCGTCGTTAATCTGGCTTACAGTTGTACGCTCAAACTAAAAGGGTTAGAAGGATGATAACCACTACCAAATTACCACCGATTATTTGGCTCAACGTTGCGATTTTCACCTCGACATTCCTTGTCGCTGTTATTGTAGCGCCTCTTTATGCTTGGCACATTGGATTTGATTGGATCCAAGTAACAATGCTACTGGGGGCATTTACGTTTTGTGGCATGTCAATTACAACGGGTTATCACCGTTTGTGGTCCCATAAAACGTATGAAGCAAATACAGGTATGCGAATTATTCTCGCAATCGGGGGGGCGTTTGCACTGCAAAACAGTATTTTGCATTGGTCATCAGACCACAGACTTCATCATCGCCATGTTGATAATAATGATAAAGATCCGTATTCGGCCAAAATGGGCTTTTTTTACAGTCATATAGGGTGGATGCTGAGAGAGTATCAGGCGAGTCGGTACCGTGATTACACTAATTGCCGCGATCTGCAAAAAGACAATATTGTGATGTGGCAGCATAAGTATTATGTGCCATTAGCGGTTGTGACAAATGTGGGTATTCCATTGGTATTCGGTATTATTCATGGTGATATTTTTGGGGCATTGCTTTTGGTTGGGGTCGTACGATTGGTTTTAAGTCATCATACAACGTTTTTTATTAATTCGTTGGCGCATGTGTGGGGAAGTCAGCCGTATACCGATAAAAACACCGCGCGGGATAATGGTTTTCTTGCATTTTTAACGTTCGGTGAAGGCTACCATAACTATCACCATATCTTTGAGAATGACTATCGAAATGGAATTCGGTGGTGGCAATTTGATCCCACTAAATGGTTAATTAAAACATGTGAATGGCTTGGTTTCGCCGCAAATTTGCGCGTGTGCCCTGAAGACCGAATTGAGAAGGCCAGAGTCAAAATGCAGCATCAGCAGCTTCAATTAAAGTTATCTGCTATTCCAAACAGTCAGGCTCGTCTTGAACGGCTTGATGAGGAGTATGAGGCATTATTGAAGAAGATAGCTGACTATTATGCTGTACAGAAACGGATGCTTGATATGAAGAAAAAACATCTGTTGAAGCAATATGATAGTTTTGAATTTATGCAACAATACAACGAAATGAAGCGACTGTTGGTTGAGCAACGTAGGCGTTGGAAGTACTTAACGGCGCAGTATGGTTAATAGTAAGTACTGTTAAACGGTAATAATAAACGGGGCTTATGCCCCGTTTGTGTTTTAAGGAGATAATGGAGAACGGGAAAATTATGTTCGACATTGACGTTGTGATGACGAAGGGATACCTTCGAAGTAGTAGAATGAACAGAGTTCCTGTCTCAATTTAGAGAAACATACAGGTCGTATGATGCTATTGAATATAATTTGCCATAATTTAGGGGATAAACAGATGGAGGCATCGTTTTGAGACGCTCAATGCTCTTAATCCTAGCTTGTTTTATGTCGTTGTCGGTACAGGCTGTAGAGTACAACCGACCGCCGTCTGACAGTAAGTTAGTCGGCGTCATGGAATACTATCAAGTGAACAAAGACGACAGCTTGCTAGATATTGCCAATAAATTTGATGTTGGTCTGCTACAGTTAATGGCCGCGAATCCTGGGGTCGATCCTTTTCTGCCGACACCGGGATCATTGTTGACCATACCGATGAAGTTAATATTGCCGGACGCGAAACGTGAAGGCATTGTGATTAATTTAGCTGAACTGCGCCTGTATTATTTCCCTGCCAATAGTGAAAAAATGTATGTTTTTCCTATTGGTATTGGTCGCGTAGGGCGAGAAACGCCACGTATGACCACAAAGATCAGCCAGAAAATAGAGCACCCAACCTGGACGCCAACTGCCAATATACGTAAAGAGTATAAAGAGAAGCACGATATCGTGTTACCAGCCGTGGTTCCTGCAGGTCCAGAAAACCCATTGGGCGATTATGCAATGCGTCTGGCTCACGGTAATGGACAATACCTGATCCATGGTACCAATAAAGATTTTGGTATTGGTATGCGGGTGAGTTCAGGGTGTATCCGTATGAATCCGTGGGATGTTGAGTGGCTATTTTCTCAAGTATCAAAAGGAACTGTAGTACGAATTATTAATCAGCCATTTAAGAAATCGGTTGAATCCGATGGTTCGGTATACGTTGAAGTACATGAACCGCTTTCTCGCAGTGAAAGTCAACAGGGTGAACATAAAACGGTACAAGCTACTGATGACCTATTGGCTGCAGTCGCGGGTGATGAAAGTGCTCGCGTGAGTTTAGCAACGGCATTAGGCGAACAGAGTGGGCTGCCTGTTCAATTGAAATAGTTTTGCACTAGGTTGCAATCTAACGGTAAAGCCAGCGGAAAAATCGCTGGTTTTATTTTATGACCTTTGAGATAAGGCGTTTTGTATTCGCATCATTAAGTTGAGCTGAAACAAAAGATAGCGCCTGTAATTCAGGGTAGTGTTCGTCAAAAAGCTGCTTATCTCTTTCATTGGCATAACTATGGCGAATAACACCAAATCCGCTTGGGTATTCAGTATTCCAGAGTGGGCTTTTTGCGACCAGGCTAGAGGTGATAAATTGGCCAATATAGGTCACTTCGTTTGAGTTAACAGATAGCACGATGCCTAAATCGTCACCTGATGATGATCTAACGGTTTGTATGCCATTATTTCCCGTAAACCCCACGCTAAACAGCTCATAATCACCTGGCGGTAATGGAATAGAGAATAGTTGACCTTGTTGGATATCGGTTTGAAAGTCGGGATCTGATTTTGTTCGCGTTAGAGTGATGATGTCGTGGCTGTGGCGTTGACGAAAGTAGAGCGTAGTGATAAGGCCTTCACCCGTTGTAGGCCAAGCCGTGGTAACCCCCAGTGTACCTGTGAGATACCCTTTCTCTTTGGTTGAGGTAATGAGATGATCTGGAATTAAGATATCAAGACCTGAGCTGCAACCCGATAGAAGCAGTGTGATAAAAAAGAGGGCTATGCACTTCATTCTTGCATCCTTGCTAAAGCAGTTTTCGTTAACAATTTAGGGCATGCTGCCAGTCAACTCGTTACCTATGAATAGTGTGAATATAGGCCAGAACCTCGTTTTAACATAGTGATTACAGTGAATACTTGTCTAAAAAATAGGAAAACATGGTTTTTTTGCGAGTGATGTAGTCATTTTTGAGTCAATCGTTGTCATCAGTAGATTCTCATCGGTACATGAACTAAAGCGAATTTAAGGTAGTTATTTTAGGGAAAAATAGGCGTGTGAATTTATTCTCACTCAAATATGGTATGCTTGCGAAAAATCCATAAAGTTAATACAAATGAGTGTAATTCGCCTTTCTAGATTGAGGGATCAGTTCGGTCTTGGGGACCGAGACGGTCTCGCATTTAAGTTATTCTCTTCTTTTGCGATGAGCCTGTTTCTTATCTTAGTCTTACAGAATATTGCTGAAGCGGCGATGGTCCGTTTTTTATTACATATTCCAAAGAATATTCAGCATGAAATGTTGGATTTGGCACATCAGGCTGAAGTGATGATTAATGATGGGGATATGGATGAACTGTCTGATTGGGAAAAAGGTCAAGATTATACGCTGTTTGTTTTAGACAGTGATCAGCATGCGATCAGTGGCCGTGATATGCATCCTCATTTTGAGTTTAAGCTCCGTTATGCCAGAGATATTGATACCATCTTTGATAATGAAGTCAATCAACCCATCATTGCGATCCCGTTGCAAACCGAGCACTTGCTGGTGATTCAATTTCCGCATCAATACCATCCGGCTCGCTATTTTGCCTATTACTTTATGGTGATAAAAATAGTGATCGCTGGGCTGATCCTCAGTGTGTTGTCGCTACTATTAACCCGATACTTGCAAGCGCCATTGCGGCAATTGCAAGCCGCAAGTCACCGTTTGGCAGAGGGAGACTTCAGTGTAAGAGTCGGTAAAGAAGTGGGGGATACTGTCACTGAGTTTGCCGCGTTAGCAAACAGTTTTGATCATATGACGCGTCGAATTGATGCATTATCGGAAAAACAAAAGCGTCTTATTCGTGATGTGTCTCATGAACTCAAAACACCTCTGGCAAGGCATGATTTGGCACTGCATTTATTGAAGAACAAGCTTTCTTTAGAACAGCAGCCATTGCTTTATCGTCTTGAGCGTGAATCTGATGAAATGAATGTGCTTGTTAGTGAAATATTGGACTACAGTCGTTTAGAAAATGCGAGTGAGCGCATTAGTCTTATGCCCGTCGATTTATGTGCATTATGTCAGCATCAAGTGTCTGATATGCAAGATAACCTCAATGAAAGGCAGTCTTTGGCTGTTGGTCAAGCTTGTCAGGGGTACTATGTTCAGGCGGATCAGCGTTTAGTCTTACGGATGCTTAAAAATTTAATTGGTAACGCCATCAAGTATGCCGGTGAACAGGCACAGATTACTGTTTCACTACAAGCTACTAAGGATGGTATTGAGCTCTGGGTTGAAGATGACGGCCAAGGTATTCCTCCGCAACATATTGCATCTGTGTTTGATCCCTTTACTCGTTTGCAAGCCGCTCGTGATAAAAAAACGGGGGGATATGGGCTTGGGTTAGCGATTGTTAAGGAGTCAATGACGGTCATGAAAGGGAAGGCTATTGCAGAGAATCTTAATCCTGGGTTTAGAGTGCGATTACAATTTCGCCAGTAAAAGCAAGATTCCTGACGATCAGAGACCCAGCACATCGTGGTGAAAAGTTTTTGAGTGAATAATGTAGAAGGGATCTGACAGCCTTGTATTAGAAATAGGAAGGCTGTCAGATTTGCATTAAGCAATGTTACTTTTTCATTTTCTCAACATTGATAACGTTCTTGAATTTGTTCGCTTTGCTAATCAGGTAATCAACATCAGGTGGGAAGTCTTTATTTGACTTTGCGTGCGTCATCATATCAAACACTTTAAACTCAGTAAGTACTGCGTATTGATATTCCTTGAAATCACCTTCAGCTTGCAGCGTTGGATCATAGTACTTATCACCCTTGCGAATGATTGCATGATCAATAACGGTTTCTTCGCAGCGGAAGCCTAACACATAGCGCTCACCTTTACCGTAAATCACGTTCATATAGCTATTATAGAAACACTCACCTTCTGTTTTGGTGCAGCTTTCAAGCATCTCATCATCCATTGCTGAAACGGTTACGAAACGCATTTTATCTGCAACGAAGTTTAATTCGTTGAGTTGGCGACGAACGTCATCTAGGTTTACTTCTGTCACTTCACATTTACCGGTTAATCAAAAAAAACACAGTATTATACTCCTTGGGCAATCAAATAGCACTTGTTATGGACACTACGTGCTAGTGAGGGGGTGTCGGTAGCATTTGTAGACTTACATTTCTTAACGAATGCAAAGAATGTAAATTAAATACAAATGGTAATTGTTATCACTTATATTCAGCTCCGAATTTTTCAATCACGCTAAGCACAAGTGAGTACTTGTTCTATGTCGACCTATAACACTAATTACCCGGCATAAGTACCTCGTCTTAATTTTGGAGTAACGGAATATGTTTTACAAAAGTCAGCTGACTTTACTTATTGGTGCCATCCTTGCGGCTCCTGCTGTTTATGCCCAGACTCACACGGCCAGCACCGATGTTGATGAACATATGGTAGTGACGGGCCGTAACTATGGTTACAAGGCCGATACGAATATTAGCGCGATGCGGATTGAAGCTTCTCAGCTCGAAACCCCAGGACAAGTTTCTGTTATCGACGAACAAGTGATTAATGAGCAACGCGCCACGACATTAGGCGAAGTGCTTAAAAATGATTCGAGTATTTCTGAAGGCGGTAAAGGTCGTAATCGTGAGAGCTTTTCACTACGCGGTTTTGAGCTAAGCAGTGGTGACAGTTTCTTACGAGATGGTATGCAGCATTGGTCTCACTACCGTCAACCTATTGAATTGCTTGAGCGGGTAGAAGTACTGAAGGGGCCTGCCGGGCTACTTTATGGTAAATCCGCACCGGGCGGCTTAGTTAACATGGTATCTAAGAAGCCGACCTATGAAACGAAAGTTGATGTGAGTCAGGATATTGGATCTGACAATGAATCTCGTACTGTTGTTGATGTCAGTGGCGCGTTGAACGATGAGCAAACATTACGTGCCCGTGCCATTGTCGCCAAGCATAGCTATGATTCATGGCGTCGTTACAATGACGGCAGTACCCCGTCAACCGAACGTTTTGTGGGTGGATTGTTTGTTGATTATGACGTGAATGATGATGTAACTGTATCATTCCATTATGATCGTACTAATGATGACGGCAGTGTGGATACCGGTGCTTACATTAAAGATGGTAAGCCAGTGCTGGGTGAAAAGCATATCTGGGATGCGCAGTGGTCCAACATTAAAAATGAAGTCGAAAACATTGGTGTTAATGTAAAAGCAGAGCTGACGGACACTTGGCGTATAGCGGCAGGTTATAACCATCAAGATTTCGAACGTCGTGATATTGAAAGTTTCTCTAAGCCAGATACTTATAATGCTCAGAATGGCACATTTACCTATAATGCGTATGATCGTTGGGATAACTGGCAGTTTGATACTGCAAATGTTGATTTTGTCGGCGAATTCGACGCGCTAGATGTCTCTCACCAGATGTTAATTGGTGCAAACTGGCTGGGATATTACTATAAAACGCAAAGTGAGTATTTGAAGGGGTATCAGGCTACTGTTGGCAAGCCGATGACGAAACCGTCTGAATTACATTACACCAATGGTAAGAAGAAAGATCCAACGGAACGTGACTCTTACGGTATCTACGTGCAGGATATGGTGACCTTTAATGATAGCTGGCAAGCATTAGCAGGCGTACGTTTTGATCGTACAGAAACCAGCGTTGATACGTATAATAACGTATTGCCAAAAGCCGCTGTGATTTATCATCCGGTAGAAAATGGTTCAATTTATCTGACTTACTCTGAAAGTTTTGAACCGAAAGATCCGATTAATGATGAGCAAGACGTTAATGACGGGATGGAGCTTGATCCGGTTAAAGGTAAACTGTACGAATTAGGTACAAAATGGGAACTGTTTGATAATCAGTTGTTCGTCTCTGGTGCCGTCTTCGATATTACTCAAGAGAATAAAGTGGTAGATGAAGAGGTGACGGGCATTAGCGGTAAAGAAACCATTACCACTCAGCTTGGTGAACAAAAACACCGTGGTGCAGAATTGTCAGCATCCGGTTTTGTGACAGAGAAACTGTCACTTAACGGTGCTATCACGTATCTTCATGCAGAAATCGTTGACCCAACAGATGCGTCTATTGATGGTAATCGCCCGGCAGACGTCCCGGAATTTGCAGCAAGCATCTGGTCTCGTTACGCTGTAACAAATAATACTGATGTGAATTTGGGCCTGTTTTACGAAGGTTCACGTTTTGGTGACAGTCAAAATACTTACAAGAAAGATGCTTATACTCGCGTTGACGCGGGTGTTTCACACACCATTAAGTATGACCAGAATCTTGATGTCATTATGCGTTTGAATGTGAATAACGTATTTGATACTGATTACCTAGCGGGTGGTAGTGAGACGAAGACTATCATTGGTGAAGGCCGTAATTATATGGCAACCATTCAGTTCAGTTACTAATTCATTAGCATGAAAATGGGGAGTGCTCTCCCCATTTTTGTGTTTCTGATCGCAAATGATATTGATTTTCATTTGGGTGTTGTATTATTTCGCGGTACTTTAATGGAACCGAATTTTTTGTTTTTTATTCTATTGCCTTCATTTGAATGAAGTGTTTATTACTTATCTAATGTATCGATTTAACATGAATGTAAAGAAAACCAGTATAGCAATCTTAATGCTCAGTGCTATGTCCGGTGTGCAGGCCAGCTCGCTGAGCGATGCACGAACCGTAGAAAGCTCGATGAATCAGGCGTCTGTGAAAAGTCAGCAAAAAATAGACGACAGTGCTGAGGCTGCGCTATTAATGACAGCTGAGATAGAACAGTTACAAGAAGAAACTGAAAACCTCCGTATTTATCACGATCATCTCGCCAACCTTGTTGCAAGCCAAGAAAGTGAATCAAAGAGCTTGAACGACCAAATTCAAGGTATCAAAGAAACCCGTCAAGGCGTAGTCCCATTGATGTACCGAATGCTGGATGGCTTAAAATCCAGTGTAGAGACTGATATGCCGATTCGTAAAGAACAGCGTTTAGCGCGTATTAATAAGCTTGAAACCATGATGGTACAAGCTGATATCAGTGATGCTGAAAAATACCGCCGGATTCTTGAGGCATATCAAATTGAAATGGATTATGGGACTAAGATGGGGCTCTACCAAGGCCAGATCAACATTAATGGCGATACGATTGAGGCTGATCTGCTTTATCTTGGTCGTATATCCTTAATTGCCCGTAGCCTTGATGGCACGCAATTTTGGGCTTGGAATAGCAATGAAGCCACCTGGCAGTCAATGAGCAGCAATAACAGTAACGATATGAATAAAGCCTTCGCCATCGCATCTAAACAGGCTGCGCCAAGCCTGCTTGCTTTACCTGTCTCTGTTAACGTGGAGCCTAAATAAGATGAAAATGAAAGCGTTAGCGTTAGCAATGTGCCTGTTTTCTTTGCCGGTAACGGTATCAGCAACTCAAACTTTGGCAGAGCAAACCCGCCAGGAGCAACGAGTTCAAAAAGTACATGATGTCCAGCGAGAAAAAGGCTTTACACTGACAGAGCAGCAGATCAGAGAACAACGTGATGCGCTGCTTAAGTTGCGGAACCAGCTCCAGAGCGAGACAGATCAATTAAGTAAAACGTTTAGTCAAAACGAAGCTGATCTAGCAAAGCTTGAAGAGCAACTTCGCTTAGAAACTGGCAGTCTAGGTGAGCTATTTGGTGTGGTGCGCCAAGCTGCAAAAGATTTGGATGCGGAGATGAAGCATTCAGTCACAGGGGTTGATAGGGATCAGTATCGACCGGTTGTTGACACGATTGTTGATGCGAAGACTTTGCCATCTCTTGAGCAATTAACCGGTCTTTGGAAAGGGCTGGAAGAGCAAATTAATGCGAGTGGTGAATTGCGTGTAGTACAAGTCCCTTACATTAATGGCCAAGGACATAAGTCAACAGTTGATGCCTATCGCTTGGGAAGCATGGGGTTGATTGGCGAGTTGGGCTACATTGCTTGGGATGGCCAGCGTGAAGTGGCGAAACCTTATCTAAAACAACCTGAAAACGGACCGCTATTCAGTACAGTCAATGTTGCGGTGAGCTCTGAATTACAAACGATGGTGGTGGATCCATCACGCGGTATTATGCTTGAACAGCTAGCAAACAGCCCTGAATTGACAGATCGTTTAGAACAGGGCGGGGTTGTTGGTAACGTCATTTTAGCACTACTGGCTATAGGACTGGGTATAGCCCTATTCCGTGGTACAAAATTGGTGATCATTCGTCAGCAAATTCGCCAACAGTTAAAAACACCGTCTAAACCGGGTAATAACCCACTGGGCCGCGTACTGAGTGTGTATAACGCGGAACAGAAACGCAGTGTGGAAGCGTTAGAGTTACGGTTGCTTGAAACCATTGTTGACGAACAGCAGGGACTGGAGAAAGGCTTGTCGATGCTGAAGCTCTTTGCTGCGTTGGCGCCGATGTTAGGTTTGCTGGGGACGGTTACTGGCATGATCGAAACCTTTCAGGTGATCACTCAGTTTGGTAACGGTGATCCAACCGTGATGGCCGGCGGGATCTCTATGGCATTGGTGACGACTGTATTGGGGTTAGTGGCGGCAATGCCATTATTACTCGCGCACAATGTGTTGAGTACCCAAGCTGAAAATATTCGCAATATTCTCGAGAAACAAGGGATCAGCCTAGTTGCGGAACAGGCTGAAAAAGCAGGAATGCCCGCGTAATGGAAAGTAGTCTTTATGACGTCCCCTTGGTAACGATGTCGTTATTTGACAGCTGGTGGCATTCATTAGCGCAGTTTATGAATCAAGGGGGCCACGTTTTATGGTGGTTGGCGGCAGCCGTTGTACTGTGCTGGGTGTTAGTGGTGGAGCGAACGCTTTATTTGCTGGTGACATATCCTAAGCAAAAGCAGCAATGGTTAGCCGCGTGGCAAGCACGTGAAGATCAAACTTCTTGGTATGCACATGCGGTGCGTAATGGTTGGTTGAACCAAGCCCATATAGCCCTTAACCAACACTTGAACCTGATTAAAGTATTGGTGGCCATTTGTCCGATGCTAGGCTTGCTTGGCACTGTGACCGGTATGATCTCGGTGTTTGATGTGATGGCAACTCAGGGGAGCAGTCAGCCAAAGCTTATGGCATCGGGTATTTCATTGGCGACATTACCGACAATGGCGGGAATGGTTGCGGCATTGGCTGGTATGTTTGTTCATTCTCGCCTCGCTAAAGCCTGTTCGTTACGCGAGTTAAAACTAGAAAAATTATTGAGGAGTCAGTGATGCGACTGAATCGTCCGTCTTCGGCCCGTGAAGATGCTCAGGTTGATTTAACATCAATGCTGGATATCGTTTTTATCATGTTGATCTTTTTTATTGTCACCAGCTCATTTGTTCGTGAATCAGGTGTTGAAGTTAATCGCCCTCAAGCGAGTAATGTCGTTAGCCAAAGTGATGCGGGTATTTTTATTGCCATCACCTCGGCTAACGATGTCTATATTGATAAACGTGTTGTAGATGTAGAACGTGTACAAGCAACACTTGAGCATCTAGTCCTTGAACAGCCAGAGGCATCACTGGTGATCCAAGCTGATGAGCATGCTTATAACGGTACTGTCGTTAAAGTGATGGATGCAGCAAAAGGAGCCGGAATACAGCGGATAGCATTGGCAGCGGAGAAGCGTTAATGCTGCGTATATTGATTGCAATACCCATTGCTTTAGCAATGACGCTGGGGCTATTTACATTCATGGCTTGGATGGTTGATAACGGCCATCAGCGAGCACAAGAAGAAAAGCAGTTTGTTGCGTTTGATATTGTGATGGTTGAGCAGGAGCGCGAAGCGCAGCGTCGACAGCGTGCCGTTCCAGAAAAGCCAGACACGCCGGAGCCACCACCACAATCTGTACCCACTGCCACTTCGCAGACTGTGGTGAATACTATTGTGCCGTCGATGCCAACTCTGAACATCAATGCTGCAGTGTCAGGAATTGCGATAAACATGCCGACGTTTTCTGATTTTGGTGCTAATCAGCAGGCGATGCCACTTTATCGCGTTGAACCTCGCTATCCTGCACGGGCAATGAAACAAGGTGCAGAGGGTTATGTCGTGATGTCATTTACCATTGACCCGCAGGGTCGTCCGGTTGAGGTGAAAGTGATGGAAGCTAATCCCCGGCGATTATTTGAGCGAGAAGCGATGAGAGCGTTAAAAAAATGGAAGTATCAGCCGAAAGTCATCGATGGCAAGGCGATAGCGCAGGTGGGGCAGACCGTCAGATTGGAGTTTAAAATTCAACGATGATAAACAGATACAGGGTTGTTTTTGCACTTTATTTTTCGTTACTGGTTATCAGTGGTCCAGTCGCTGCTGAGCTGTCGCAGTTTACGGCCAATAAGGTCCAGCGAGCGAATACACTGCAGCAAGAAGACAAAGTGGGCGATGCAATTGCCTTACTCAGAGAGTTAGAGCCATCACGTGCTTATGATAAGGCCTTTGTTCAACGCATGCTGGGTGTATTTTATTGGCAGCAAGGCAATGTAAGCTCAGCGATATCTTATTTATCCAAAGCGGTGAGTTCGGGTTTATTACAGGATGAGCAAGCGTGGACAACGCAGCGAATGTTAGCGGATATTCTGCTATCAGACGAGCAGTTCAATAAAGCACTGCCGCATTATTATGCGTTAGCGAAACAGATCCCTGAAGGGCAAAATGCGGCTGAGTTATGGTTGCGCATCGCACAATCTCATTATCAGTTATCGCAGTGGCAACCTGTACTTAGTGCTATTGTGAAACATGATAGATATACCCAGAAAAAAGAGGTGTCGCTGCTAACCATGAAGCTAGGGGCACAATTACAGCTTCAGCAATTGAAGGCTTCGCTGCCCACGCTGGAACAATTGATTGTACTAGAGCCAAATAAATCCGTTTGGTGGCAGCAGATGGCAGGAATTCAGCTTCGTATCGGTCATTCAAAAGCGGCATTAGAAACATTGGCATTGGCTAGGCGGCAGGGAATTGATTTATCGCAGCAGGACTTGAAAACCTTGGCTCAACTTTATGCTCAGCAGGGGATCCCTGAGCGTGCCGCGACAGTTTATGCGCAGTTAGACAAAGCTAAAACCAATGCTGAATTGGTCTCGATGCAGGCGCAATATTGGCAAATGGCTAAAGAGTGGGATCAAGCGATAGAGAGTTGGCAATTAGCGGCCAAGTTAGACAAAAAATATCACTGGCCACTGGCACAGCTTCTGTTACAGGAAGGGCATTATGAACAAGCAATAATCGCGCTGAATAAGGTTTCGGATAAGCGTTATACCGCTGATGTCGAATTAGCAAAAGTTCGCGCTTTTTACAAGCTGAATAATTTTGAGCAGGCTATTGTTCATGCCAAATTAGCTGATAATATCAGATCTACTTCAGCATCAAAAAGTTGGATTCAGTATCTGAACCAGATGCGAAAAATGCACAGTTAACGATCATACTTACCATATCTAAAAAAGCCGTGAAGTTGAGCGATTATGCTCAATTCACGACTTTTTTATCACATGCAATTCAGCAGCCTTAATTTAATTAACTTTTAATATCAACTATTTACATGGGGTAACATCCAGCGAGTAAGCATTGGTAGACAGTGCATTCTCGTAACGAATATAGCAGTTATCATTGATCAAAGTGGGTGGTGAGTTTTTATAATCGATGTTGGATTTATCCGTAATAATCAGCGCCGCTCCATTATTTTCGCGGATACCGCCCCAGTCTTTGTCTTTGTTATACCCATATTCGTTGTCTAAGCCATTAACGACAGTGGTGAGTGTATCAACACTTTCCCCTGGATATCCAAAGCGGAAAATACAGGTATTTGAGCTGTTTTTTTCGCATCCAGAAATCGGTATATCTGTACTTTGATGGTTTGTGCTACCTTTGTTTGAAACGTAAGATTGATTTTCTAGACCAGCGATGGCCATTTTACCGTAGCCCATTTCTAACGCTGATGCGATCGCGCCTTTCATACCTTCGAGTGCCGCGTTTCTTGCATCAGTTTGAATATTTAAAAACTTTGGTGCTGCGGTAACGGCGAGGATGCCAAGAAGGACAATCACAACGACCAATTCTATTAAGGTGAAGCCATTTTTTTTCATGATAATACAGCTAAAAAACATGCTCTGTGTGTGTCAATTTAATGACGAAATGCTCAAGAGTCAATCACTTTAGCCTCCTTATATTCTGAAATAAGACGGTGCGTGACTTTTTAAGAAGTTGCTTATATTCAGTATCATGAGAGTTATGTGTTATCAGTATGTCAGTGGTTTTATTAATGGCTAAATGGGATATAAATAGTAGGGATTAGAGTGAGAGCAATCGATACATTGTGTGTTTTCGTGACTTTTATGGAGATAAACTACAATCTCAAATAGATAGAGAAGAGAGTCACTGTGCCTTAATGTATTAGGAGCTGAATCAGAGTCAAGAAAAGTGAACATCTATGTTCACTTTTCTTATATTGTTAGATCGGGAATAGATAAATTAAGCAAAATAACGATTTATCATTCGAATAACATTATGCTTACATTTGTATCGGTGCTGGCATTACTCTTGTGACTTTTTCCGTGAGAGGTAAATTCCAAAAGATGAAATCAAAATGAACACAAATCCAATGCCGCCCGTAATGATTCCACCACCATAGATACTGAACGTATCATTTAGGCGTGCTTCATTGGGGTCATCTGGACTGTAGAGGATAGTGACAGCCTCGTTTTCGTGGTATTTAGGTGCTTGACTACCTGAACTTGATTTGATTTGTACGGGTTGTCCGTCATTAGTTGTAAACTCAAAAATAGGGAAATAAACACCTTCAGAGTCACGTTGTAACGCAATGACTGAGCCTTGAGTTTGAATTGCTGTATCGAGAAACTTATTTGTACTTTGCGTTAAAGTAAAGCTCACATATAGTAATAGAATGCCGATCAGAAGAAAGAGATATTTTAAAAAACCACCACCGTTACGACTTTGAATGCTAAACTCAACCATTTTCACTACCTTTAGTGTTTAAAATAATAAATTATTTCACTCTAGAAAGAGAACGATACGGGCAGTGGGTGTAATTTCGAGCGAGTTAATAAATATTATTAACCAGTTTCATGGTGTTGCAGTTATTTTATTTATACCGTTCAGATAATCTACATTCAAATACCTGAATACAAATATTGAAGCGGCGTTTTTCCCGTATGTTGCTTGAAAAAAGCGATGAAGGCGCTGTCACTGGAAAATGCTAACTGACAGGCGACATCATTAACTTGAAGCCCACCGGAAAGATGCTCAATCGCTTGCAGTAAACGCCATTGTTGACGCCAGTCTTGATAAGGCATACCTGTTTCTTTATTGAAAATGCGAGTAATGGTTTTACTGCTGGCACCCACTTGTTCGCAGAGGATTTTCAGTGGAGGAGGGACATCATTACCTTTATATAGCGTATGTAACCAATGGGTCAGGCGGCGATCTGTTGGCAGTGGTAACGCCAGTTTTTCTTCGCGCGCATCGACCAGCTCATCGAAAAAGAGCGCATGTGTATTTCTCATTTCCGTGTTGGGCTTGTCCCATGGCCAGAATGCCATTCGTTCAATTAAGGCTTGCAGCAAAGGTGTGACTTCGATGATTTTTACTCTATTTTCAATGCACTCTGTTAAATGGTGCGTGAAATAAAGGGAGCGATACTCAACCACATTATTCATTTGCGCGCAGTGCAGGGTATTGGCAGGTATCTAGGCCGCACGGGTTGGGGGCAGTACACAGCGAAGACCATCAAGAGTGATTGTCATGCATCCCTTAGGCGCGTAGAGCAGTTGGGCTTTTTGATGCCGGTGCATGCCGGAATCATGCTTGCCGATGTGCGCGGCAATGCCCACCACGTCGGCGTTCAGCTGATCTGTATCAAATCGAGTCGTTTCGTTAATGAGTGCCACTTGTCTCTATTTTGATGTTTATTGGCTTAATTGTGTTAATGGGACTGTAGCAGAGCGGAGTAGAGTACGTCTATCTTTGATTGATTATGAGAGAAATACGATGAAAACGTCACCTTCAATTAGCCTGATGGTGGTATTGATGATGTTCCCGCAAATTGTGGAAACCCTTTATAGCCCGGCGCTACCGCACATTGCAAAAGGGTTTGATGTGTCTGTATCGATAGCAAGCCAGACCTTGTCGGTGTACTTTTCTGCCTTCGCACTGGGAGTGGTGGTATGGGGAATCGTATCTGATTATCTGGGACGACGAAAAACGATGATGCTAGGTCTTGCTGTCTATGGCAGTGCAGCATTGGGTGCCATGACGACGCAGACATTTGAGTTTCTGATGGTACTGCGTGCTCTCAGCGCCTTTGGTGCGGCAGTGGGATCGGTTGTGACACAGACCATGCTGCGCGATAGCTTTGATCGCCGTTCGTTGAGCAAGGTATTTACCTATATGGGTATGGGGATCGCCATCAGCCCGGTTGTGGGCATGATGTCTGGCGGGATATTGGCTCAATATGGAGGCTATCAGGCTGTGTTTTTTGTGCTCAGCCTGTTGGCTGTGGTGTTGTGGTTGGTGTGTCTGTTTCAATTACCAGAAACCATGCCTATAGAAAGACGGCCAACAACGTCGGTATTGGTACTGGCTAAGACTTTGTTCAGTGATGTACATATCTGGCGTAATGCGTTGCTGGTTGCTGGCTTTAATATTTTGTTGTTTTCTTATTATTTGAAAGGGCCGTTTATTTTCGCGCAGCTTGGGTTAGATTCACAGGCATTTGGTTACAGCGGTGTTGTTCTGGCACTGGGTACGCTGGTTGGCAGCATGCTCAACAAACAGTTAATCAATCGTGATATGACACCATCCGCTTTGATTCGTATCGCAGCGTGCTTCTCTTTGGTAGGGGCAATAGGTGTCAACTCTTTGGAGGGCAGCCTATGGTTCTTGCTCCCTATGCTGCTTGTCGTAATCGGGTTTGGTATTGGGATCCCTAATATCCTCAGTCACGCGCTGGTGGACTATAAGGATCAGGTGGGTTCAGCTGGTGCGTTATTTGGGATGCTCTATTACTTATTGATAGGTGCGGGGCTTGCTTTGGCTGCAGCTACACCGTCATTGGGCTGGGTAGTGATCATCAGCGCCTTATTGATCACTATTATTGGTTGGAAAAGTAACTAAGAATAATACAGGTCGCAGTCTAGGGTGCGACCTGTAAGGTTATATGTTTTTACATGTGGTTTGCGATATGACATCGGTAATAAAACCACCATTACCTGCATACCAATATCGGATACCGAGACCCGCTTTTAAATCGCCAGCAAAATTTGAACATGTACTCGATATAACTGCCTTCTCAATGTCGAATTTATTTGTATTCCAATATAATCGATTATGAGGCAATCGATAGATGACGGTTAATAATGATGAATCGTTATCAAATTGAAAAGAACGAAGTACACCTCCCGGTAATGGCTCACTAGGTTCCTCATTTAAATGATTAAATTCCGTTTTATAACCTTGAGGAAGCGATCCTACAAAATCAGATGTGGGTGGGGTAAGTGAGGTGCTCACACATCCAGATAGTACACTGATAACGCTTACTACGAGTACAATACTTTTTTTCATTTCACGCAATAGTTCAATTTTTGAATTAACAGTTTTAATTATACCGTATTTATGTGGTTATAGTATTAGGAGAAATCTCACAACTTCTGGAAAATAAATGCATTGACGGAGGTAATTTTGAGTCAAAGAGACAATTTATCGTTGTCAGAATAGCCTGTAACACCACTTTACATAAACCCCATCTCGGATGGGAGACGATATGACAATAAAAAAGGAACACATTATGTGTTCCTTTTTTATTTTTGCGTTGTTGCTAAACGTTAAGTCTAGCCTTGTTTTGCATGTTCTTTCAGGAATTCAAGAACAAGCTTACGGTCAGAGTCATTTAGACCAGAACGCGGGAACATACTGGTTGTGATCCCTTTCCACTGTTTGTACGTAAAATCACTTGGGTGTGGGGCTGCGTGACATAGCGTACAGCTACTGTAGTACAGTTTTTCACCCGGTGACTGTTCTGGACCTTCTGCGGCGGCAACTGCTTTAATGCGTTTACCTAACTCAAGTGACCATAAGTTCACTTGTGCGTCAGTTTTCACAATCTTCGGTGGCTGGTAGGCTTGGTTTGGTGATTCTGGATCAGAACACTTCTTGAAGTAAGCCAGACATGTGTTTGCACTGGTTGCATCACTCAAGCCACTACAAGGCTGACTTGATGTCAGCATGTTGATTGAGCCTGAGTTGCAACGGCCTTTACTATCAAGCTGTAACCATGCACCTTCATGAATGTAGATAACGCCACGCATTGCTTCATCAGTGATTTTTGCACCTGCAAGCAGTGCACCACGGTCGTTATACACTTCGACTAAATCACCGTCTTTCACACCACGCTCTGCCGCATCATCTTTATTGATAAGTACAATTTGACGACCATCAACAGACTCGTGGCTGTTTACATCCGCATTTGCCATTTGTGAGTGCAGACGCATCCACGGGTGTGGGCTAAGTACGTGGACTTGACCTTGCTTGGCATTACCTAGCCATTCAAATGGTGGGATCCACTGTGGCATACCTGGGCAGCCATCAGCCTTGTAGGATGCAACTGTTTCACAGAATAGCTCGATCTTACCGGATTTTGTGTGTAGTGGGTGCGCTTCAGGATCTTTGTAGAAATCGCCGTGGCGCGTCCAATCTTGAGCCGCTTCTGGTGTTGACAGATGAGTAACACCGTTTTTCCAGAATGTATCAAAGTCATCAGTTGCATCAGATGCTTCATAAGAGGCTTTGATGTGCTGTAGATAGGTTTTACCTTCAGTGTATTTATCATGGACATTAAACATGAAGGCTAAGCGTGAGAAGATTTCATAGTCATCTAAGCTTTCGCCAACCGGTTCAACAACCTGACGCATTGCGTAGATCTTGTTGTTGCTGTAGGTACCGCCTGATGTAATATCGTTGCGTTCTAGCGTTGAGGTGGCTGGAAGTACGATATCAGCATGTTTTGCGGAAGCACACCACCATGCATCTTGACAGATTACAGTGTCAATATTGTTATTTAATGCTTGAATTAACTCATTGGTATTTTGCTGGTGGGACAAGAGGTTGTTACCGGCGTTATAAATGAGTTTTGCATTAGGCAGGGTGAGGTTTGAACCATCACGAGTGTATGCTTTGCCTGGATTATTCAGCATGTCTGAAATCATCACAACAGGACACGTTTTCGTGATTGGGTTACGGCCCTGAGAGAGACCAATCGGCATACGTTTACCTGATTGTGCTGTACCACCATTACCATAGTGGAAGCTAAAGCCGGCTCCTTGTCCTGGCTTACCAATTTTACCCATGATTGAAGCAAAGTTGATAATCGCCCAGTGGATCATTTCACCGTGGTCGGCACGTTGTAGTGCCCAGCCAGCCGCAATTTGTGTGCGCTTAGACATACAAAGATCGGCAAGATCTTTAATTTGTTGTGCAGAAACGCCAGTAATTTCAGCTGCCCATTCTGGGGTTTTTTCCACACCGTCATCAGTACCGTTTAAGTATGCAAGGTACTTATCAAAACCTACTGTGTACTTATCAATGTAGGCTTGGTCATGCTTACCACTTTTAACCAGGTAGTAAGACATCGCAGAGAAAAGAGCGGTATCAGTGTTAGGGCGGATATTAATTAATTCGCTGCCCAGTTCTTTGTCTGTTTGTGTTTTTTGAGGATTGATAGAGACAAACTTAACGCCTTTCTCTTTAAATGCTTCCCAATGCTTTTGCATTGAGTGATCAGCAACACGGAATTCAACACGGTTAGTTTTCCATGGGTCACAGCCGACAAAGAGCACGAGTTCAGTATTTTCTTCGATGACTTTCCAAGCCGTTTGTGGTGAGTAAACTTCCATGTCGCCAATGACGTGTGGAAGAATGACACCTGAAGCGCCTGCAGAGTAGTCACCAGCACAGCAACTTTGACCGCCGATTAAGTTAAAGAAGCGACCTTGCAGTGTTTGAGGTCGATTCAAACCAGCATGAGACCAACCGCCATAAGATGAACTGAATACGGCTTCATTACCATGCTTTTCAATGGTACGCGCAATGCAATATGCGGTTAAAGCAATTGCTGTATCCCAGCTCACACGCACAAAAGGTTCTTTACCTCGAAGGTGAGGGTTATGGTTACCTAGAGGGTCTTCAATGAGCGATTTACGTACCATTGGGTATTTAATGCGCGTATCGTCATAAGTCCGGCTTAAAATACCTTTTGTCAGCATCTCGGTAGGGAATGGGTCAATATCATTAATTGGTTGAACACCAATTAATTTACCATTTTTAACAACGGCATTGAATGGACCATAGTGCGTTGCTGAGGGAATAACGAGAGTATCTGATGCAAAGACTTTTCCGGCAGGGAATAGTGCAAGACCATTTGCTGAAATAGCTGTAGCGACGGAGAGTTTTAAAAAATTACGACGTGATAGTGCCATGCTATATATCCACGGTTTTTAAAAATATTCGAAGAGCAGTGCGCCATGAATGGCTATTTGAATTAATTGTAAGATCACTATCTTAAGGAAAACGCTAGTGATTCTATTTAACAAGGATACACCTAATATATCAGAGCCTATACCGAGTAATTGCAATGTTAGATTCCAAAATTATTTTAGGAACTTAAAAAAGAATAACACGTAGCGTGTTGTAATATCGTACCTTATGAAAGGTAGATAATACATACTTGTGTCGCTAGTGTTAACTGTTTTTTAATTTGTGTTAATTCACGGTATTGTTTGGTATTGTAAATACCAATTAGGCATTAATAATCAATATGTTAAATCATGATATTGAGGTTGATAATCATTATCTATTGCAGAGTATAACAAGAATTAATTGCAGTTATAGGGCATTTTTATGCTCTTTTTTAAGGTTTTACTGGAGATGTTTAGCGTGTTAAATAAGCGATTTATACCCTATTTTTTTAAATATTAATAACTTATTAATTTATGTTAATAGCTGAATTTGTCTTGTTCATATAAAGCTGTTAGTTTTAGCAAAAATTTTACCGTCACTATTGATAGGGTTATTTCAGTACAGCTTTAATGGTTGAGTGCTTATTGCGGCCAGCTTAATTTTTTGCGGCCTTAACACGCATACCTGGAATGGTTCTTTCAATATTGTTTCTCATTTTATGGATATCTCATGAAGAAGATTTGGCATTTTCTTACAAAACCAAGTAGTCGATACTCAGTATTGGCTATCGCCGTTGTGTGCGTTTTAGTTACGCTAGCAGGTGTTTTTTCCTTTCACCAAACGATTGAATTTACATCAAGTAATGAATTTTGTACCTCATGTCACTCGATGAAGCAAAATTATAATGAATATAAAACATCTCTTCACTTTAAAAACGCTTATGGTGTTCGAGCAGAGTGCCGTGATTGTCATATTCCAGAGAATAATCCTGTTGATTTCATGAAAGCGAAATTAGGCGGTATTGGTGACATTTATAGCGAATTCGTCTCTAAAGATATAGACACTCCTGCTAAATTCGAAGCAAACCGTCTTCGTATGGCTGAAGATGTGTGGAAGATGATGAAAGACACTAACTCTGCGCCTTGTAAGAGCTGTCACTCATATACCGCAATGGATCACGCAGAACAGTCACCAGCAGCAGCAGCGGCTATGACACCTGCAGCGGCAAAAGATATGAACTGTATCGAATGTCATAAAGGCATCGTGCACCAGTTACCGCATATGGATAATGGCTATAAGACTGAATTTACACAGCTTAGTGCTAGTGCTGCAACAACACCTCGAGCGAATCAGCTTTATGCTATCTCATCTAAGAAGCTATTTTTAGCGTCTGATGCAATGGATCAAGCGCAAGGTCAGTTGTTCCCCGCCTCTCAAGTAACAGTACTTGAGCGTCAAGGTGATGCATTAAAAGTGCAACTTTCAGGATGGTCTCAGGAAGGTTCTAATGCAAATATGCTAATGCAGGCAATGGGACAGAAAATTGTTGTCGCAGGGTTAGAGCCAGCATTGCAAGAGACGCAAAAAGTGCTAGCCACTGAAACAGCAGCCGATGGTTCTAAGTGGCAGCATGTAGAAGTTACAGCATGGCTACAGGAAGGTAATCTGCTTGCAACGTTAAAACCATTGTGGGCCTATGCAGAAACAATGTATCAAGATAGTTGCAGCCAATGTCATGCTGCACCAAAACCTGATCATTTAACGGCCAACAAGTGGATTGATAGCCTGAATGCAATGCGTCCTTATTCAACGCTGGATAAGGACGAAGAACGCGTGCTATTGAAGTATCTTCAGCTACATGCGCAATCACCTGAAGTGGCAGCGCAGCAGTAAGAGAAGAACAATACCCTTCTTTTTAGATAGGACAACAAGCCCGATAATGAGTTTAATGTTCGGTATTTAGAAAGATTGCGCAATTTGTAAGTTGTTCAGAATCGGCCTCAACGTTATGTTGAAGCCGATTTTTTATGCCTGAATTATTTGTAATGGCTACCTCACATTGAGTTACACAATATTATAACCGCGAAGGTAAGTAACACACTGTGGGGATAAGCGATGGTTGGCCTGATTGACTGTGAAAGATATTCTTTGATTAATCCAAGCTGGCTTGGTCGCGATTGATGATATTGGCGATTAAACTGATAGGGCGATGTGGTGTTATGACCTACCGCGCTGTCTTGAATTGATCGTTCTAGATTGATTAATCTCGGCTCCATTCTGGACTGGAAGGTTTTCCAAATCGCATCTTGCATCCATAAAATGAGTAAAATGAAGATGGTAAAAAAAGTGATCATATTGAGCAAATAAGATGCGCACAAAATGACAACACTCAATAATTTAATAAGAAGGGAATATTTTTCATACCCGTCAAATTGATTTTGTAGAAGCAACCATTCATTTTCTAATCCTTGTCTTTCGATTGTGTTCATTTTTTATCCATTAAAAGAATCATTGGTGGTAGCTGCGATCTTTATTCATCAATAAGAATAGGGGGAGACCGCGAGAAAAACCACTATGAGGTAGCTTGTTCCTGAATTCAGTTAATAGAGTTGTCATTACCTTAATCCAGATTAAGGAACTTCCTCTTTCTTGTCGGTAATATCTGCCGTTGCTCATCAGCCATGGCGAATATGGATGAAAAAAGAACAGTCCTGTGAACGGTATGGCAGTTCTTTTTTCGTCTTCTATCACGCGATGAATGATACGAAACATGATTTTTACGAGGATAGGACTTGAGTACTTTGTTTTCAGAAACCCGCATTGGCAGTTTGGCAGTAAAAAACCGCTTTATGCGAAGCGCGACGTGGGAAAATATGGCGACAGAAGACGGCCATATGACAGATAAGCTATATGCTATCTACGAAGAGCTTGCGAAAGGGGAAGTTGGCCTTATCGTAACGGGTTATGCGAATATTGTAGAAGAAGAGAAGCCAAATGCCGGCATGATGGGCATGTACAATGATTCTTTTATCAATGAGTACAAAAAGCTCACTGAGCTTGTCCATACCCATGATGCTAAAATCGTGATGCAGCTGGCTTACGGTGGCACCAAAACAACCCACAATGTCGGTGAAAGGGTGATATTCGCGCCGAGTGAGGTGCCAGAGCGAGGCACACAAACATTAGGTAAAGCGATGACCAAAGCGGAAATCGACTATATTGTGCAGGCCTTTGCACAAGCTAGTCGTCGAGCGAAAGAGTCGGGCTTTGACGGTGTAGAAATCCACGCGGCTCACACTTATTTAATCAACCAGTTCTTGAGTCCGTATTATAACCGCCGAGAAGATGAATACGGTGGCAGTCTTGATAATCGTATGCGTTTTTTAATCGACATTTATGCAGCGATCAGAGCGCTAGTCGGTGATGACTTCCCGATCTTCGTTAAATTGACGGCTTCTGAGTTTTTTGAAGGCGGTTTAACCTTTGATGAAACCCGCATTATCTGTAAAAAATTAGAAGCCATTGGCGTTGATGCAATCATCATCTCCGGGAACATCCATGGCAATGCGAGTACTCTGGTTGGCGAATCGTTTGATGGGTATACCCTGCAGCAAGAAGGCTATTTTCACGAATATGGTAATGTGATCAGTCAAGAGGTGAATGTACCGGTCATTACCGTGGGCGGATTGAGCGACATTGACGCCATTGAAGCGATTGCCGCTAACACCAATATTCAATACTTTGCGCTGTCAAGACCGCTGCTTGCGGAACCACATCTGGTTAAACGCTGGAAAGATGGTCATAGAGCGCCCGTTGATTGTGAGCGTTGCTCAAAATGCCGTACCAAACGTGGCAATTTCTGCGTCGTTTATAAGAAACGCTAACCGCAAATTGAGTAGCAATTAAAGAGGCGGCAGTAATAAGACTGCTGCCTTTAAACGTCGCGTGGGTACAGATCTTTCATGATATGAGGATGTCGGTAGCCTGCATGATGAGTTGAAAAAATAGGCAAGCGCTAGTCAGTGGCATGATGTATAGCAAGGCTGTGAATTGGCATGGAACTCGTTAAGCAAATAAGCAGGAGAGTATGAATTTTGAATAAGATCGGCCTGATTTTATATGGGCTCATATATTGTTTTGTTGTTTTACAATTACTTTTTGTGAGCGAATGGCGAATGTTTGTTGATTTTCTCTCGTTGACCGTCGTTATAATGCCAGCTATAGGGATATGGTTTACCATGTCTGGCATTTCAGTCAGAGAACGATTGTCAGTAAGCCTGAAAGTATGTTGGTTAAGTGGTGGGCTTATGTTTACTTATAGTCTTATTACTATGTTTGGCCATATTAATATTGATCTTCAGGGAATGGCTGCGGGTTTTAGTATCGCACTGCTACCGATAATCTATTGTTTTGTCATCAGCCTGTTCTTTGCACCTATTGTATTGATACCCAAGCTGTCTCAAGATGCTCGTTTCAGTGAGAATCCCCCAAGGTGATTTTGATGTATACGAAATCATGGAATATGAAAATGAAGTATCGTTTTTGCTTTGCTGTATTAACGATTGTTGGTATGACGTTGAGTCAAAGTGTCGTGGCGGGATGTGATAAAATATCGACGGTGTGTTTAGTCTTCAATAATGGCACTGAAAGTACTGAGGCGTGCGAAATAACAATGTGCGCCAATATTCATGAATATATTGTCGACTGGAACCTTTCAAATGGAGGTGCAGTATCAGAGCGTATGGTTCAAGACTCCCATGTAATTAAAGTCGATAATAATGACGGTATATCCATCCCTTTTAGTATCTTGAAAGACAACCTTACCTGCTATGCATCACGTGAAACTGGCATTGTATATTGCGCAAAAGGCATTTAAGTGAAATGACTATAGGTCGCTTTTACTCAATATCCACTTTGCCTCAAGATATATGTCTTAGTGACGTTCAAGGCGAGATGAGCAGTTTTATTGAAGCCTAAAATTAGAGGTAAGGAAAATGCTAGCACCCTATATCCCTGTCCTATTTTTACTGGGAGGCAGCCTGGCCCCCTTTAGTGATGCGCAATCACAACCGCTGACAGTCGAGTTTGCCCCAATCAGTGCAGAGCAATATCAAACATTGGTTAAAAGCAGTCCGGCGAATCCACAACCACCACTTGTCGAGATTAAGGATAAAGAGACAGCTTATGATTTGTTGGGCGTTCAACTAAAAATAATCAGAGAACCTATCAATGATAGTGAGTGGGAGAAAATCACCCTTTATCTTTATGATACAAAGGGTGAAGAAATCTATCAGTATGATTATTTTGATGAGTGTGAATTTGTCGCATTCTATCCACAGGAACAGCGGATTGGCTATACCTGTGGGCATGGTCAAGACTGGTTGATTTCGACCCAAACAGGGCAATTAGTCGACGAAAATCCAGAGTATCGTATTACAGCACCAAATGGTCAACGCCGACTCAGCGGCTATTACAATGGCCAGGAATTTGCGGCATTCCTACAACAAAATATGGCTGGTAAATGGAAAACGCCAGAAGTAACGTTACGTCTGGCCGAAGGAAGGGAATGGAAGGATGCCCTAGAGCCTTATCGTGCGGAATGGGTATTGTCTTCAATGCATAAAGCGCGCTGGCTTAGTAACGATCGTTGGGTTTTTTATAACTACAACTATAACGGTTATTTTGAGATGCAAGTTGTCAGTAATGACGTCAGTGAAAAATGATGGATTGGTTTTACTATGGCACTAAAGAAACAAAGACTAGTTGTATCGTTATGCGCGATGCTGATCAGTCAATATGCTTATTCAGAAACGATTTTTTACTGTGAAACGGAAAATGGTAAAAAAGTAGAGATTCAGGACTTAGGTGAGATCATTCATTACCGATACGGGAAACAATTGTATCACCCCGAATTAGCGTTAACTATTCCTCGTGCTTTAGCATCAACGTATCAGTGGATGGGGGCTGGAAGAAGTGAGTATTACTCGGTATCAGTACCGAATAAGTCGACGGTTTACAGCGTATACACATCACGAGAAAGACGACCAGATGGTGTGTTAGAGTCTGGCATTTATGTAGAATCAAATGGGCAGTCGATTGCTACGATACGTTGTAAAAACGATACATTATATGAACAATTGATGGGTGTAGATCTTAAACAAGACTAACTCACGATAAGGAAAAGGAAATGTCGAGTCATCAGGGAATCATTGAATTTTTGGCTATGTCAGGGATTCTGCACGTGGCTGCTATGTTACTCGTGCTGATGGTATTTATGGTTATTGTTGTCGTCGCTGTGGTTATGTTGTCAAAAAAGAAAAAAGCCAACGTGTCGGATGATATCCGCGCCGCGAATAACCAAAAATTCATGACATCTGCCAGTTATTATGATCCAACTCTACCAGAGAGAATGTGTGAAAACTGTGCTGGTACGATTAAAAGAGGGAAAGTGATGTGCGAGAAGTGTGGCGCTTTATCACCAAAAGGGACTGTATGATGAATAAGGTTATCATTTATATATTTCTAATGTTTCCATTGCTGACTCAAGCCAAGACCTTTATTGAGAAACCAATCGCGAGTTTTCAGCCGTTGAATACATTCGCAACTGTTGAAGACTTTGAGCAGCCCATTAATGAATATGTGAAATATTGTTTAGATAACAGCTTTGGTGGCTCCTTATCAGTAAGGTGTTATGTTGGAGAAGCGTTGTGGGATAGGGAACTTAATTATTATTATCGTTTGTTATATCGCCAATTGGATTCTGAAGGAAAAGCACTGCTTAAAGCCAGTCAAAGAGCGTGGTTAGATGCACGTGATAAGACAATGGCATTCAATTATCAGTTAATAAGCCAGCGCTATCCTCAGTCGGGTACGATGTATGTCGCAATTCGAGCGAATGTCGCGAATGGTATTATCATGCCAATTGTTAAGCAAAGAGCCTTGTTGCTAAAAACGTGGCTTGAAGATGTAGGCTGAGATAATAATTAACATTAAAAATAGCAAGTGCAGAAATAAATTCGATAGGGTGAGCAGTAGTATCTGAATATGAAAAATATAGGCCTTAAAATACTGGTGACGTTAATATCGCTATGTATCTCTTCATTCGGTTATGCCGGCACCCTGTCTGCCGACGTACGTTGTTTCTCTTCACCCAATAACCGCATTAAACTTGAGTTCCGGATGTATTCCGATAGCGATATTGGTTGGGTAAGTGGTTAAGTACGGTATAAGCAGTCTGAGTCTTTTATTCCATTAGTTTACCAAGGGGAGACCATTGTACGCGAAGTCGCCGATAGCCCTTGGGAGTTGAAGCATGTCTGGCTTGAAATTGTGGACGGTAAAATCAACGGGCAATACAGTTTTCTTAGTCAAGGTGCGCTGTTGTATGACCTTACTTATACCAACCGTCACAGTGGTAAAGTCATTGATATATCAAAGCAGACGATGACGGATGAAAGTGGTCAATGTGTTTGGTAAGACTAAATGAAATAAGTCACACCGTTTGAGTGGCTATCTTAAAGTATTTAAAGAGAAAGAATAATGAATAATGACGGGCGCGCACAGCCGCATATCCTTACGCTGTTCGATGTTGAATTTGATAGTCAAACAGGCTGTATTATTGGATATGATGCGGGTTACACCGATATCGTTATTCCAGATAACTTTGATGGTTTCCCGGTGACAGCAATTGATGACTGGGCATTTCGTGATAGCGAAATTACTCACGTGAGTATTCCTGACTCGGTGACTCGAATCGGTGAATATGCATTTATACGCAATGAATTAACTAGTATCACCCTTCCAAAGGATCTCATTGCCATAGAGAATGGCGTGTTCATGCATAATGAATTAACCAATGTGACATTTTCTGATTTGGTAATCTCGATTGGGGAAAACGCGTTTTCTGGCAATAAATTAACTAATGTTATTATCCCAAGCTCGGTTACGCGTATTGAAAAACTGGCTTTTTCTGATAATGAACTCGTTGATGTGACGATTCCTAATTCAGTTATAACAATGGGACATGGTGCGTTTGATGAGGCTGTGCTTGCATCGACAAAATTTGCTCAGCCTGTTTGTGGTAAGGCTTATACACTGACGCTGGCGGATGTTGAATTTGACGCACAGGCGGGCTGTATTCTTGATTATTACTCGAATTACACCAATATTATCATTCCGGATCACTTTGATGGTTCGCCTGTTACCATGATCGGTCATTGGGCATTTTCTGATAACGCGTTAACCAAGGTCGTACTGCCGAATACATTGAGGCTGATTAGCGATAGCGCCTTTGCTAATAACGCATTAACGGATGTCGTGATTGTCGATTCGGTGACGGAAATCGGTGATGGTGCATTCTCATCGAATGAGTTAACCCATATCGATTTTCCACACGCATTAACCTACATCGGTGGTAGGGCATTTTGGCGCAATCGCTTATCCCATGTCGTGATCCCTGATTCAGTGACTGCTATTGGCGAGAGGGCTTTTGCTAAAAACGCATTAACGAGCGTGGTGATCTCGAATTCAGTGACAGTTATTGAGGGTCGTGTATTTGAAAAGAATGCACTAACGAGTGTCGTCATTCCTGATTCCGTCACGTCTATTGCTAATAGATCATTTGCTGATAATCAGTTGGAAAGTGTCATGCTTTCTAACTCGTTAATTATCTTAGGTGATCATGCCTTTGATGATAATGCGTTAACAAACATTACGATACCAGACACTGTAACCCGCATTGGAGAATACGCATTTAATGATAACGAACTAGATAGTGTGACGTTATCTAACTCGTTGATCTCTATCGGTGACCACGCATTTGATGGTAATGCGCTAACCGAATTGACAATACCAAACTCAGTGACGGCTATCGGGCGTTACGCATTTTTTGATAACGCACTAATCACGCTGACCCTTTCAAATGCATTAGCACGGGTCGAGGAATATGCATTTTCCTGTAATGAGTTAACCCAGTTAGCTATTCCAGAGTCGGTGACGTATATTGCTGAGCGTGCCTTCTCTGAAAATGCGCTCACCAGCTTAATCATCCCTCGAACTGTTGCGACTATCGGCAAAGAAGCGTTTTATGGTAACTCGCTAACTCATGTCGAGATTCAAAACCCAGAAGCTGTGATAGCTAATGGCGCTTTCCCTGATACATTGCTGATTGATCGTAGTGCGTATAATATCCCCCACACACTAACGTTGAAAGATGTCACGTTTGAACCGGATACGGGCACCATCGTTAATTATTACTCTCGTTATACCAACATTATTATCCCGGAACATTTTGATGGGGTAGTAGTTAGACAGATCGGTAGCGATGCGTTTGGGCGATGCAAGCTGACCCGCGTTGTTTTCCCGGATGGTCTGACCCATATTGGTTATGCATCATTTTCCGATAATAGGATAATTGAGTTAACGATACCTGCTTCTGTAATAAGAATTAAAGAATACGCCTTTTGGAACAATGAAGGGGTTATCGTGACATTCAAAAACCCGAATACAACGGTGGATTACGCGGCCTTTGCCTATGAAGGTTGCGATGAAGATGATTACTAAGCCTTTCCATATTGCATGTTAATACAAAAATAGGTTAACAGACCTAAACGAGGTAACAATGAATAATAACCTTAACTGGGTTCGAGATGATGAGCATCTCCATATCACAAGCTCAGAGCTTACCAAGTGGCATGATTTTAAAGGCTATCATAAGGCTATTGATTTTTGCTCAGGAGAAGATTTCGTAGAAGTCGATGATATGATGCAATGGTTTTCAGATAATGAAGTGCGCGTCTATTCAATATTATGTGATTACCTGAAAGAAGAATATCAAGAGATACTTGAAGAGTCTGAATTCTTAGATGTATTCGATGATGAGCCGACTATTAAAACCCGTATGGGTGTACTGACAAAAGAGCAGCTTTTAGCCGGTAATATCAGTGAATTGATGGCAATTACCCGTTTTACGCTTCACAGCGTAGCCAAAAATGCGATCAGTGTCAGTTTTGAATGTGCATGGGATGAAGAGCATGGGATTGGTTTTGTTATCCAGGGGGATGACGTTCTATACTATTCCACTGAACATGATGTAACCACTGATGGTGTTGATGAAGAGTGAGGTCTATGACGGATGTCCAGAAGAAGAGCATTTGGATTATCCTGATTATGCCTGATTTCAGATAATAATGATGATACCCATGTATTGTACTCCCATGCTTTGTATATTTCTGTCCTGTGCATAGTCGTGTTTTATCATCGATGAATATGATCCCCTTGTTATGCTCTGGGCAATGGCAGAATTTATAAAATGGGTGTCACCGTTATTTTGCGCGCACCGGCTGTGCTTTATTACTGTAATAAAAGTGGAAATTTAAGGTTGTTACTGTGTTATGTCAGGGAACTGTGAAGTCCTTATATACCCACATTTCATAATTTATGCCATGCTTTGTCATATTTGTGAAGTTGAAAACGGACAACGTATATATGGACAGTAACACGCCGAAACTTTCTTTACGCACCATAGAACCGACAGATTACCCTGAATTAGCTGAACTGATGGATTTGGTTTTTCATGATGTGGGGGGATCGTGGCCCCGTTTAACCATAATGGATTTGATCCACCAATTCCCTGATGGGCAAATCTGTATTGAAGACAACGGTAAGATCGTTGGTGCTGCGCTGACCATCAAAGTGGACTATAACCGTTTTTCTTTGCCTCATCTTTACACTGACATTATCAATGAAAATAACGTTATTCAGAATCAAGTGACGGGCGATGCGATGTACGGATTGGATGTGTTTGTCCATCCGGATTACCGAGGCCTCCGCTTAGGTCGCAGATTGTATGATGCACGTAAAGATCTTTGTCGTACTAAGAACTTTAAGGCAATTTTAGCGGGTGGACGTATTCCTCATTATCACAAATATGCCGATCAGCTGACGGTGCCTGAATATATCGACAAAGTACAACGTCGTGAATTGCATGATCCCATATTGTCTTTCCAGCTAGCCAATGACTTTGATGTAAAACGAATTATGCGCGGCTATCTACCAGAAGATGATGCCTCCAATGGCTACGCAACCTTGTTGGAGTGGGATAATTTCTTTTACGAAGAGGACATTCAGTCGATCCACGATGTAGAAAAAACGTTAGTCCGTATTGGGGTGGTGCAATGGCAAATGCGCGCGATGAACGATTTGGAAGATTTTCTTGGGCAAGCTGAATTCTTTATCTCCTCGCTGGCCAATTATAAGGCCGATTTCGCGCTGTTCCCCGAGTTTTTCAATGCGCCATTAATGGGGATAAACAAGGAGCAGAATTCCGTTGAAGCCATCCGCTTTTTGGCCAGTTTCAGTGAGGAGATTAAAAACCGTTTTTCACAAATGGCGGTTACGTACAACATCAACATTATCGCAGGCAGCATGCCGGTGATCGAAGATGGAAAGCTGTTTAACGTCTCTTATTTGTTACAACGAGATGGCGAGATTAATGCCCAATACAAAATCCACATCACGCCACACGAGGAGAAGGATTGGGTCATTGATGGTGGCAACCAGGTTGAAGTGTTTGAGACTGATGCAGGTAGGGTGGGCATTTTAATTTGTTACGACAGTGAGTTCCCAGAGCTTGGACGAATGCTAGCCGAGCAAGATGCACAAATTATCTTTGTGCCGTTTTGGACTGATACTAAAAATGGCTATCAGCGAGTGAGGATCTGCTCTCAAGCCCGTGCTATCGAAAATGAATGTTATGTGGCGATTGGCGGCAGTGTGGGTAATTTGCCACGGGTGGATAATGTGGATATTCAATATGCTCAATCCGCCGTGTTTTCACCATCCGATATTTATTTCCCTCATGATGCCACGTTAACAGAGGCAAGCCCAAATACGGAAATGATCATCTTTGCGGATGTGGATTTAACAAAACTAAAACAATTAAATACCGAAGGATCAGTCACGAATCTTCGCCACCGTCGCCTGGATTTATATGGTGGTTTTACCAAAGAGAGAGAGTAATAAGCCGCTGTTTTCAAATGTTAGAGCTAGAATATCTTTTCTAGCTCATACTTTATTGCATCATAAATTGTAGTATAAGTTCACAGAAGTTAGTTATTCCATTATGTAAGAAGTGTACAATCCTGTTATATTAGTTTTAATTTCAAAATGAAGCATAAGTTAAAATAATATATTATGCCGAACAGGTATTTTATCTGATATATCGATGGCTTTTAATAAGTGTGATTTTTGTCGCGGTCATTATTTATGATATTTCTACCTGATTACCATCATTAATCAGCCAGCTGAGCTATACTTTGAGTTAAAGAAAACTTGAGGATTAGATCATGCCTAAGAATATGGTTCAATTTCAGAAAAGTATTTCTATTCATCGCTTTATCAAGCTGTATGGTACTGAAGAACAGTGCCAAAAGCACTTGTTTGATATGCGATGGCCTACTGCGTTCAAGTGCCCTAATTGCCATCACGATAAGTATTGCCAGTTAAAATCACGTGACTTGTATCAGTGCAATCGCTGCCGACATCAAGCATCACTAACGTCTGGAACTCTCTTT